>JBFYYO010000084.1:0-14245 GCA_041310025.1 Syntrophobacterales bacterium
ATCCCCGCTTTCGCGGGGATGACGAACGGGGCTTTCGGACACTTTCTTGTGTCGCGCTGTACTTAGCTTACTTCCTTGGGGGTGAAAGCATTAGCGCTGCCCACCCCAAAACGGGGCTTCACGGCAACCACGGTGGGCAAGATGCAACCCTTGCCCACCGTGTGCTGGAATTCCACCCGGAATGGTTTGTCGCTGTATACCGGTTAAGGATGATTTCATCGATTCTCACGCAAAACCCGGACGAACGTAAAGACCTCCTATTCTCGGCATTTCTCTGCGTCTCTGCGTCTCTGCGCGAGTCAAAAAAAGTGAGAGCTCAGCCTGAACGAGTATAAGTAGAGCCGGGCGCAAATCAATGGCCGGTTTCGGTGGGCACGATGAAGCTGTGCCCACCCTACGGGTCTGAACTAAGCCCCCGCTCTCTCATTCATTGCTTTTCACCGTCTCCCTGCCCCCCCCGAATCCACCGGTCCCCGCCCGCTCGTCATCAAAGAGGCGCAGAGCATCCCTCAGGTGATCCAGCCAGATCTCCACAATGGCGGGGTTTTCAGCGATTCCAGCCAACTCAACCTCGCAGTCGATCCCGTTTCGAGCCAGCACCGACCGCCAGCTGTCAGGACCGTCGCCGGCCATGTCTTTCCGCGCGTGCTCGCCCGCAACGGTCATGAAGGGAAGCAGCCAGGCCCGGGTCGACTTCCCGGCCTGAAGCCTGGGGAGAAAATCCTCGAGGCTCGGCCTCCCCTGAACCGTGGCGACGTAAACATGCTCCGAAAGGTCCGAAAGCACGTGGTTCATGGCCGCATACACCATGTCCGCCGGATGCCTCTGATTGCCGTGGCCCATGAAAAGAACGGCCTCATCCGGCTGACGCCGGCCAGGGATCTGCAGGAGCAGGGCCCTGGCCGTCCGCACCAGGTCATCGTAAGAGGAGAGGAGAGGCCTCGCCACGACGACCCTTCGGAAGCCTTTGGCCATCTGCGTGAAGAGCATCGCCGTGCGGTAAAGGTCGTGGAACTCCTGGCCCGGGAACACGTGGAGGGAGAGGACGGCGACGTTTAAGAAGCCCTCGTCCTTCAACCTGGCGAGCGCGGCCTCCGGCGAATCGAGCATCCTTCCCTCCCGAGACAGCTTCGCCCGAATGAATCCGGATGTATACGCCCACCGGATCTCCTCCCCGGGAAAAGCCTCGACGGCTTTGGCCTGTATTCGGTCGAAGGCTGACTGAGCTTCGGGAACGCTCGTACCGAACGCCACCAGCAGGATGGCGGGTTTGGGAGGTTCTTCTTCCCTTTTCATCGATGCTCCCTTCTTTTCTTGATTCACCGCAAAGGCGCGAAGAACGCAAAGAAAGACAGAAATGGACCCTTCGCGACCTTTGCGCCTTTGCGGTGAAAAATGCAGTATTTCAACCTCAACGACTATACGTTCAAAGTCCGCGGTTGAAAATGGATTGATGAGGGGCATGACATTCGAGGGGGGAGGGGCGCCCGGGAGCAGAAACTCCCGGACGCAGACAAGGTTTGAAGCAAACGCGATGAGGAGGAAACGCATGGGTGTGGCGGACCCAGGTGCACGTTTCCCCAAAAAAAAACCTCAGGACCTGACGGCCCTGAGGATTGCACCCTGATGAAGCTTCACCCCTTGAATCGGGCGGCAAGTACGCGTACCACCCTCATCGACGCTCAGGCAGGTCTTCTGGCTCACGGATCACCCTACTCTCCACGCCTTCCCGGCTTCCCAGTGGCTTGTGTGGATTTCGTCCCCGTTCACAGCGGCGGGACCGCTCCCGAATCACACGGGATTCCCTTTTGAGCTTTTCAGCACCTGATCGCCATATGCTCAATGTGCCCTACCCCTAGCAAATCAGGCTACGCAGTGTCAAGCTGCTTTTGCATCCATCAGCGTGAGCTTTGGCATGCCTGACCTCACACCCCTTGAGAACGGCCTTCAGTTGTCATCCCCGCGTGTTCCTGGCGGGGGTGACGTTGTGCCCGGCTTTTCATAGGAACAGCATGCGGGAATGACGATCGACGCCCACGGTCGATGATTACATATTTCGCGCACGGCGCCACAGGTCGGCTGAATGGAAACGGCAGCCGACAGGCTGGCCGCAGGTCGACCTCAGGGGCCCTTCCCCTTGAAGCCCTCCTGAATGAGCCAGTCAACAGTCGCCCGAATGGCCAGCTCACGGCAGGGCTCGTCCAGAAAGCGATGGTCGGCCGGCTCGAAAAGCATGAGCCGCCTGGGCTCTCCCAGCCGCAGGTAAATGCTTTCCGCGTCCGTCCACGGGACGGTTTCGTCCTTCTGACCGTGAATCACGAGAACCCGTTTGGGGTTGCCAAGCTCTGAAAGATCGAGAGGCTTTCCCGCCTCGAAGCCAGGCGGGAACTTCTGACGCAGCTCTTCTGAATGACCGAAGGCAGCCTGGATTCTTCTGAGATGGAATGGGGTGGCCCAACATACGGTTGCCCGGATTTCCGGTCTTTCGCCTGCAGCAAGGAGGGAGAGATAGCCTCCAAGGCTCGAGCCCATGAGCCCGATTCCGCCCTGCAGCCAGGGCTCCCCGGCGATGTGGTCGATGACCGCGTTCAAATCCTGCAGCCTCGAACCGATCAACGCACTGCCCGCAGGTGGGCTGCTCTCGCCGCATCCCGAAAAGTCGAACCGCACCGCCGCCAGACCCGCCGCACTGAGGGCATCGGCTACAGCTGCGAATTTCCGGCTCTCCTTGCTGCTCAGCATCCCGTGGCAGCAGATGACGGCCCCGCACGGCGTCCGGGCCGGCAGATGAAGGATGGCAGCCAGATGGCCCGATGAATGGGCCATGGGAATCCTGAACCTCGCCTCGACGGGCAATCCAGCCTCCTTCTCTCGCTTTTTGGATGTCCTGGACGCCACTCCCCCGTGCTCGTGCGCGTCATCGACCTCGCTGACATTTGTCTGCCGGCTTGACTGGGCTGCGCAATTCCCCCGATGACGATGACAAGCACCGTTCCACCATGCGGAAAAGCACGAGCACGGCCTCAGCGACCCGCGGTGTGATGCATGGACAGGGATCGCCCCCTCAGTTCCCCTCGACGGATTCGACTGCTCCAACCTGAGGTGCCGCCACCGGCTCGGCGGCCCGCCTTCTGAACAGCCCCGCCACGGCCCTCTGGAGCGAATCCATGTACACGTAGACAACCGGGGTGATGTAAAGGGTCAGGAGCTGCGACAGCAACAATCCTCCGACGACGGCCAGGCCCAGGGGGCGCCGCGCCTCGGCGCCGGCTCCGAACCCCAGGGCGATGGGAAGCGTCCCCATGAGAGCCGCCATGGTGGTCATCATGATGGGACGGAACCGAAGGATGCAGCCTTCGTAGATGGCCTCCAGGGGCCTCTTCCCGTCATGCCGCTGCGCATGGAGCGCGAAGTCGATCATCATGATGGCGTTCTTCTTCACGATGCCGATCAGCATGATGATCCCGACGAAGGCGTAAATGCTGAGATCCACCCCGAAGAGGAGAAGGGTGAGGAGCGCTCCCACCCCTGCCGACGGGAGCCCCGAGAGAATCGTCAGCGGATGGATGAAGCTCTCGTAGAGGATGCCCAGGACGAGGTAGATGACCACCACGGCCAGGATCAGCAGCAGCCACATGCCCCGCATGGACGATTGAAACTGCTGGGCCGTCCCCTGAAAACTGGTGGTGAGCGTCGCCGGCATCCTGAGATCCCGCACCGCTTGCTCGATGGACTGAACGGCATCCCCCAGCGCGACTCCGGGGGCCAGGTTGAACGACAGGGTCACCGACGGCAGCTGCCCCGTGTGGTTGACCGTCAGGGGGCCCACGCGGGGCGCGAGCTTCGCCACCACATCGATGGGAACCAGCTTCCCGCTGCTCGACCGGACGTAGAGGAGGGAAAGCGAGGTCGGCGAGCGCTGATACTGGGGCTCCACCTCCAGGATGACCCGATACTGGTTGGTGGAGGTGTAGATGGTGGAGATCTGCTTCGATCCATAGGCATTGTAGAGCGTGTTTTCGATCTGCTCCGCCGTGACGCCGAGAGAGAGCGCCTTGTCTCGGTCGATCTCCACCAGCACCTCGGGGTTCGAAATCTGGAGGTCGGTGTTGACATCCTGAAAACCGGGGAGCTCCCTCATCTTCGCTTCCATCAGCTGGGCCCAGTGGTGCATCTCGGGGATATCCGGCCCCTGGATGGTGTACTGGTAGAGGCTCCTCGCGCTCCGCCCGCCCATCTGGATCGCCGGCGGATTCTGCATGTAGACCTTGATTCCCGGGACGGCCGCCACCTTGGCCCGGAGGTTCTCGATCACCTCGTTGACGTGCGGCCTCTCGGAGCGCGGAGTCAAGTGCATCATGACGCGACCCGAGTTGCCCGTGGGAGTCACCCCGCCGGCCCCCGCCACCGACATGAACCCTTCGACGGCCGGGTCCTGACGAACGATCTCGGCCACCAGCTTCTGGCGCTCGACCATGGCTTCGAAAGAAGTCCCCTGAGCCGTTTCCGTCGCCGCAATGATCTGCCCCGTGTCCTGGCTCGGGATGAAATCCTTGGGAATGATCATGAAGAGATATCCCGTGAGAAACACCAGGGCGATGGAGACGGAGAGGGTCAGCGGCCGATGCCGCAGCACCCACTTCAGTGTGGCATCGTAGACGCTCAGCATGCCGTCGAAAAACCGCTCGAGGGCCATGTAGAACCGCCCGTGCCGGGCATCGCCGTGAGGGCGCAGCATGCGGCTGCTCATCATGGGGGACAGCGTCAGGGACACCAGGCCCGAAACCAGGATGGCCGCACTGATGGTCACGGCGAACTCGTTGAAAAGCCTGCCGAGAATGCCTCCCATGAAAAGCAGCGGAATGAAGACGGCGGCGAGGGAGAGCGTCATGGAGATGATGGTGAACCCGATCTCCCGGGACCCGTCGAGAGCCGCCTGAAGCCTCCCCTTCCCCATCTCCATGTGACGGACGATGTTTTCCAGCATGACGATGGCATCATCCACCACGAAACCGACGGAGAGGGTGATGGCCATGAGGGAGAGATTGTCCAGGCTGTAGCCCATCCAGTGCATCACCGCGAAGGTCCCCGCAATGGACATGGGGACCGCGAGGCCCGGAATGAGGGTCGCGGACAAGTTCCGCAGGAAAAGGAAGATGACCAGCACCACCAGGCAGATGCTGAGGTACAGGGTGAACTTGACATCCTCGATGGACTCCCGGATCGATTCCGACCGGTCGTAGAGCACGTTCAGGTTGACGGAGGCCGGAAGCTGGGACCGGAAAGCCGGCATGAGCTTCTTGATGGCATCCACGACTTCGACGGTATTGGTGCCCGGCTGGCGCTGAATGGCCAGCACGATGGCCCGCGTCCCGCTGTACCAGCTCGCCACCTTGTCGTTTTCGACGCTGTCGACGACCCGCCCGATATCCTGGAGCCGAACGGGAGACCCGTTCCGGTAGGCCACGATGAGGGGCCTGTAGGCCTCGGCATCCAGGAGCTGCCCCGTCGTCTGCACCGTGAAGGCCTGGTGCCGGCCGTAAATGGTCCCCGTGGGCAGGTTCACATTGCTCGACGCAACGGCCTTCTCCACCTCTTCGATCCCGATCCCCAGGTTGTTCAGGGCGTTGGGATTCACCTGAACCCGAACGGCATATTTCTGCGCCCCGAAGATCAGGACCTGGGCCACGCCGCTCACCATGGAGATGCGCTGGGCCATCATGGTGTCGGCATACTCGTGCACCGTGGAGAGCGGCAGAATGGGGGAGCTCAGAGCCAGGTAGAGGATGGGCTGGTCGGCCGGGTTCACCTTCCTGTAGCTCGGAGGCGTCGGCATGTCCGCGGGGAGGAGCCGCTGGGCCTTGGCAATGGCCGTCTGGACGTCCTGGGCCGCCGCGTCGATATCCCGGTCGAGGGCGAACTGCAGCGTGATGCGCGCCACCCCGAGAGCGCTGGTGGACGTCATGGAATCCACGCCGGCGATGGTCGAGAATTCCCGCTCGAGCGGAGTCGCCACCGAGGAGGCCATGTTCTCGGGACTCGCCCCCGGCAGGTCGGCCCTCACCTCCAGCGTCGGGAAATCCACATTGGGAAGCTCGCTCACGGGGAGAAGCCGGTAGCCGATGAAGCCGAAAAGGAGGATGGCCGACATGACGAGGGTCGTCGCGACGGGCCGGCGGATGAAGAGCTCGGAGATGTTCATGGCTTGACCTCCGGCGGGGCTTTGCCCCCGGCACTCTCCGCCACCTTCACCTGTACCCCCGGCGCCAGGCGGAGCTGCCCCTCGGTCACCACTTTCTCACCGCTGCCCAGCCCTTTTTTCACCACCACTTCCTGGTCGATGGTCCGCCCCAGCTCCAGCAGGCGATAGTCCACCGTCATGTCCGGCCTCACCACGTACACATAGGAACCTTCCTGCCCGGTCTGAACGGCCTGAGTCGGCACCACGACCATGCCCCGCTCCTCGGAGAGCGTCAGGACCACGCTCACAAACTGTCCCGGCCACAGCCGGCGGTCTTCATTGGGAAAAGCTCCCTTGAGCTGGATGGTCCCGGTGGTCGAATCCACCTGGTTGTCCACGAAGGTGAGCTCGCCCTCGACCGGCCCCTCCGTGTCTCCGGGGATGGCGGCCGCCACTCCGAGCCTCCCCCGGCCCATGTGCCGCCGGATGTCCGGAAGATTCTGCTCGGGAATCGAAAACACCACGTGGACCGGGCTGACCTGGTGGATGGTCACCATGGGCTGGTCGTTGTCATTGGCCTTGATGATGTTGCCGGCATCCAGCTTCAAATCCCCCGTGGAACCGTCGATGGGTGAGCGAATGGTCGTGTATTTCAGCTCCAGCCTCGCCTGCTCCACGGCGGCCTCGTCGGCACGGACCGTGGCCTCGAGAGCCGCGGAGTTGGCGACCACCTGATCGTACTGATCCTCGGCCACGTAGCCCTTCTGCACGACCGAACCGTAGCGCTCCACCAGTTTTTTCGCATTCTGCAGCTGGGCCCGGCTCTTGGCCAGATTGGCCTCGGCCTGCTTGAGCCGCGCTTCAAAAGGGCGGGGATCGATGGTGAAAAGAAGGTCGCCTTTCTTGACGAACTGCCCCTCCCGGAAATGCACCCCCGTGAGCTCCCCCGCCACCTGCGCCTTGATCACCACGCGGGCTGAGGCTTCCACGTTGCCGATGGCGCTCACCTGGACGGGAACGTTCCTCTCGACGGCGGTTCCCACCAGCACCGGCACGATCAGTTTTTTTTTCGGATCTTCCGCCTTGGCCTTGCCCGTCGCTTCATTGGAGCAGGCCTGGGCGAGGGCCAGCACCATCCAGATCCAGACCAGAGTGGGGAGCTTTCGATTTCCTGCAGCAGTGGATGTCATCATAAGGAGCTCTCAAAAAGGAGTCATGAGCCTCAATGGCTTTGCATCTCAGAACGTGTCGAAAAAGTGCACTCCGCAACGTCACCCCCGCGAAGGCGGGGGGCCAGATTCCTCATCGAGTCTGGATTCCGGCCTTCGCGGGAATGACGAACGATCGCCCATTCAGACCTTTTGGACACGCTCTCAGGGATCGGGCATGAAGCAGGGAAACGGGGTTGGGGGCGTCTATCAGGTGGTGTTGCGGACGATGCGGCCACAGGTTCGGGCCCCCATGCGAGGAAAGCGTCAGCCCTCGGGAGGGTGCGAGTGTCCACGCAAATCGGTTTCATTGCTCAAGCCGGCCTCGGTCGTGAATTGCAGCCCCGTCAAAACTCCAACAACCCTGTAGTCCGTTGGGTGCACTCACTGAATAACTATACAGCATCCTTCGAGGCGAGCCAAGCAGCTCTCATCTCATGGCGGTGGGGGACTTCCAGACCCAGTCGTAGGGATTTTGAGGCTTCTGTTTCTTCTTGCTGTAGAGAAAGACGATGCTGATCCTTCGATTGCGCGGGTCTTCCAGGTTGTCTTTGAAGAGGGGGTCCCTGTTGGCGAACCCGACCACCCGGTCCACCCTCGTGGGGCTGATGCCGTCCATCTCGAGCTCCCGCCTGGCCGAGCAGGCCCTGAGAGAAGAGAGCTCCCAGTTCGACATCTGTTCGTTTCGGATGACCGACGCGTCCGTGTGGCCCTCGATGACGACCTTGTTGGGTACGCTCCGCATGGTGTCCGCCGCCACCCTCAGGATCTTCTTTCCGAGATCGGTCATCTGGTAGCTTCCGGGTGGAAAAATCAGTCCTTCATGGGTGTCAACAATTTGAATCCTCACCCCCGATTCCGAAAGATCCACGAGCACATTGCTGGACGCCGAGCCCATGCCCCTCTGGAGCTCGGTGGCGAGGTGGCCCTTCAGTTCCTCTTCCGTGAAGCCTGAGCTGGTGCTGTCGCCCTTTTCGTAGTACTCCTCACCGCCCTTGGTATCCATGGGCTTCATGCCGGAGTCGTGCATGAAGGACTGGCCTCCGTGCTCGAAGAGGCTGAAATGCTTGAAATAAAGAGCCATGACGGCACGCTTTTCGGGGGAGACCATGGATAGGAGCCACATCAGCAGAAAGAAGGCCATCATGGCCGTCACGAAGTCGGCGTAAGCGACCTTCCAGCTTCCGCCGTGGTGTCCACCATGCGCCTTTTTGACACGCTTGATGACAATGATTTTGGGCTTATCGTCCATCAGCTACTTCTTCGACTGTTTGATGAGCTGCTCGAGCTCCAGGAAAGAGGGCCTCTGGTCCTGAGGAACCACCCTCCGGCCGAACTCGACGGCCATCTGGGGCGACGGGCTGTTGACAAAAGAGAGAAGCGCCACCTTGATCACGTTGAGATACTCTCGACCCTCGCTGGCGTTGTTTTCAAGGTTTTTGGCCATGGGCCCCACGAAACCGTAGCACATGAGAACGCCCATGAAGGTCCCGACCAGGGCGGCGCCGATATGGTGCCCCAGGACATCGGGCGGCTGGTCCAGATGCCCCATGGTGATCACGACGCCGAGAACCGCGGCCACGATGCCCAGTCCCGGGAGCGCATCGGCCACGTTGGCGATGGCAGCGGAGGGAATCAGCGCCTCCTCGTGGTGGGCTTCGATTTCATAGTCCAGAAGATTGGCGAGCTCATGGGCGTCGATATCCATGATCGTGAGCGTCCGCAGGGTGTCGGCGAGGAAGGCCAGGGCGTGGTGGTCTTTCAGAAAATTCATATACTTCTTGAATATTTCACTCTTCTCGGGATCCTCGATGTCGCTTTCGATGGAGACCAACCCCTCTTTCCGGATCTTGAAGAAGATTTCATTCAAAAGCAGCAGGACTTCTTCATAGTCCCGGCGGCTGTACGCCTTGCCCCCGAACAGCTTGGAGAGGCTGCCCAGGGTGGCTTTGAGGACCTTCGGGGGGGAGGAAATGACGAAATTCCCTATGGCGGCGCCGAAGATGATGATCATTTCCGCGGGCTGAAAGAGAACCGCCAGGTTGCCCTGCCCCATGATAAAGCCCCCCACGACACAACCCAGCACAACGAGAATACCGATTCCGGTAAACATGGATCGAGTCTACTGCCTCCTTTTCTTCCTGAGCTGTTCCCGCTGTTTTTCAAAGACGAACTTCACGATCTTCGACCGGATGTCCTCGTCGATGACGGTGAAATTGACGCAGGCGTTGTGTCGGTCGCAGGATGACGGCTCGCTTCGGACCACATGCCCGTAGACGTAGTAGAGAACGTCCGGCTGGGCAGGAAGGAGGAATTTGATTTCCAGGATGTCCCCCACGACAAACCGCTCGGAGCTGTAGAAGCGCAGGCCGCTTCCACTGATGTTGACGGGTGACACCTGCGGCGCCTGCATCTCCTCCCCCTGGAGGCTGAGGGCCTTGAGAATGGCGTCCAGCTTGGCATTGATGACCTGCATGCACTCGGCGAGAGCCTGGTCCTCCAGGTCGGGGAGGGGCGGAAAGGAAACGCCCAGGAACTCATGCGTAGAGCGCGACCTCAGGTCTTTCGTTTCTCCGGGCGGAACCCGGCTCACCTGAAGCGACAGGTAGGTGTCCACCCTCGAATACTCTCTCTCATTACGACACTGTAACTCTTCCATATGCTGCCCAACCCTGGATTCACATCGATTCCACTCATCTCCCACTGCGCCGCAAGGCACAGTTTCCGTTAGCAATCATGGTGCCACACGGGGGGATTGAAGGACTTCAAGGGGTGTGAGCTTGTCGGGGTGTCAGCAGCGCGCGAAAGTCGTTCAGGCAAAATTTGAGCCGCGACGGGTACTTCGTGAGCGGTCCCGCTCGGGCAGTCAAGATCTTTTGTGTCCCTTAGGTCCCTTGGGTCCCTTGGGTCCCTTGGGTCCCTTGGGTCCCTTGGGTCCCCTCGCACCCTTCATGGCCGAAGCCTGAAAATCAGCACGGGCAAACCCTACGACGCCGGTCTCCCGGCGCCGGCCTCAGGCTCCCAGCCGCCGCCCAGGGCCTTGAAGAGCGCCACCAGGTTCGTCGAGAGCGCCTGCTCGCTCAAGGCCAGCTGATCCTGGGTCACATCGAGGGCTCGCTGATTGATGAGCACATTCAGAAAATCCACCAGCCCTTTGGAGTAGAGCTCGCTCGATATCTCGACGGCTCTCCGGCTGGCTTCGACCGCCTGGAGCAAAGCCTTGCGGGTCGCGTGCTCCTTGGAATAAGCCACGAGGGCATCTTCCACGTCTTTGAGCGAATTCAGCACCGCCTGCTCATAGCGCACCAGGGCCTGTTCCTGACGCGCGTCCTGAACCTGGATATTGGCACGGATCCTCCCCGCATCGAACACGGGCCAGCGAACGGAGGGGCCGAATCGCCAGAAGGTGTTGCTGGGCATCGCCGCATCCACCAGGCCGACTCCGTCCTGGCCTGCCGCCCCCGTCAGAAGAAAACGGGGGAAGAGATCGGCCGTCGCCAATCCGATGCGGGCCGTCGCCGCGGCAAGCTCGCGCTCGGCCCGGCGCACGTCGGGTCTCCTTCTGAGGAGATCCGAAGGCAGCCCCACGGGCACGTCCTCCGGACCCACCGGAATCGGCCCTTCCGCTTCCAGTTCGGCCAGCAGTGCGCCAGGATCCATTCCCAGCAAAACCCCCAGCTGATGGATGGCCTGTCTCGCCGAGCTCTCGAGGACCGGAACCCTCGCTTCCGTGGTGGCCAGCTGGGCCCGGGCCTGGGCCACGTCGAGCTCGCTGCTCAGCCCCGCATCGAAGCGGGCGATGGTCAGATCGAGGGTCTGCTCCTGTGATTTCAGGTTGGCTTCGGCAATGGTGATGCGCCGCTGGTCGCCGCGCAGCTGGACGTAGTTGCGCGCCACCTCGGCCACCAGCGTGACCAGCGCATCCCGAAGATTTTCCTCCGTCGCCTGGATGTCCGCATCGGCCGCCTCCACGGACCGGCGCACCCCGCCGAAGATGTCGACCTCCCAACTGGCGTCGAACCCGACCAGGAAGGAATCCTGAGTCTGCCTGGATCGGCTGCCCCCATCCCCGGACCCCGCCACCCGGTCCCTGTCGGTGCTGACGCCCCCGCTGCTGCGCGAGCGCGAAAAAGAGCCCGCCGCATCCACCGCCGGGTAGGCGTCTGCAGCCACGATCCCTCGGGCCGCCCTGGATTCCCGAATGCGCGCCTCAGCAAGCATCAAATCCATGTTGGATTCCATGGCCCGATGGATCAGGGAATCGAGCTTATCGTCATTCATCAGGGACCACCATTCGGCGACCTGGGCCGGCCCCTCCGCCACGCCCGCTGCCGGAAGCTCACTCCACCGGGGCGGCGCATCAAGCCGCGGCTTCACGTAGTCCGGTCCAACGGTGCATCCGACAGCCCAAAACCCCGCAAATCCCACCCAAGCCCAGGCAACCACCTTCGTGAGAGACCGCATAGGACTCAACGACTCCTTCGTATTCAATCCCGAAAAGCAACCATAATACCCGCCGGACTTCATGAACCCGGTCGTCCTTCACCACTGCAACCCAAAGACCTCCAGGATTGCCTGAGGAACCCTCTCCCATTCTTTCTCGGCGTCCTCTGCGACTCTGCGGTGAATTCAACCGTGAGACATCTCGCCATCGCGGCCGAACTGGGTCCGGTAAAGGTTGGCGTACACGCCGTCGAGAGCCAGGAGCTCGCCATGCGTGCCCCGCTCGACGATCTCGCCGCGGTCCAGCACCAGGATCTGGTCGGCCGCCAGGATGGTGCTCAGCCTGTGGGCGATGACGATGCTCGTCCGGTTGGCCAAGATGCGCCGCAGCGACTCCTGGATGAGCGCCTCGGACTCGCTGTCCAGATGGCTCGTGGCTTCGTCCAGGACCAGGATCTTCGGGTCCTTGAGGATCACTCTGGCCAGCGCGATCCGCTGCCGCTCCCCTCCGCTCAGCCTGTAGCCCCGCTCGCCGACGACGGTGTCGTAGCCCTCCGGGAGCCCCGCAATGAAATCGTGGATATTGGCGGCCCGGGCGGCGGCCTCGATCTCACCTTCCGTCGCGTCGAGATTTGCATAGAGCAGGTTGGTCCGGATGGTGTCGTGGAAGAGGTGCGTCTCCTGGGTCACCATGCCGATCTGCGCGCTCAGCGAATCCAGGGGCAGGTCACGGAGATCGTGGCCATCCAGGAGGATTCTCCCCCGGGTGACATCGTAGAGCCGCGGGATGAGGTAGGTGAGCGTGGTTTTCCCGGCGCCGCTGGGCCCCACCAGGGCCACCAGCTGCCCCCTGGGGACGCGGAACGAAACCCGGTGCAGGGCTTCCTCACGCGCCTGGCTCGGAGCAGCCGGAGCGGCAGGATCCCCTGCGCCCCCCCAGCCCGGACGGCCGCCGGGGACCCCGCCCGAGCCTCCACCGTGACCGACTCCCCGCCCCTCGGACCGGTCGCTCCCCCGACCCTCGCCTTCGGTGGAAAAAACCGCCGGAACATGGGCCATCATTCCATATCGGCGGACTTCCCGAAGCAGGAATCTGGGGTCGATGCCGTACTGAAAAGAGACTTCCTCGAAGACCAGTTCCCCCGACACATCGCTCAAGACCGTTGCATCGGGCTTTTCTTCGATCTCCACGGGCAGATCGATCACCTCGAAAACCCGCTCGAAGCTGACCATGGACGTCGCAAACTCGACCGGCGCGTTGGCCAGCGATCGCAACGCTCCGTAAAAGGAAGCGAGGTAGGCGGCAAAAGCCACGACCGTGCCCACGCTGAAGCTTCCCTCCATGGCAAAATAGCCGCCGATGCCGTAAACCAGGGCCGTCCCGACCCCGCTCACCACTCCGATGATCACCAGGGTGGCGGACCCCATGACCGCCCGCTGTATCCCGATGTCACGCGCTTTCGAGGCCCGCTCCCTGAAACGGCTCACTTCCAGGGGACGGCGGCCGAAGAGCTTGACCAGGAGCGCTCCGCCAATGGAAAGCGTCTCGTTGGCCATGGTGTTCATCTGGGCGTTGGCCTCCATCTGACGCCGGGAGAGCGCCCGAAGGCGACGGCTCATGGGGCGCGACACGGCAAAGTAGAGCGGGAAGATCGCGACGCTCAGCAGGGTGAGCCGCCAATCCAGGAAAGACATGACCGAAAGGAGCACCACGACCTGGATGAGGTTGCTCGCAATGTCCACGATGGTGTTGCTGATGGCGTTGTGGGCTCCCACCACGTCCATGTTGAGCCGGCTCATGAGCTCGCCCACCTGGGTGTGGGTGAAAAATCGGAGCGACATGCGCTGCAGGTGGCTGAACAGGGCCAGGCGCAGGTCGAAGATGACGCCCTCGCCCACCGAAGCGTTGAGGCGCCGCTGGACGACCGTCACGAAACCCGTCACCATGGGAAGCAGCAGGAGCGCCGCACTCAGGAGGAAGAGCTGATCGAAATCGCGGGACGGGATCGTCCCGTCGATGAGCTGCCGGAGAATCAGGGGCTGGACCAGGTTGAGGCCCGAGAGGCAGAGGATCAGCACCAGGAGCCCCGCCACCCTCCAGCGGTAGAGCCAGCCGTAGGAGAGGGCCCGCTTGAGGAGGCTCCAGGTGATGTGAGGTTTCTCATCGGAGGCCAGCAGCGAGCCGCGAAAGCCCCCACCCTGAAAGGCCATCATTCTCCCTCTGGATCTGAAGAACCAACCCGCTCACCTTGCAAAACGAGAACGCCCTTCAGTTTATTGGACAGGGATTCAATTTTCGCCTTGAGGTCGGGCGGCTCCAGAGAAAAACAGAGATCCGAGGTCGCACTTCTGAATCGCCCGGAATCCAGGTTGGCCATGGCTGAATCGAACTTCTCCCGGCCGATGTCCAGTT
>JBFYYO010000085.1:0-13962 GCA_041310025.1 Syntrophobacterales bacterium
TGGATATCTACGAGATCTCGGGCGAGTACCACTCGTGCAACCCGGGAGCCGTCGTGGCCGCGGTCACTCCCTACTCCAAGAACAAGCGGGTCGTCACCATCCTCGATACGGACGTTTCGGGCGGATCCGAGGTGGGGCTCGTGGCCATGATCGAAATCGTTGCGCTCATGATCGGAGACATTGTCCAGTGCTGCAGCGCCGAGCGGTACGACGACCCGGAGCCTGTGCGGAAGGGAATGTTCCTGGAAAAGGGAAAGCCCAAGAGCCTCTACCGCCCGGGAAGCAGCACGGACGTTCTGTTGTTCCAGGAACAACGGGTGCATTTTTCCCTGGATCTCCTGGAGAACATGCGTCGGCCGGGTGCCATGAGCCGATTTTCAGAGGGATTCGGAATGCCGCTGGTGGAGACGGATCTCCAGGTGAGGTCAACCATCGGGGTCGCCCTCAGATGAATCGATGCATCTTGCTCTCACTCAGAGACGCAGCCGTCGCGGAGAAGCTTTGCAGATACAAGCTCTTCGCTCTCTGCGGCTCCGCGTGAGGATGGATCAGGCCTCATTCAATACCATAACTCGCGAGGAGGCACGGGGACAGAGCATGCCAGGTCGACAGCAGTCCCTCATGCCCCTGCGGGCCACCCTGAATGACAAAAGGTCTCACGGGGGCAGGTTTTAACTTGAGACTTGAAACTTGAGACTTGAAACTTTTCGTAGCGGGAGGAAAGGAGCACCCGTGAACAATCTATTGTTTGTGGCAGCCCTGGGGGCGGCTCTATGGGTCCTTTTGCGATGGGCATTCAGACATCTCCCGGGCGAGGAGTGGCAGTTTCTGGCCGCCGTTCCGACAGCCAGGCGAGAGGCCGGCATCTGGGAGGGCATGAACCTGACCTGTTATGGCGCCCTGAGCGCATCGGCCTACACCGTCGGGGTCGCCCTAATGCTCGCCCTCATGAGCTCCATCGCCGTCCCCCGCCTCGCCTCGGGCGGCATCATCCTGGTGCTGCTCGGCCTGTGCGTTCCGGCCTCCCGGTGGGTTGCGCGCATCGTCGAAAAGAAGCAGCACACCTTCACCGTGGGGGGGGCCTCCTTCGTGGGCATGATCCTGGCCCCGTGGACCATCGCACTGTTCAACGTCTTTCTCGGCCTGTTCGGGAGCGCTTCGGCTCCCGTTCTCCCCACCCTGGCGGCCATTTCCATCGCCTATGCCTTCGGCGAGGGCATCGGCCGCCTCGCCTGCATCAGCTTTGGCTGCTGCTACGGCCAGTCGCTCAACGAAGCCCACCCCCTGTGGGGAAGGCTCTTCAGCCATTTCCATTTCATTTTCACGGGGCCAACCAAGAAGATCGCCTACGCCAGCGGACTGGACGGCCAGCCCGTGATCCCCATCCAGGGCCTGACCGCCGTTTGCTATGTCGCCACGGGCCTGGTTTCCATGGCTCTCTTCCTGGGCTCGTTTTACGGGGCCGCTTTTCTACTGTCGGTCGGCATCACCCAGGCATGGCGGGCCTTCTCGGAATTCCTGCGAGCGGACTACCGGGGGGATCAGCTCATCTCCGCCTACCAGATCATGGCCGCCCTCGCCATCGTCTACTCCCTGCTCGTCTTCCATGCCCTCCCCCCTTCGACGACCATCGACCCGGATATCGCCCTGGGCCTCAAGGCCCTCTGGGACCCAGCGATGCTCCTGCTCCTCCAGGCCCTCTGGGTGGCCACCTTCCTCTACACCGGCCGCAGCAGCGTCACAGCCTCGACCCTCACCTTCCACGTGGTCAAGGACCGCATCTGAAGGTGCCGGCACCCGCCACTGCAGTCCCCCCTGACATAGCATTCCGAAAACCACCTCAGCGGCGGCAAACATCGCCGCCACAAGACTTGAGCTTGGGTGCTGACGAACCTCGCCCGCATTGGCCCGTCATGGGAGGCAACCGGGCGACCGGGATGTTCCTTGACGAGCGGTCGAAAGATTGTATACTATACTAACGCAATATAGATTAGATATGTGATTATGCAGCGGGGCGATGAGGCGGCCGAGAGTGCACCATGTCCGCACGGGGAAAGCCTTCCCGCGGCGGTTCCCGCGATCCGGCCCGGATACCCGAGCCCAACCCAAGGAGGTCTATGAAGCTCTCCAAGCGTAGCCGATACGGCATGCGGCTCCTTCTGGACATGGCCCGCCATTATGAAGAAGGGCCGGTTCAACTGGGCTCTATTGCCAGGCGACAGGACATCTCGGTAAAGTTTCTGGAGCAGATCATCATTCCCCTGAAGAAGGGAGAATACGTTCGAAGCGTGCGCGGCCCCAAGGGGGGGCACATGCTCGCCAAGTCCCCGGAGCTGGTGACGGTCGGGGAGGTCGTCGAGCTCCTCGAAGGCGGACGCTGGATCACGGAATGCACCGGCAACCCCGAGCTCTGTACGCAATCCGCAACGTGCCCGACGCGGCTCCTCTGGAAGGAAGCGACGGAGGCCATGTACGAGAAGCTGAAGGCAACCACCCTTGCCGATCTTCTCAGGAAAGGAGGCGGCGGGCAGGAAATGGTTTGCGCTTCCACCCCACATCACAGCAACGACCAACCCCGTTGACGGCAATGCTCACCAGCGTCTTCAGTGCTCCAGTTCATGGTTCACCTCTGAAGCACCCTTGGGCTGATACTCGCCGCTGAGCGACACGCGCAGGAGTTCATGATGTTCACCACAGGCTCGGTTTATGCCGCCCTTTTGATATTCTCCCTCGGTCTTGGTTACCGGATTTCGACATGGTTCAGGGGCTCCATCGGTTCCGACGCTGCGCGGATCCCGACCACTAGAAGGGTTTCGGCCGCTGCGCTGGGGATCCTCGGAACGCTTTTCAGCGCCAGGCTGTTCACTCTCCTGAAGGTCCTGCTCCTGGACGTGGTGCTCCAGGTCAGGATCCTGAGGCAGGACGGTTTCAGGTGGGTTACCCACATGTGCCTTTTTGGGGCCTTCATGGCGCTTCTCCTGATGCATGCCCTGGGAAGGTTCACGACGGCCGCCCTTTTTCCCGACTACAATTCCACGCTGAACCCCTACCTGTTTCTCCGGAACCTGTTCGGGGTCCTCGTGGTCCTCGGGGTGGCCCTGGCCGTGTATCGGCGCTTCATCCGCAGAGGCCCGCGCCCCAGAAGCCACACGGCGGACATCGCAGCCCTGGTGCTGATGGCCGTCATCCTGCTCTCGGGCTTCCTCCTGGAAGCCGTTAAGATCAGCTCCCTTTCGGCCTACGACGAAATGGTGGAAACCTACACGGTGCAGGCGGACCCTGAAGAGCTCCTCGCCCTGGAAGCCTACTGGGTCAATGAGATGGGACTCGTTTCGCACCGCGTGCAGGGACCGTTCGATGCACGAACTCTGGAGCAGGGAAGGTCCGCCCATGAGCTCCAATGCATGCAATGCCATGCAACGCCGCAGTGGGCCTTCGCGAGTTATGCCGCGTCCAGGGCTCTCATGCCTGCGGCCGCCCAGACGGGTGGCGCAGGGACCCGCAGCATCCTCTGGAACGTGCACTTTTTCTCATGCCTCCTGGGACTTGCGATCCTTCCCTTCAGCAAGATGCTCCACATCTTCACCACGCCGCTGAGCCTGCTCGTCAATGCCGTCATGGAGAAGGGAAGGTCCGACCCGGCCAACATCGCGACCCGCCAGATCATGGAACTGGATGCCTGCACCCACTGCGGGGCGTGCACGGAGCGGTGCTCCCTGGCGCCGACCCTGGAAGACATCCCCAATGTGAACATCCTGCCCTCCGAAAAGATGGCGTCGGTCAAAGCCCTGGTATCCGGCAGGAAGCTCAGCGTCTCCGAGATGGCGACGATCCGGCAGGGGCTCCATCTTTGTACCAATTGCGGCAGGTGCACGGAGGTCTGCCCGGCGGGCATCAACCTGGCTGAATTGTGGGTCAGCGTGAAAGAGGCGCTGCTGGAAAAGCCCGTGCCTGAGATCCTTCTGCTCTCCCCCCTGTCCCTGATGCGCGGTCTCACCCGGAGCGGTCTCGACCGGAGTCGATACGAGGATCCGCTGAAGCGTGCGAGGGAGGCCATTCTCGAATCGGACGCTCCTCACAGGCCGGGGAACGAAGATCTCCCCCTGATGCCGGGGTATGGCGGCGGGATGGTGGGACTCAACGGCAACTCCCGGTCGATGGGCTTTTCCGCGTGCTACTCCTGCATGACCTGTTCGAACTCGTGCCCTGTGGTGCGCAATTACTCCAATCCGAAGAAGGAGCTGGGTCTGCTGCCCCACCAGCTCATGCATGCCATGGGGCTGGAACTCTGGGACCTCGTGTTCAGCTCCAAGATGCTGTGGAGCTGCCTCGGCTGCTACCAGTGCCAGGAAAGCTGCCCACAGCGCGTGCCGGTTTCAGACGTTCTTTACAAGGTCAAGAACCTGGCCATGGCCAGGGCTCAGGCGAGAATCTCATCCGACGAGGAGGATTCGCAATGAGATTCGCCATGCTGCGCTGCTGCACCACCGCCATAGGACTCCGCCATTACGAATCCTCGACGAGCGCCGTCCTGAAGAAGCTCGGCATTGAATTCGTCGACGTGAAGGAGTTCAACTGCTGCGGCTATCCCCTGAAGAACTTCAGCCTGCAGGCCTACCTGCATGCCTCGGCGCGCAACCTGGCCCTGGCCGAACAGCGGTCTCTGGACCTGCTGACGGTTTGCAACTGCTGCTACGGGAGCCTCAAGCGCGCCCAGCACCTGTTCACGGAGGATTCCCCCATGAGGGACAGCGTCCGGGAGAGCCTGAAGAAAGAGGGCCTGGACTTCGAGGGGCGCATCGAGGCGAAGCACTTGCTTCAGGTGCTGCACGACGTCATCGGCGTCGATGCGATTGGAAGCCGGGTGGTCAGGAGATTTGACGGGCTCAGGCTTGCCGTCCATTACGGCTGCCACATCCTGCGTCCCAAAGAAATCGTTCAGTTCGATAATCCACTGGCCCCGACGAAGTTCGACCGCCTGGTCGCCCTCACCGGTGCAGAATCCGTGTCGTGGCCAAGGAAGCTCGACTGCTGCGGTTCTCCCCAGGTCGGCGTCAACGACGAGCTGGCCATGGACCTGACCGAAAAGAAGCTCATCAGTGCGAGGGAGGCCGGGGCGGATGCACTCTGCGTCGCCTGCCCCTACTGCCAGCATCAGTTCGAGACGGTCCAGAGAATGTTGCTGGAACGGGGCTGTCCGGGATGCGCGCTGCCTTCGATCCTGTTTCCTCAGCTGCTCGGTCTGAGCCTCGGCATCGAAGAAGCCGAGCTGGGACTGGAAAACGGGCAGTTCCTTTCCAAACGGGTAAACAATCCCTGAGGCGCCGGCGGGAATGGGCTCAACCCCGAGCGAAGCCATTCCGAAAGGCTCCCTTTCTCCGCCACTTTCCTGTTCGGAACCGGGCCGGCCGCCGCTTATCATGGCTCCATCCCACCCCCAATGCTGTTGACTTAAGCTCATTGTTCGTGCCTGGAGGGTGCCATGGGCTAAGCGAAGCTTGCCCATGCGTGACTTTTCCATCACGGGCAAGCTCCGCTTAGCCCGTGCCACCCCTTCAGTCAGCGGCATTGCATCCCGCCCCTTGGCCGGGCCGGGCCGTCCCGGTCGCCTTCCAAAGCACCTCCAGCAAGGACCCGTCTGCCGCGCATACCGGGCGCGCCCCACCTCACCCTTGTTAAGAGATGAAAGCTTCGCTGCCCACCGAGAAGGGCTGCTTCACTTCCGGCAGGCAAGATAAGGCATTTGCCCACCCTGCCATGACAGTGCATCTGGCCTCATTGCTCGCTGTAGTATTGGACAAACGGCAGCCGCATTGATCCAGGGTGGGGCGGGGAGGCCAAAACGAGAAGGCCCGTGGGAGAGAGGGTTCCCACGGGCCTTCTACAGTCGTCAAGGAAGCTCGGAATCGGGACAAGGAGGGGAGAGCTTGGCGCAATCTGAGATCTTTTATACACCCGGCCCGGAAGGAAATTGTTACAGGACCGTGAAGATTCATTGACAAAAAGGCACCATGTTGATGGCGCCTCCGGAGACAGAGTTATCCAAGGAAGGGCGGCACGGATTGAGCGAAGCTTGCCCGTGGCCGGGTATTCTCCCAGGGGTTCATGCGCAGGCGAGCCCTGCCTGGCCGGATGGATAGCGACGGAAGGAGGATGCACCCTCCTTGCCCATGTACCTTTCGAGCACCCTGGGGTCGGTCTTGTCGAGATCCACCAGGATGAGGCCATCCAGTACGTCGCTGAAATTGGGGTCCACGCTGAAAGCGAGAACCTGGCCGCCGAGCTTCATGTAGTGTTTGAGCAGAATGGGAATGCCCTTCTGGTCCTTTTCAATGTCCGACACCAGCTCCGAGAGATCCTGGATGTCATGGAGCAGCGTACAGGCCGCCTGGAGCTCTTTCCTTCCCGACGTTCGCCGCCGGATCGGGTGTCGTCCACGCACCATGCGGCTGAGCTCCGTGGGCGGGTTCTTTCGGGAATAGGCCACGATGAGCTGCCGCGAGACGGCATGGTAGCTGTTGTTGATGCTGACGGGACCGAACAGCGTCCGATATTGGGGGTTGGCAGCCAGGAAGGTGCCGATCCCCTTCCAGAGCAGCATGAGTGGCTGATAGCTCTTCTGGTATTCCGGCCGCACAAAGGACCTCCCAAGCTCAATGGAAGGGTTGATGCGGTCCAGAAGCTCGGACCGGTAATCGAACAGCGTGCTGGTGTAGAGTCCGCGTTTGCCGCGGAGCTCGACAATCCTGTCCGCAAGACCTAGCCGGTAACCCCCAACAAGCTCCTTTTCCTCCTTGCTCCAAAGGAAGAGCTGCAGGTAATGGCCGTCAAAGGAATCCAGATCGACGGATCTGCCGGTTCCTTCGTTGGCGTCCCGAAAGGTGATCTCACGCAGCCGCCCGATCTCATGCATCACACTTGGGATCTGAGAGGCATGGGCGGTGAATACGCAGAATCGGCCCGTTTTCACCAGCAGGCTCTCACGGGGCAGGCTCTCCACCTCCCGCTGCAGAGTTTCCGGATTCACCGGATCGGCAATGGGCTCCTGACGCCTGGCGGGTCGCCGGGGCCTGAGCAGCGGTGAGGGGCGCCTCACCGAGGCCTTGCACCTCTTCAGGATATAGGTGCGCATTCGCAGGTATTCCAGCAGCTCCCTGTCATCGGCGAATTCAGCCGTCTTTTCACTGGGAATCGTTCTGCCCACGCGCACCTCGATGGTGCTATGACACTTGTTGAAGACTTCGCGCAGGAGCATCAGGGTTCTCATCCGCGGGTGGAGGAGCCCCAGCATCTGAAAGGTCAGGCTGTTCTTTCCGTTGAAATAGACCGGAAGCACCTGGGCGCCGGTCTTCCGGATGATCCGGGCTACCGTCTCGCTCCACGGCGGATCGGTGATGCAGCGCTGCCGCAGGTTGAGGTGCGATACCTCTCCGGCCGGGAACACCCCCAGCACCCCGCCGCAGCGCACCCATTGCAAGGTCTCTCTCAGCGGGCCGATGTTCTTGCGGCTCGAGCTTTCAGCCCCGAACGGGTCCACATAAATATAGGTTTCCTTCAGGCCGGCCAGATCCAGGTGTCTCAGGATATAGTTGACCATGACCTTGACGTCGGGTCGAACGGAACGCAGGAGTGCGCCGAGAATGAGTCCCTCGACAGCCCCGAAAGGGTGATTGGCGACCACCACCAGGGGCCCCTTGCCGGGTATGCGGGCGCGATCCAGATCCGACACCTGGTAGCGGACATTGAGCAGCTCCAGTGCAGTTTCCTCCGCAAACTGACCCAGCTCGCTCGCGTTGAAGTCCCTGTAAATCTCTCTCATGCGGTCCAGCCGCAGGGTCCGGTCGATGAACGGCCGCAGCCAGAGGGAGGCTTTCTGGAGAATGGGGCTGCTCACCGGCAGCTGCATCATGAGGGAGTCTACGCGGGTCTCAGTGTTGTCCATGTATCGTATCCTTCCACCGAGCATGAGTTTAAGCCGGCAGGGATTTCGCCGACCGGCAGAGGTCGTCCGGGGACCTGACGCAAGATCGGTTCACTTCATGGAGGGATTCTGTGTCGGTCTCGTTAAAGCTTTGTGAAATTACGGTGAAATCTTAGTACTACAACGAGAAATGAGGACGGATGCTATTCCGGCGTAGGGTGGGCAAGGGTTCTATCTTGCCCACCGTGGTCGTGAAACCGCATTTTTCGGTGGGCAACGCTACCGCTCTTGCCCACCCTACAAAGAAATCTCGTTGTCGTATTAGGATGGAAGAGCCGCTTCGGGGACATGCGAGAGACTGAATCAGGAATGTAAGGGCGGGCCCTGGGGATTCAGGCCCCAGCAGGGATGGTGGTCCTGAGTGAGAGGGGCTTACTGCGCCCCCGTGGGATTGATTCAAAAAATTGGCCGTCATTCCCCCGCCTATACCTGGCGGGAATCCAGGGACGTCAGGCCATTGGATCCTCGCAACAGGCATGCGGGGTCGACGTGCTGAGGAGTGTGATCACCAAATTCTATGGAGGTGTGCTTCAAGGGCAGGCTGCAGGGATCGGGCAGGGCTCGTTTCGAGGTCTGACTCCGGCACCAGGACCGATCGACGACTCCTATTCCTTCGGAATGAGCCCCGAGGACTCCAGTTCCCCAACCCATTCCCGGATTCGCAGGGCAATCCTGTCCCGCAGTCTGCGGGTATCCTCAAGCCTCTCCTCACCAGAGCCCTGGAACAAACCGGGGTCGTCGAACCTCCAGTGCAGCCTCTGTGTGATTCCCGGAAACACAGGGCAACGCTCCGCGGAAGACTCGTCGCAGACGGAGATGACATAGTCATACAGCTTCCCGGCCCTGAAAAGGTCGAAGACGCTTTGGCCTTGCCGTTGGGAGAGATCAACCCCCCACTCCTTCATGACCTCCACCACCAGTGGGTTGACCATCCCGGGTGAGAGCCCGGCGCTGCTCACTTCGAAACGCTCCCCGCCCCATCGCTTCAGGCAGCTCTCTGCCATGAGGCTTCGAGCGCTGTTGTGGACGCAGACGAACAGAACCTTGATCCCGGGCATCTGGGCTTATCCTCCCTGTCTCTCGTTCAAACCGGACCAGCGATCGCTCAAGCGGCAAGTTCCCGCGGTCATGAAGACATCACCTGGAAAACCATTCCACCTGTATCCGCAGTCGTTTCCAACCGGCCAGGACACTGACCGAGAATAATGGAATGGCCTGTTTCACTCAAGGACGGGCGGGGATACCCCCCTACGCTCAGTACAAAAGTCTGCCTGCGGGGCGGGGTTTATCCCCACCCGAAAAGACCATTCTCGGACAGCCGCTTAAACCCAATACTGTTGACTTAAAGGGTGGCACCGGTCAAGCGTGGCTTGCCCGTGGCTGTCTGAACATGCATGGGCAAGCTTCGCCTGGCCCATGGCACCCCTTCAGGTTCAGGTCAAAGGGCTTACCTCAGCATTATTGCGCCTAAACCCCAGGGCATTCGATGTTGCGCCGGGCAGCCAATTGATGGCGGCAGGTCCCGCGCACCAGAAACTGGATATGCTCGGCAATGTTCGTGATGTGATCCCCCATGCGCTCCATGCACTTCGCAACGAGCAGAAGGTGGGAGCATGGGGTGATGGCGTGGCTGTCCTCGGTCATGAGATTGCGCAGGGAGCAGAGAAGCTTGGTGTAGAGACGGTCCATCTCGTCGTCACGATGCCACACCTGCTCGGCGAGCTCGGCATCCCGAGCGAGATATGCCCGCACAACATCCTCGAGCATCTCCTGAGCCCACTCCCCCATGCGGATGATCGTCCCGATGGGCTCCTGGATGGGGACCTGGTTGAGGTCCTGGACCCGCTTGGCGATGTTGGCCGCATAATCCGCGATCCGCTCAAGATCGATGGATACCCTCAGCGCAGCCACGATCACTCGCAGGTCGAGGGCGACAGGCTGCCGCAGCGCCAGCAGCCTGACCGTCAGGCTCTCCACTTCGTGCTCCAGGTCGTCGACAGCCTTGTCGTTCCGGACCACAGCCTCTGCCATGGCCGGATCCCTCCGGGCAATGGCCTGAATGGCGTCACCGATCTGGGAGATGACCAGTCTTCCCATCTCCTCAATGGATGAATCGAGCTTCTTGATCTCGCTGGTAAATGAGCGAACGGTATGCTCCGTCACCATCAGCAACCTTTCTGTCATTAGTCTGTTGGCCCCGCAAGGGGCGCCAAAGGAGATCCTTTCCCGTCCCGGTGGGCTCACCCCCCCAACAGGACGCCACCCTTCGGATTGTGCTGCCTCCGCGCATCTGCGTGAGCCAATCCCGCATCGCGGATCAACCGAAACGGCCGGTCACGTAGTCTTCGGTCTTCGGCATCATGGGGTTCGTGAAAATGCTCGTCGTCTCACCATACTCGATGAGCGTCCCGAGATACATGAAGGCCGTGTTGTCTGAGACCCGCGCGGCCTGCTGCATGTTGTGTGTGACGATGATGATCGTGTAGTGCCCGCGCAGCTGGTAGATGAGCTCTTCGATCTTCGCCGTGGCGATAGGGTCCAGCGCCGAGCAGGGCTCGTCCATGAGGAGCACGTCCGGGTCGGCCGCGATGGCCCGCGCGATGCACAACCGCTGCTGCTGCCCCCCCGAGAGCCCGAGGGCGTTGTCCTTGAGCCTGTCCTTCACCTCTTCCCAGAGAGCCGCCCCCTTGAGCGCCCTTTCCGTCGTCTCCGTCAGGACGCTCCGGTCGAATACCCCGTCCACTTTGAGGGGATAAGTCACGTTATCGGCAATGGACATGGGAAAGGGGTTGGGCTTCTGAAACACCATGCCCATGCGCTTTCGCAGACCAATGACGTCGATGTCGGGGGCATAGATGTCCGTGCCGTCAATGGTGATCTTTCCCTGGGTCTTCAATCCGTCGATGAGATCGTTCATGCGGTTGAGGGCGCGCAGCAGCGTGG
Source organism: Syntrophobacterales bacterium (assembly GCA_041310025.1). GTDB lineage: Bacteria > Desulfobacterota > Syntrophobacteria > Syntrophobacterales > Syntrophobacteraceae > JALOOX01. The sequence goes on from JBFYYO010000085.1 coordinate 10,925, forward strand.
ATTTACCGCAACCGGAAGGGCCGATGAGGGCCGTGACGATGCCCTGTTCGATCCCCATGTTGATGTCGAACAGTGCCTGTTTGGAGCTATAATAAAGATTGAAACCCTTGACCTCGATGAGGGTTCCGCCGGAGCCCGGCTTGACGTGGTAGACCGTCTTGTCCTGATTGCCGGCCTTTGAAATCTTGTCAACGGGTTCTATGGGAGCTGTCCCAGTGGCCACAAAAGACTCCTTTTCGATGGGACCGTCCACAGTCTCGCTCCGGGTATGGTTCAACCACGGCGGAGCTGTGCGGGGAATGAGCAGATCATGCCGGAGGGTCGCTCGCCGCCCCCGGCGTCAGACGGATCAGAAGTGGCCGACCATGAATTTCCGCTTGAGCCGATTGCGAATCATGATGGCCATGGCATTCATGATCGCCACCAATGAGATGAGCAGCAGCGTCGTCACGAAAACCATGGGCTTGCCGGCCTCGGAATTGCGCGATTGAAAACCCACGTCGAAGATATGAAACCCGAGGTGCATGAAGCTCCGTTCGAGGTGGATGAACGGGAAAAACTGGTCGATGGGCAGCTCAGGGGCGATCTTGACCACTCCGACCAACATGAGCGGCGCCACTTCCCCGGCACCCCTCGCCATGGCCAGGATGAGACCGGTCATGATTCCGGGCATGGCGCGCGGCAGAATGATGTACTTGATGGTCTGCCACTTGGAGGCCCCGCACGCCAGGGAGCCTTCCCGCATGGACTGGGGCACTGCGGCCAGGGCCTCTTCCGTCGCCACGATGACCACGGGCACCGTCAGGAGAGCCAGTGTGAGGGAGCTCCAAAGCAGGCCGCCGGTCCCAAAGGTCGGGTTGGGAAGCCGTTCGGGAAAAAAAAGCTGGTCGATGGTGCCCCCGCAGATGTACGCGAAGAATCCCAGCCCGAAAACTCCGTAGACGATGGAGGGCACCCCGGCCAGGTTGTTGACGCAGATCCTGACCATGGAGACCAGCTTCCCCTGCCTGGCGTACTCACGGAGATAGAGAGCCGTCATGATCCCGAAGGGAGCCACCGCGATGGCCATGAGAACCGTCATGGCAAAGGTTCCGAAGATGGCGGGAAGGACTCCTCCTTCGGTGTTGGCCTCACGGGGCTCCTCGGTCAGGAACTCCTTCCAGCGTGAGAGGAACACCCTCATCCTGCCCGTCACGGACAATTCATTCGCCGGATAGATCCTCACGATCTGGGAGAGCACCAGAGTCTTCTCCCTGCCACCCACATCCTCCAGGGCCACCTTGAAGCGCGCGTCTTCTTCCTTGATCAGGCGAGCCTCTTCGCTGAGCACGTTGTACTGGGCCTGCAGCTCCACCGACAACGCGTCATAAGCCGCCGAAGCCTCCCTGTAGGCCGCACTGTCCTGACCCTTCCTGATGCCGATTCTTTTCAAGGCCAGCCGCTCGGAGTTCATTCTCTGGTTGACCGCGCCGATATCCTCACGCTGAATCTCCCGGATCTTTGCCCTGCGCCTGGCGGCCTTTTCAACGGCGGCATTCAGGGCGCTCGCCGTGAGCTTCGGCCCCTCCAGCACCTCTCCCGCGAGATCCATGGACTTCACTAAACCCACAAAAGGCCCCCACTCCATCCTTTCGATGAAGAAGATGCCGGGGGGTGTCTCCACCTGGACCACCTCATGGGCTGAAACCCATTTGAAATCGTCTCCGTACAGATCGAAATTCCCGGTTCGAAACAGGGTTCGCTCGGCAAACCCTCCCGCTTCGGCCACAGCCTTCCGGTGACTTTCGCTCATGGTCTGAAGCGCTTGAGGGGTGGGCCGATAGAACTCCGAGCGCGAGGGCTCCCCCGCGATGCGTTTGCCGTCTTTCAGGGTCAGCACCTGAACCGGCTTGGGATAGAATGTGATGAGCCCGTTCCACAGGACCATGATGAGAAAGCCGAAAACCATTATGAGCCCCAGGGCCAGTGCTCCACCAAACCCCCACAGAAAGGGCTCCCCCCTGGCCGTCAGGTCGGAACGGGCGGCGCGGCGAGACTGAACCTTCGGTTCAGCAACATCGGCAACCGCAGACGATTTCATGGCCGCGGCGATGGATGAGACCTCAACATTCCTGTTCATCGGTGGTTTCCCTCAAGTGTTCAAAACCCTCACCGACCCGCTCCGCATGAGCACAACCCGGAGGGATCAGGTCCTGTTGCCTGCCGCCCGGTTCTAAAGCTGCTGAGCCCGCTTGCGAAATCGCTGTCGAATGATTTCCGCCAGCGTGTTGATGACGAAGGTCATGGCAAAAAGGATCAGGCCGGTAAAAAAGAGCACCCGATACAGTGTGCCGTCCTTGACGGACTCGGGGAGCTCGACCGCGATGTTGGCCGAAAGCGCCCGAAACCCGTTGAACAGATTCCAGTCGATGATGGGCGTGTTCCCCGTGGCCATGACCACGATCATCGTCTCCCCGACGGCCCGCCCCATACCGATCATGATGGCGGAAAAGACCCCGCTCACCGCCGTCGGGAGGACCACCCAGACGGCCGTCTGCCAGGGAGTCGCCCCGCACCCCAGGCTGGCGGCCCGCAGATGCTCCGGAACCGCATTCAGCGCATCTTCGGCCAGGGTGTAGATGATGGGAATCACCGCGAAGCCCATCGCAAAGCCCACCACCAGAGTGTTCCGCTGAACGTAGGTGTCGATGAACGTCCCCCTCGCATCGAAACCGATCCTGGACAGGAGGCTTGCCAGCGCGAAAGAAAACGACACTGTGACCAATCCCTGCACCACCCAATGACCCATGGAGAGGGCGGCCGCCACCAGGGGCGTCTCTCGGCGAAGCTTGTGTTTGAGCCGGTTGCCGTAGAGACGGGAGCCGGCCGCGCTCACCAGCAGGAAGACCCCCGGAAGCAGAATGAGAAAGAGGAAAGGCACCGCGTCACCCATGCTGCCGTTGACCCACAAGGTGAAGTTGCCCGAGAAAAAGACGTTCTCGAAGTACGGTCCCAACTGATAGGCAAGAAAAAGCCCCAGGCCGGAAATGAGGATGATG
>JBFYYO010000086.1:0-13882 GCA_041310025.1 Syntrophobacterales bacterium
TCCGGGGCGGGTTATTTCAGGATCACGCTCCCACCTTCTTCCACATGCAGCACGTGCTTCTCCCCATCCTGGAGCGAATGGGGGTGCGGGCCTCAGTCAGCATGGTGCGCCCCGGATTCATCCCCGAGGGGCAGGGTGAGCTTCTCCTGGAAGTGTCCCCTCGAAAAGGCCCCGTCGAGCCCCTGCAGGCCAGGAAGCAGGGGGAGATCAGCCAGGTCAGGGGCATCGCCCTGGCCTCGCATCTTCGCGAGGAGCAGGTCGCACACCGCATGGCGGATGAGGCCCGGGAGCTCCTGAAGAGGGCTGGACTTTCTGCGAATATAGACATCCTCGAAGACGATCGCGCCGTGCAAAGAGGTGCGGCCCTGCTCATCTGGGTTGAAACCCGAACAGGCTGCAGACTGGGTTCCGACCAGGCCGGCAAGCGGGGCCGACGCTCCGAAAACATCGCCGCTCACGTGGTGAAGGCACTCCGCGAGGACCTTCATTCCGGCGCCACCACCGACCGGTTTCTCGCCGACCAGCTCATCCTGTTCGCAGCCCTCGCCGAGGGACGCACCGAGTACGTCGTGCCCCGAGTGACGGATCACTTGGCATCCAACCTTTGGCTGGTGGAAAAAATGCTCGGAGTGCGGACGAAATGGGAAGGAAACCTTTTACGGATCGACGGCATCGGCTATCATCGTCCATGAAGGGCTGTGAAAATCCTGGATGGGGAGGACAAAAGCCATGAACGCTCGCATCAAGGTACGAGGAGTGTACAGCACGGCCATCACCCGTCTGCTTCTGGACTGGGATTACGTGGTGGTGGACCCTTCCCTTAAGACCCGCGAGCGATTCGGCCTGGATTTTCCCGAAGGCCTGCACGACATTCTGATATGCGATCGGGATGATTTTCAGGGAATCGAGATGGTCGGGGGGGCTGAGCGCCTCTGCCAGTTCATCACGTTCCTCCAGGAAAGGCTCCTGGACGCCGTGGTGGTAAACCTCTCACCGGAGGACGACGACGAGAGCCTCCTCCGAGGCCGTGTCGAGTTTCCCGGAGGTTCCAAGGAAGCTCTGGACGCCCTTCGGGTCGGGGTGACACCGACGCTGGCTCGGCATCATCGGCTGCGGGCCATCGACGCCAAGACCGTGGAGCGGGCCGAGATCGACCTCCTGCGGCACCCGGAACAAAAGGAAGCCCTGGAACGAAGGCTCCTCGAGGAAACGATTCTGTTCCCCCTGGAAAAGTGCGGCATCGTCCGCCTGGAGCACATCCGCCCCTCGGGAAAGATGGCTCGCTTTCGGGAGGGCATGCTCATCGAATCCAGTGAAGACCGCATCGTGTTCAAGCGATCCTTCTCGGACGGTCGCTATGACGGCCTGGACATTCCCATTCGACACGGCGACTACGGGTTGACGGAGGTCCACGAAGGATCCTGGGTGGTCAGGCACAGCTACTTCACCAGGCAAGGAAAGCCCATCGGCGAGTACTACAACATCAACACCCCGGTGGAGATCTACCCCTTCGGCGCACGCTACCTGGACCTGGAGGTGGATGTGATCCGGCGGGCCGGCGAGCCCCCTTTCATGGTGGATCGGGAGAAGCTGGCGCTGCTGTCTCAAAATGGGAGCATCAGTTCAGCCCTGGAGCACAAAGCGGTCGAGGTGGCCGAAGAGCTCATGAGGACCCTGAGCCGGTAGGATCAAGCGGCGGCGGGGTTTCCGGCAGGTTTGCAGCCGATGCTGGATGCTGGATGCTGGATGCTGGATGAGAAAAGTGTCCCGGCAGATCGAGATTGTACAGGAAGATTCCATGGTCTGGAGCAGATCCGTTGATCAACTGTTCTCCTGAATCACCGCTCCCGCGGGAACGAGGTGCTGTCACCACGTGACTTTTTTCAGTGCTCTTCCAGCCATCCTGCGGATCTTTTTTGCCTTCCTGATCATTCTCTTCGCCATCCAGAAAAAATGGTCCCTGGGCAGCGCATTCCTGATGGGCGCAATCCTTCTCGGGCTTCTGTTCGGCATGGCGCCCCTCGCCATTTTGCAGTCCCTGGCCCACTCCCTGACGGATGCCAAGACCGTCTCGCTCGGCATCATCGTGTCGCTCATCCTGGTCTTGAGCCACAGCATGGAGAAAGCGGGGCAGATGCAGCGACTCCTCGACCGTTTTCAGGGGCTGGTGGTGACGCCGCGCGTGAACCTCGTCATCTTCCCGGCGCTCATCGGGCTGCTCCCCATGCCGGGCGGCGCCATCTTTTCCGCCCCCATGGTGAAGACCCTCGGAAAGCATCTGTCCATTTCAAACTCGCTTCTGAGCTACATCAATTACTGGTTTCGCCACATCTGGGAGTACTGGTGGCCTCTTTACCCCGGCGTGCTGCTCACCACCACCCTGGCCAATATCGACCTGGGGACCTTCGTCCTGTTTTCTCTCCCTCTCTCCAGCGTTGCTCTGCTGGCGGGTTACTGGCCTCTGCAGGCTCTGAGGGAAGGCGCTCCGGCTGCCAGTGGGCCGCCCGTGCCGGACCGACCTCCCCTTCTGCCCATATTGCGGGAGATGGCCCCCATCATCATCGTCATCGGGCTGGGGCTGGGGTCAGGCGCCATCTTGACGCCGATCCTGAAAATGTGGAAGATCGCCATCGGCAAGGAGGTGGGGCTAATCCTGGCGCTCCTGCTCGCCATCGGCTGGGTTTGGCGAGCCAACGGGGTTTCGCGGGAGAATCGGCGCGAGATTCTGGTTCAGAGACAGCTCTGGCATATGTTCGCCATGGTGGCGGCAATCCTGATGTTCAAGGGAATGCTCGAGGACAGCCGGGCCGTGACGCAGGTCAGTGAAGAACTGCTGCGCTGGCGGATTCCGCTCCTGCCCATCACCATGATCCTCCCTTTCCTCATCGGCGGAGTCATCGGGCTGACGGTCGGCTTCGTGGGAACCACCTTCCCCATCATCATCTCGCTGGTTCATTCCTTTGGGGAGTCCCAGTACATGCTGCCTTACATGATGCTGGCACTGGTCTGCGGCTTCCTCGGTGTACTGCTCTCGCCCCTGCACCTGTGCCTGCTCCTCTCCAACGCCTATTTCCAGACCAACATCACGGCGGTGTACCGACACCTCTGGATCCCCTGCCTCTTTCTCATCGTGTCAGCCGTTCTCTATTTTCTGTTGCTGAGCAGCGGAACCGTTCCCGGGCTCTTTTAGGAACCGCTTGATGAAAACCTGGCCGTCCGAGCCCGTATCCCGCATTCTCATCCGTTCCACCAACTGGATCGGCGATGCCGTCATGACGACTCCGGCCATGGGCGCGGTGCGCGCCACATTCCCGGATGCGACGATCACGGTCGTCGCCCCTCCGGCCGTGGCCGGGCTCTTCTCTCCGCACCCGTTCTGCGACGAAGTCATCGTGTTCGACAGGCAGCGGGAGCACCGCGGCATGCAGGGGCTCTGGGGATTCTCGAGGCAGCTGCGCGGGGAGCGGTTCGACCTGGCCATCCTGTTCCAGAACGCCATCGAAGCGGCCATGATGGCCTACCTGGCGCGGATTCCCATCCGCATGGGCTACCGGACCGATGGAAGGGGACTCCTGCTGACTCACGGTGTGCCCATCGGCAGACGAGAGCGGCGGCTTCATCACACGGACTACTATCGCGCCATGCTCGAGCAGTCGGGAATTCAAGGTGGAATCGGCCGATTGCTGCTCCAATGCACGGAAGACGAGATGGAGTGGGCCGGGCGGCTGCTTTCGAGCCATCGCTTCTGGATCGGCATCAACCCGGGCGCCGCCTATGGATCCGCCAAAAGATGGTTTCCCGAGCGCTTCGCCGAGGTGGCGGATTCCCTCGCCCGCAAACTGGACGGCGGAATTCTCATCACGGGAGGACCCGGCGAGGCGGCCATTGCAAGGGACATCGAATCTGCCCTCCACACGCCGTGCCTGAATCTCGCCGGTAAGACCTCGGTCCGGCAGCTCATGGCGGTGATCGCACGGTGCGGGCTTTTCGTGACGAATGATTCCGGCCCCATGCACGTGGCGGCCGCCTTCGGCATTCCCATCGTGGCGCTCTTCGGATCCACCGACCCCACCACCACATCGCCGCTCAGCGACAACGCGCGCATCGTGAAAAAGCCGGTTCCCTGCGCCCCCTGCCTCAAGCGGCGCTGTCCCACCGATCACGCCTGCATGGAATCCATCACGGTTGCCGATGTCCTGGAGGCGTTCGAAAGCCTGAAGCTGAGCCAGTGAGCCTCTATCGTCCCGCCCATGCCGGGCTTCTCCGAATGGCTGCCTCGATCCGCGCGGCGGCCAGCGAACATCCGAACGTCAGCACAAAATAGAGAAGAGTGATGGTGATCCAGACCTCGAAGGTGAGGTAGGTCGCCGCCATGAGCTCCATGCCCTGGAACGTCAGCTCCTGGACTGATATCACCGAGACGATGGCCGAGTCCTTGATGGTCGAAATGAACTGGCCGGCCATCGGGGGAAGGATGCGCTGAGCGGCCTGTGGAAGGATGACGTGAATCATTTGCCGACACCGCGAGAGCCCGAGAGCCGCCGACGCCTCCCACTGCCCGCGGTCGATGGACTGAATGCCCGCTCGCACGATCTCGGCAATGTAGGCCCCTTCATAAACGCTCATGGTGATGACGGCCGAAATAAAGCTGTTGAAGCGGATGGGCGGAGCAGCAATCAGGGAGACGAAATCCTGGACCCATGGGGATTGCCGGTGCAGGATTTCATCCAGTTTGAGCAGCGGCAGGATCTGGTCGCTCAGGAAATAATAAAACAGAAACACCAGGACCAGGGGCGGGGTGTTGCGGACGAGCCCCACGAAGGTAGACCCGACCATTCGCAGGAAAAGACTGCGGCTGACCTTCCAGAGTCCCACAAAGAGCCCGACGAGTGTGGCGAGCAAAGTGGTCCAGATGCTCAGACGGATGGTGGTGAACAGGCCCTGGAGCAGCAGCCCGGGCACCCACCCCCCCGACGCAGCATCATGGCGCGCGAGGTACTTGGGGATGGCGGCCCAGTTCCATCGATAGTGCACCTTGGCATCGATGCCATGGATCACGTAGACCACCACCACCGCGAGTGCCGCGAGCACCATCACGTCAAGGGGCGAAACTTTCCAGGTTTTCTTTTGAATTCGGTACAACTGCCCTCGGCCAGACCTTGGAGGTTGTCCCAAAGGGCGCCCCCTACTGCAGGCCTTCCCAGTCACGGGTCTCGAACCAGTAGTGCCTGCGCTCCTGAAGCCATCCCTCCTCCTGGATCAGGCGGATCCAGTTGTTGAGGAAGTTCAGAGTGTCCATATCCCCTTTGCGGACGGCCAGCCCAATGGGGCTCCGCGCGAAGGCTTCCTTCACCGGCAGGAACAGCTTGTCCGGATTCTTGACCGCCTGGAACGCCGGCAGAGGCTCTTCACTCACGAACGCATGGGCTCGGCCGTTGAGGAGCTCCTGAACAGCCTGGGACTCCTCATCAAACTGCCTCAACTGGGCATTGGGCATGTATTTCTTGGCCGCAGCCACGCCGGTGGTCCCGATCCTGACCGCGATGACCACATCGGGCTTGTTGAAATCGTCGAGGCTGTCAAATCCCTTGGCGAGCTCCTTGTGCGCCACGATGGACATCCCGGTGTAATAGTAAGGATCCGTGAAATTGACCTTGAGGTTACGATCGGCCTTGACGCTCATTCCTCCGATGATGATGTCGAATTTGCCCGTCAGCAGGGCGGGGATGATTCCGGACCATTTGGTGGGAACGAATTCCACCTTGACCCCCATGTCCTGGGCCAACCGTCTGGCCACGTCGATCTCAAAGCCGATGTACTCCCCCGACTTGTCCGTCATGGCCCATGGGACGAACGTGGAGAAACCCACCTTCAGGACCCCCCGCTTGAGCGCCTGCTCGATCATGCTTTCTTCGGCCAGCTGCTGCTGCAGCTTGGCGGCGGAGCAGACTCCCGCCGTCAAAGCCACGACAAGCAACGCCAGCCGCAATGTCCTCCAAATGTTCCACGCTCTCATGATCCCCTCCTTCTCCTCATCGTGTTTTCAAAACTCCGACAATCGGGTGCCGGAATGATCAAACCGCTGCCAAGCGTCTCTCCAGGTATCGGACGACCAGGGAAAGCCCCAGGGTGATGACGAGATAGATGGCCGCCACCGTGAACCAGATCTCGAAGACGAGGAAGGTGTCGGCGACCACCACCTGGGCCTGCATGGCCAAATCGTAGATGGCGATGGTACTGACCAGAGCGGAATCCTTGACGAGCGAGATGGCCTGGCTGGTCAAGGGGGGCAGCATCTTGCGAATGGCCTGGGGCAGGATCACGTGGAGATAGGCATGCCCCGTGCTCAGCCCCAGGCTGCGCGAAGCCTCCCACTGTCCCCTGTCGACGGCCACGATCCCCGCCCGCATGATTTCCGAGGCATAAGCGCCTTCAAACAGGCTCAGCGCCAAAACGGCTGACATGAACCGGCTGATGTCGAGCACCGGGGAAAGCACAAAATAGATGAAGAAGAGCTGAATCAGCAGCGGAGTGTTCCGGATGATCTCCACGTAGACCACGGCAGCCGAACGGGCCACCCAGGAGCGGGAGAGACGGAAGAGCGCCGCCGAAACCCCGAAAAGGAAAGCCAGGAGGAGACTCACCCCCGCTACATGAAAGGTGACCACCAGCCCCTGCAAAAGCAGTCCGGCGGAAAACCGGCCATCCTCCCAGCTGAACAGATAGCGGGGGATTCGATACCACTGCCAATTGTAGCCGAGATTTTCGGTCCCGCGGGCCAGGAGCCATGCCATGGCAAGCATGAGGGCGGCATATCCCAGCAGGTCCACGGCCGTGCGGTATCGGCGTTTGCGGAAAGTTTGCGGCATTCCGGCAGTCATCATGGATCCAGACACAGGAAGGTTTCAGAGCGTGTCGAAAAAGCCCTCAGCGTTGCCAATTCGTCATTCCCGCGAAGGCGGGAATCCAGACTCGAGGAGGAATCCGGACCCCCGCCTTCGCGGGGGTGACGTCCCGGAGTGCACTTCCTCGACACACCCTAACAGAAGAAATCATCTGGCCGCTTCCAGCAGCCGATCCGTCAACTGCTCGCAGGTGAACAGGAGAGATTCCAGATCCAGGGTATCCAGAACCTTCCGGTCGAACAGGAACTTGGCCCTCGCGGCAAACCCTTCGGAAGCATCTTCATCCCACCACAGGACTCGAATGCTCAGCCTGGGAAGGATGGGGAATTCAGCCGCGAAATCCACCTGCTCATCCTTGAGCTCGATCGACCTCCCAATGCCGGAAATCGCCTCCGGAAGCCGGGACATACGCCCTGCAAACCTCTCGGCCAGGGGGCCTTCACAGTGTGCTCTCAGGCTCTTGATTTTGGAAACCGAGTTGGGAAGAGTCTCCATCCCGACCCATTTCCCCGACGGATCCCGGGCTCCCCCAATGGCGTAATTGTATAGCAGGATTTTATCGTAGGGGCCCAGGGAATCGCCGGATTCCAGCAGAATGTCTTCCTGGGAAACCGAAACGGTCTCCCCGAAGTAGCTGAAGCGGAGTGTCCGCACCCCTCCCAGCTCCGAAAACTCAGCGCCCAGGCTCTCCGCAATGGCACCGAAATCCCATTTCAGGATCTCGCCTCGAAGAAACTGCAGGGCCTTTTCAAATCCCTCCCGCTTGATGCCGATGCCGGCCGCCTGCTGAACAGCCAGTTGATCCTTTATGGGCTGAATGGCATCCTGATCCAGATAGGGACAGCGATCCAGGTCAGCCTGCCCCACGATGACCTGGGTCGAGAAGGCCAGGCATGTCTCGAAGCCACAGTCCTTGCAGTTGGTCTTTGGCGTCAGCTTGTAAAGGTGCATGGGGGTGAGACGCTTGACGAGCATCTCGCGGTGTTTGTCTTCCATGGCCCGTAGACTCTCCCCGACATTCCTCAGTTCACGCGGCTCTCTGACCGCCGATAAGCTGTTATGGCGGCGATCACGTGACATATCCACCCAAGAAAACCACCCGAGCCGATCCAGAGGCCCGGAGTGATGATCAACCAGAAGATGCCGCGCAGAAAATCCCCATTGTAGAACTGGCCCAAACCGGGCAGAACGAGGCTCAGCACAGCCGCGTTTCCTGCACGTGTCATTTCCGAAGGTCCCCTCCGCAGTCTTAATCCGGATCGTTTCCCGAGCGCAGCAGGTCGTCAAAATAATCGACCGTCTTGCGCAACCCTTCGTCCAGGGGCACCTTGGGCTCCCATTTCAGGACCTCCCTGGCCAGTGAAATGTCCGGCTGGCGCATGACGGGATCGTCTTGAGGCAGCGGCTTGAAAACGAGCTCGGAGTTTGAACCGGTCATCTCCCGCACCTTGGTGGCGAGCTCCATGATGGTGAATTCACCGGGGTTCCCGAGATTCACGGGTCCCGTGAAGTCCTCGGGCGAATTCATGAGACGCACGAAACCTTCGATCAGGTCGTCCACGTAACAGAAAGAGCGGGTCTGATTCCCCTCGCCATAAATGGTGATGGGCTCTCCCTTGAGCGCCTGCACGATGAAATTCGACACCACGCGCCCGTCGTTGGGGTGCATCCGGGGTCCGTAAGTGTTGAAGATTCTCGCGACCTTGATCCTCAGCCCGTGCTGCCGATGGTAGTCGAAGAAAAGCGTTTCCGCGCAGCGCTTGCCCTCGTCGTAGCAGGAACGGCGGCCGACGGGATTGACATGCCCCCAGTAGGTTTCCTTCTGCGGGTGAACCTTCGGATCGCCGTACACTTCCGAAGTGGAAGCCTGCATGATCTTGGCCTTGACGCGCTTGGCCAGGCCCAGCATGTTGATGGAGCCGTGAACGTTCACCTTGGTGGTCTGCACCGGGTCGGTCTGGTAGTGAATGGGAGATGCCGGACAGGCAAGATTGAAGATTTCGTCCACCTCAACATATAGCGGATAAGTGATATCATGCCGAAAAATTTCGAAATAAGGGTTCGTCATAAGGTGCACGATATTGCGCTTGCTGCCGGTGTAGAAGTTGTCCACACAGAGGACGTCGTGGCCATCTTTCAGGAGTCTTTCACACAGGTGTGAGCCGAGAAAACCCGCACCTCCCGTTACGGCGCAACGCTTACGAATGTGCATCAATCTTCCTTTCCAGTAAGGTCGAGGTTGAGCGAGCCTTGATTCAATCGTTGGGGCGAATCCCCAAAAAACCATTCCAAATGCAGAGGAAGTCAGGTCCAGAAGGTTGGGGTAATGTAATGCATCGGCCTGGCCTTGACAATCCACTTGTGAGCCAGTGCACCATGCGGCCGTGCATATTCTCGACAGATCTGGCCCTTTTGGCTCACCCAAAGCGCTCGCTTGAAACCTGAGGAGCAACCTTCTTCTCATCCTTTTGGGTTGATTAGCCCGGGTGGATGGGCTAGAAAACGGTCGTTTTGACTCTGAATGCCGAAGACAGGAACGCCGGACAAGCTGACTCCGTCGTGATTTCAAGAGATGAGCAGGGAGAGACCGGGCACGACGCTGCCCCAGGAAGCCGAATGCAATGATACGTAGAATCCTGCCTTACCTGCGCCCCTATCGGTTGCCATTCATTGTGGCCCTGTCCCAGGTCTTCATGATCAGCGCCCTCGAGCTGCTCAAGCCCTGGCCCCTGAAGCTGATCATCGACAGCGTGCTGGGGGATAAGCCCATGCCGTGGGGCCTGGCCGGCGCTGTCACCCCCCAGGAATTCCTGATTCTTGCCTGTGTCGGCATCGTGATCATCTACCTCTTTCTGGGTGGTCTGACACTGGCCAACAATTACACGACCATCAAGATCGGTCAGCGCATGGTGAACGATCTGCGCCGCGACCTCTACAGCCATCTCCAGCGCCTCTCCCTGGCGTTTCACAGCCGCCGCCAGGTGGGGGATTTGCTCTATCGCGTGACGGCCGACACCTACGCCATCCAGAGCCTCACCATGAACGGCCTCTTCCCCATCGTCACGGCCCTCGTGCTGCTCATCGGGATGTTTGCGGTCATGATCCGCATCGACTGGGTGCTCACCCTCCTGGCTCTCTCCGTTTGCCCGGCGCTGCTGCTTTCCATCTCGCTTCTCAGCGGAAGGATTTCCGCTGCAGCCATGGATGCCCGTCAGCAGGAAAGCGAGGTCTACTCGGTGGTGCAGCGGGCCATGTCGGCCATGAGGATCATCCAGGCCTTCACCAAGGAAGAGGAAGAGCATCGAAAGTTCATGGATGCGAGCCAGGAGAGCCTGGGAGCCAGCCTTCGACTGTACACGCTGCAGACCTTCTACTCGGGTGTGATCAACGTGGTCATGGCCATCGGGACGGCTTTCGTGGTCTGGGTCGGCGCCCAGCACGTCCTCTCCGGTCAGATCACCGTGGGTGAGATCATCGTCTTCACGACTTACCTTGCTTCGCTCTATGCGCCCATCAACACCATCAGCCAGACCTGGGGCATCATCCAGGGGGCCAAGGTGGGAGTGCAGCGCGCCTTTGAAATCCTTGAAGTTGAACGGGACCTTCCCGACGGAACGCGGGTCTTTCCGGCATCGGGCGCCCGCGGAGAGATTCACTACGAAGGCGTAGCGTTCCATTATCTGGAAGAACAGCCGGTGCTCAAGGGAATCGATCTTCATGTGCATCCGGGTCAGAAGGTTGCCATCGTGGGGCCGACGGGAGTCGGCAAATCCACCCTTGTGAGCCTGCTGCCGCGCTTCTACGATCCGCTGGCGGGCCGCGTCCGCATCGACGGCACGGACGTCCGGGAATTTCAGCTCAAGGCCCTGCGCCGGCAGATCGGGATGGTTCTCCAGCCGCCCCTCGTTTTCCCCATTTCGGTTCGAGACAACATCGCCTACGGCAGGCCGGAGGCCTCCATGGAGGAAGTCGAGGAAGCGGCCCGGCTCGCCCGCATCCACGACTCCATTCAAAGGCTCCCCCAGAAGTACGACACCGTCGTGGGCGAGCAGGGAGCCACCCTCTCGGAGGGGGAACGGCAGCGGATCACCATTGCACGGGCCATTTTGCGCAACGCTCCCATCCTCATCCTGGACGAGCCGACGTCCTCCGTCGACGCGGAAACCGAGGCCCTCATCATGGAGGGACTCAACCAGCTGACCGCCGACCGGACCACCTTCATCATTGCCCACAGGCTCTCCACCGTGCGGCGGGCGGACATCATCCTGGTGCTCCGACACGGCGAGGTGATCGAGCAGGGAGGGTTCGAAGAGCTCATCCGCCGTGGCGGCTATTTCGCATCGCTTCACCGAACCCAGTTCGGTGCCGATGATAACGGAGCGCTGTAGCAAGATAACGAGATTGCTCAGGCAGGGTGGGCAAAAGTGGCAGCGTTGCCCACCGAGAAGGGCGGCTTGACTGCCGGTGGGCAAGATGATTCCTTTGCCCGCCCTACCCTGAAGGTGCATCCGGCCTCAACTCTCGCTGTAATAGTACGGGGGGGTGTCCGATGTCGGCCTGGGCGGTGAGGCGGCCAGAGGGACATCAGCGGGCCGGAGGTTCGAGGAATGGATTTTCATTTTGTCTGGAGCTCGACTTTGAGCTATATTCTGCGCGCGTCGTGCGGACCCTTATACCCTCCTCTTCAACCGAAAACGCTGCTGCAAGCCATTGTGAGCCGTCGGATTCCGGCCGGCTCCCTGGGGTGTTCCGCCCGGGTACCTTGTAATCGGCATTTGGCGCCCGGGAGAGAAGGTGCATGGATGCAATAGAGAGCTCCATGAGCCCGAATCGACGCCGGAGACAACGAGTCCAAGACCCCTTTTGCAGGGAGGCCATTGCGGTGCCCCGGTACATGAGAATGACGATAGTCTTTCTGGCCCTGATCCTGACCACCCCTGCCCTCATGGAAACCTTGAGGGCAGAAAACTCCGGTCCGTTTCCGCCGAGTATGGAGCCCGCGAGCACTTCCACCCGTGTGCCGGGCTCGCCGGCCCGCATGCAGCTGGCGTTCCTCAATGACACCGGCCCTTCGCAGCGCCGCATCGAACTGCGCATGTCCGATTCGGCCGCAACCCTGAGAGTTCCCTCCGAGCTGAGATTGCTGGTCTTTTCGCCTCATCCCGACGACGAAACGCTCGGGGTTGCAGGACTCGTTCAGCGGGTGCGCAAAAGGGGCGGATCGGCCCGCATCGTCTGGATGACCAACGGCGACGGCTACCCTGATGCGGTTCGAGCCGAGCTCGACATTGCAAAGCCCAACAGCCACGACTTCATTCAATTCGGGAAGATGCGCCAGCAGGAAGCCCTGAAAGCCATCTCCCAATGGGGTCTCGGGGAGGGGGATGCCGTGTTCCTGGGGTTCCCCGACGGGGGTCTCGATCATCTGTGGTCGGCGCACTGGTCCGTGGCTCACCCGTACAGATCGCCTCACACCCGCTCCGATCACCCGGCTTACCCTAACAGCTACATGAGAGCCATCCGCTATTCAGGATCCAGCCTGGTGGAAGGGATCATGGGCGTTATGCGTGATTTTTCGCCCGACTGGGTCGTGCTGCCCGACCCGCGCGACACGCATCCGGACCACGCCGCAACGGGAGCCTTTGTCCTGGAGGCGCTCAGGAAGCTTCGGGATTCGGGGGAGCCCCCCTTTGCCGAAACCCAGGCTTACACCTACCTGGTCCATTATCCCATGTATCCGAATTCGCAAGGCTGGATGAGCTCCATCAATCGACCTGCGCCCGAGTCCTTGGGTGGCGCGGGTGATTCACTGGCTGAGACCCAGTGGGTGAGTCTGCCCATCGATTCCGAAGAGCTGGAGGGCAAGCGTCTCGCCCTCGAGTGTCACGATACCCAGAAGGAATCCCTCCAATGGTTCTTCCAGCTCTTCCTGATGCGCTATGAAATGTTCGGACGCCTGCGCCCCGAACAGATCATGGAGGTCCCCCTCGAATATGCGGCCCGCTTCAGGAAGCCCAAAAGCTGAGGATGCTCCTGGTCCTTCGGCGGGTGTAGATTTCGTAACTGACTGCACGCAGGTGTGCAAAAATCGTCGCGCTCCGGGATCCTTCTGCAGGATGTCACCACCGGGCCGGTGCAATTTTCGCGGACCACGCCAGGCGGCCACAATGCAGCCAACGCTTTCCAGTAAAGGTTCTCGGCGTCCCTTTGCAGGTCCTCCCACCCCCCGCATGGTTTTCGAGTGAGGAGCCCCCGCATCTGGCCCGTTATTTGTTATGCTGTGTCGTTGTGGCTGTTATTGGATTGGTGCATCTGGAACCGCTCGTGAGGTGAGACTGAGTGTTGAGAATGAGATTGAGATCATGGGGCGTTCTGTTCCTATACATGGGGCTGGGACTGGGATTCTTGTTGCGCTCGCCTTCGTACGCCGAAGGCCAAAATGGCGCGGCCACGCGATGGCAGGTGACGCAGAAAGACGGCATCCACTGGCTGGTGGATCCGCAGGGAGAGCTCTTCTACTCCAAGGGCGTCAATTTCATCGACCCCGGAAAAGACACCCCGAGAAGCCAGAAGAAACAGGCCTTTTACTGGGGGAATTTCTTCCCGTCCATCGATGACTGGCGCAGACAGACAACCTCACAGCTGCAAGGGTGGGGCTTCAACACTCGCGGCGGCTGGTCCGATCCCTCCCCCAATCTCGATCTGCCTTTGATGGTGGATATCGAGCTCGGCCGCAATTCAAAATTCCACTGGTTCGATTCCTTCCACCCCACCATGGAAGCGCGCGTCATGGAGTGGGCTGAGAAATTGACGGCCCCCTATCGCCACGACCCGCGGCTTGTCGGGTATTTTTCGGACAACGAGGTGGGCTGGTGGAACACGGCTCTTTTCAAATGGTACATGAGCAAGGACTGGGACAACCACACCAAAAGAGTGCTCTGGCAGGTGCTTCACGATCGATACGCCGGGGACTGGAA
>JBFYYO010000087.1:0-13809 GCA_041310025.1 Syntrophobacterales bacterium
GGCGCTCATCACGCCGGTCGCTTTGGAGAAGGAGCTGCGCTTCGCCATCCGGGAAGGCGGCCGAACCGTCGGCGCCGGCGTGGTCACCGAAGTCATTGAATAAGTCATTGAGGCATCGCGGGGAATAGAACCATGAGAGTTTTAGTCACGTTGGCGTGTGGTGAATGCAAGCGCCGGAATTACACAACGACGAAGAACAAGCGAACCACGCCCGAAAAGCTGAGCTTTCGGAAGTACTGCAGGTTTTGCAACACGCATACTGAGCATAAGGAAACGAAATAGCGTCTATCTCGCTCAACGACCAACAACGGTTGGAAATGTGCCTGTGCTTGGGGTACGAAGGATGGGGTCGATTCTGACCGAATCCACCCGCGGGACATTGCCGACCACACGGATTCAGACGGCTCAATGACGATTATGGCCAAGGAAGTCCAAAACAAAGAAAAGGGCGAAGCCGACGCTTCAGCCAAACCCGCAAAGGTCAAACCCGTGAAGAAAGCGGGGCAGCAGCCGGCGGCAAAGAAGGCCGAAGCGTCCAAGAAGTCCGTTAAACGGAGCGACGAAAGTCGTGTTGCCTGGCTCGACCGACTCCGCGAGTATTTGAGGGAAGTGTCGTACGAGCTGCGAAAGGTCGTCTGGCCTTCTCGCAAGGAGACGATCGGCACAACCTCGGTGGTCCTGATCATCGTGCTCATCTGTGGGGTTTACCTGGGAATCATCGATTACATTCTGAGCCTGCTGGTGGGCAGTCTCCTGGGATGAATCACCACAGGTTCTGTTCCGGCGCTTGATCTGGATATGGAGTCCCCAGGCTAGGAAGTGGCAACGGGCAACTGGATTTGAGACCTGTGGCCGCCATGCGCGGCCCTTTCTTCTGCGTTACGGCGGGGGGTCTCCACACCAAGCATCGGCAATGGGGTATTCGAGTGGCACTGCAATGGTACATCGTTCATACCTATTCGGGCTTCGAGCACAAGGTGAAGTCAGCCCTTGAGGAGCGCATCAAGGCTGAGGGCAAGGAGGCTCTTTTCGGGCAGATCCTTGTTCCCACAGAAAAGGTCATTGAGATGGTGAAGGGACAGCGCAAGGCATCGTCCCGGAAGTTCTATCCCGGCTACATCATTGTTCAAATGGAGCTCAACGACGAGACATGGCATCTGGTCCGCCACACCCCGAAGGTCACCGGATTCATCGGCAGTCAGGAGCGCCCCATCTCCCTTTCGGAGGAAGAGGCTCAGGGAATCATCCAGCAGATGGAGGAGGGCACTCAGAAGCCGAAGCCGAAATTTCGCTTCGAGAAGGGCGATGAAGTGCGCGTTGTTGAGGGACCTTTCGCCACGTTCAGTGGAATCATCGATGAAGTGATGCCGGAAAAAGGCAAGGTCCGGGTTTTGGTCAGCATCTTCGGTCGATCGACACCCGTTGAGCTGGACTTCGTTCAGGTGAACCGGGTCTGATTCCTCTGAACGTGTAATCGGAGCAATTTGAGGAGTTGAACTGAGAATGGCTAAGAAGGTAACTGCATACATCAAACTACAGGTTCCCGCAGGCCAGGCGAATCCATCCCCCCCCATTGGACCTGCCCTGGGTCAGCATGGCGTCAACATCATGGAGTTCTGCAAGACCTTCAATGCCAGGACTCAGGGACAGGAAGGCATGATCATCCCTGTGGTGATCACGGTGTACGCGGACCGGTCTTTCACCTTCATCACCAAGACTCCTCCCGCGTCCATTCTCCTCAAGAAGGCCGCACAGATCGCCAAGGGATCGAGTGAGCCCAACCGAAACAAAGTCGCCAGGTTACCCAAGGCTCAAGTGGTCGAGATCGCGAAGCTGAAGATGCCGGACCTGAACGCCAGAGATCTTGATGCAGCCATCAAGACCATAGAGGGAACAGCTCGAAGCATGGGCATTGATATAGAGTAAGTTTTTCTGGAGACGTGACGATGGCGAAACGTGGAAAAAGATACATTGAAGCTCGCACAAAGATTGACTCGACCAAGCGTTATTCTTTTCAGGAAGCTCTTGAGCTGGCTGCGGAATGTGCCTTTGCCAAGTTTGATGAGACGCTCGATATTGCGGTCCGACTCGGCGTAGATCCCAGACACGCCGATCAGATGGTCCGTGGTACGGTGGTGCTTCCCCATGGTTTGGGCAAGACCGTTCGCATCCTTGTCTTCGCCAAAGGCGAAAAGGTGAAGGAAGCTTTGGACGCCGGGGCGGACCATGCCGGCGGGGACGAACTGGTGGACCAGATCAAGGGCGGATGGCTCGAATTCGACAAGACGGTGGCCACGCCAGACATGATGGGCTCCGTCGGCAAAATCGGCAAGATCCTGGGGCCTCGCGGACTGATGCCCAATGCCAAGCTTGGAACGGTCACCTTCGATCTTCAAAAAGTCATCAAGGAGATCAAGGCGGGCAAGGTGGACTTCCGCGTCGAGAAGACCGGGATTGTCCATGCCCCCATGGGTAAGATCTCCTTCGGTCATGAGAAGCTGATTCAGAACATATCCGCATTCATGGACACGCTGATGCGGCTGAAGCCGACGGCTGCCAAAGGAACTTACCTCCGCGGGATTGCCATCGCCACCTCCATGGGCCCGGGCATCCAGATCGACCCTTTGCTGGTCAAAGGCATTTTGGCCTAGGCAGCCCAGCGCCCCCCTCCCCTGTTCTGACATCTGGTGGTCGAGGGACAGGAGGGAGGCTCACCGAGGCTATGACTGTAATCGGGACTACGCGCACGGCGATTCCAAAGGCTTTTGTACTTTGGGTTCTTCTCGAGTGGCCCCGTCAATGTTGAGAGAACGTTTAACCATACAAACCTGCCGCATGGTGCTTTCAGCAATCGGAGACAGTAGGGACACGGGTCGCAAGGAGTGTTTAAACCCCGAGAAGTCGGGGAGATCCTACCGAGGTTTCTGGAAGAACCGAGAGGATAGTAGGCAAAAGCCAGAGTGATCCGTTGCCTTTTAGGGAGCTGCGGAGTTATTATCTCAGGCTCGCAGTGTTGAACCGCTGTTCGATGAGACGGGAAAGCGCGCCGGCAGAGGAAAGGAGGATGGGGAGACTTTGGATCGAACCGAGAAAGAGCAGGTTGTAGCTGAGCTGCGTGGAAAGCTGGAACGAGCTACAGCAGCTATTCTGACGGATTACAAGGGGATGACCGTGGCTGAAATGACCGAGCTGCGGGATGTCCTGGCTGCGGAGCAGATCGAGTGTCGCGTCGTCAAGAACACGCTCTTGAGACTGGCCAGCCAGGATCTGAACTATGCCGCTCTTCATGAGCAGCTCAAGGGCACGTGTGCCTTGGTGATCGGCTACAGTGACCCGGCCATTCCTGCCAAGATTCTCAAAAAGTTCAACAGGACCAATGAGAAACTGCAGGTCAAGGCGGGAGTCCTTGGCAGCCGCCTCCTTGATCCCAATCAGGTAGCAGCTTTGGCGGATCTGCCTCCGCGAGAGGAGTTGTTGGCAAAGCTTCTGGGAACGCTCAACGCAGTTCCCACGGGTTTGGTCTCGGTTCTGAGTGGCGTTCCAAGAACCTTTGTAGGCGTGCTGGCAGCAATTCAACGACAGAAAGAAAGTGCCTAATATCCCGGGAGGAAATGGATTATGTCGAGTATTACCAAGGAAGATGTGATCAAGTTCATCGAAAACATGACGGTTCTCGAGCTGAGCGAGCTGGTGAAGGAATTCGAAGAGCGGTTTGGTGTCAGTGCAGCCGCCCCGATGGCTCTGGCGGCCATGCCGGCAGCTGCGGCGGAGGCCGCTCCTGTTGAGGAGCAGACTGAGTTTTCGGTTCTCATTACGGGTGTTGGCGACAAAAAGATTCAGGTGATCAAAGAGGTCAGGGCTATCACCACTCTGGGATTGAAGGAAGCCAAGGATCTGGTCGAGGGTCTGCCTGGCCTGGTGAAGGAAGGCATTCCCAAAGAGGAGGCCGAGGCCGTCGCCAAGCAGTTGACCGAGGCGGGTGCCACCGTCGAAATCAAGTAGAACCTCTCGGATCCTCACATTTATATCGGAAACCGGTCGAAGCGTGCGGTATCGACCGGTTTCCGATTTTCGATTTCTTGCACCTCGCCAGGTGCAGAGTTGCCGTCGGCAGCAGCGACGGGGCTTCACCAACGCCGCGCATCAGTTCCCTCATTCTTTGGAAGTTGCAGGAGAGACCATGGCAACTGCTCTGTCCCATGATTATCGGGCTCGAAAGAACTTCGGCAAGATTCAGAGGATTGTAGACATCCCCAACCTGATTCAGATGCAAAAGGAGAGCTACGATCAGTTTTTGCAGAAGGATGCTCGACCGGAGGCCCGGGCCAACAGGGGCCTTCAGGAAGTGTTCAAGAGTGTCTTCCCCATCGAGGATTTCAGTGGGACGGCTTCTCTCGAGTTCGTTCAGTACAGCTTTGGTGAGGTGAAGTACGACGTCGAGGAATGTCTCGCGAGGGGAATGACTTATGAAGCCCCGGTCAAGATCGTCGTACGCCTTGTCGTGTATGATGTGGACAAGGAAGCAGAGGTTCGGTCCATTCGAGATATCAAGGAGCAGGAGATCTATTTCGGTACCCTGCCTCTCATGACCGAGAATGGGACCTTCATCGTGAATGGCACCGAACGGGTGGTGGTCAGCCAGCTGCACCGATCCCCGGGCATCTTTTTCGACCACGATCGCGGCAAGACGCACTCGAGCGGCAAGATCCTCTATTCGGCCCGAATCATCCCGTTGCGCGGCTCCTGGCTGGATCTGGAATTCGATCCCAAAGACATTTTGTATGTTCGCATCGATCGCCGCCGCAAGTTCCCGGTGACGGTGCTCCTCAAGGCGCTTGGCTACAGCACTGAAGAGCTGCTGAACTACTTTTACCCGAGCGAGCGGATCTATTCGAATCCCGACGACCCCTTGCAGTCGGAAAAGGAGCTGAACCCGGAGATCCTTCTGGGAAGCCGGGCTGCGGAGGACATTCTCCATCCGCAAACGGGTGAGGTGCTGGTCAAGAAGAACAGGAAGCTCGGCAAGCAGACCATGAAGCGGCTGCAGGAGGTCGGCGTCACGCGCCTTCCCATGAAGACGGCGGACCTCGTCGGCCAGGTCCTGGCTCAGGACATCATTGACTACGGCACCGGGGAGATCGTTGCCGAGTGCAACGACACCATCACGGAAAAACTGCTCGAGGAGATCGAAGCTCGAAGGATTCCCTATTTTGAGCTGCTGCACCTTGAGGGCCATGACATCAGCCCCTCCTTCCGCAACACCCTGCTGATGGACAAGGTGAATGCCAGAGAAGACGCCCTGATCGAGATCTATCGGCGCCTTCGCCCCAGCAACCCGCCAACTCTCGAGGTGGCCACCGATTTCTTCAACAACCTCTTTTTCAGTGCTGACCACTACGACCTGTCAGAGGTCGGGCGGCTGAAGCTCAATCTGCAGCTGGGGCTGAATATCCCCCTCGATTACCGGACGTTGAGAAAGGAAGATATTCTGGTTTCGGTGCGGCATTTGATCCGCCTCAAGGACTCCCAGGGACCGGTGGACGACATCGACAATCTGGGCAATCGTCGCGTCCGTGCAGTGGGTGAGCTCCTCGAAAACCAGTATCGCATCGGACTCGTCAGGATGGAGCGGGCCATCAAAGAGCGCATGACTCTCCAGGAGGTCGACGCTCTGATGCCCCACGACCTGATCAATGCGAAGCCCGTATCGGCCGTTGTGAAAGAGTTTTTTGGTACGAGCCAGCTCTCGCAGTTCATGGATCAGACCAATCCGCTGTCTGAGATCACTCACAAGCGCCGGCTGAGCGCCCTGGGCCCCGGTGGTTTGACGCGTGAGCGGGCCGGTTTTGAAGTTCGTGACGTCCATCCGACGCACTACGGCAGAATCTGTCCCATCGAAACGCCGGAAGGTCCGAACATCGGTCTGATTGTCTCCTTGTCGACCTATGCCAGGGTCAATCCTTACGGCTTCGTCGAAACACCGTACCGCAAGGTGGAGCAATCCAGGGTCAGAACCGAGGTGGTTTACCTCACGGCCATGGACGAGAAGGACTACCCCATTGCGCAGGCCAACGCGCCGTTGGATGAGGAGGGCAACTTCCTGAGGACCCAGGTTTCGGCTCGGAAGACAGGGGAATTCGTCATGGCCCCCCCGGACGAGATGCGCTACATGGACGTCTCTCCGAACCAGTTGGTGAGTGTCTCGGCTTCTCTGATTCCTTTCCTCGAGCATGACGACGCCAACCGAGCCCTCATGGGCTCCAACATGCAGCGTCAGGCTGTGCCGCTCATTCAGACCCGCGCACCGCTGGTCGGCACGGGAATCGAGCGCATCGTTGCCAAGGACAGCGGGGTCACCATCGTCGCACGGCGGGCCGGCATCATCGAATATGTGGACGCCACCCGAATCGTGGTTCGGCCGACGGACGATGAAGTTCATACCGGCCGGGCCGTGGACATCTACAAGCTGATCAAGTTCCAGAGATCCAACCAGAACACCTGCATCAATCAGAAGCCGCTGGTGAACCAGGGCGATTTCGTCAAGAAGGGACAGATCCTCGCCGACGGACCCTCCACCGACCATGGAGAGCTGGCACTCGGCAGAAATGTCATGGTCGCTTTCATGAGCTGGGGCGGCTACAACTTCGAAGACTCGATCCTGGTGAGCGAGCGCATCGTCAAGGAGGATGTCTTCACGTCCATCCACATCGAGGAGTTCGAAGTGGTGGCGCGGGACACGAAGCTCGGGAAGGAAGAGATTTCGAGAGACATCCCCAATGTGGGCGACGAGGCTCTGAAGAACCTGGATGACAGTGGCATCATTCGCGTCGGGGCCTACATTCGCCCCAACGATATCCTGGTCGGCAAAGTCACTCCCAAGGGCGAATCGCAGCTGACTCCCGAGGAGAAGCTGCTGCGCGCCATCTTCGGTGAAAAGGCGAGCGACGTGAAGGACACCTCGCTTCGCGTTCCGCCCGGGGTTGAGGGCATCGTCATCGATGCCAAGGTATTCTCCAGAAAGGGCGTGGAAAAGGACGAGCGGACCCTGATGATCGAAGAGCAGGAGATTTCCCGCCTGATGAAGGATCAACGGGACGAGCTCGATATCATCCGCAAGGGCACCGCCAAGCAGCTGGCGCAGCTCCTGAGCGGCAAGGCCAGCGATTTCACGGTCAAGGACGGACGCAAGGTCTACCTCAAAAAGGGTGACACCATCACGGAAGAGATTCTGCACGAAACTCCCAGCGGCTTGTGGGATCAGCTCAGTGTCACCAAGGAGCCGGCATTATCCTCCGAGGTCGCCGGCATCGTTGACAACTACCGGAGCCACATTGAGCTCGTCAAAAATCTTTTCGAGGAGAAGGCCAACAAGCTCAAGCGAGGCGATGAACTGCCGCCCGGCGTGATCAAGATGGTGAAGGTCTATGTGGCGGTGAAGCGCAAGCTTCAGGTGGGCGACAAAATGGCGGGGCGCCATGGCAACAAGGGTGTGGTTTCCCGCATCATGCCCATCGAGGATATGCCCTACTTTCCGGACGGCACCCCCATGGACGTGGTCCTGAATCCCTTGGGAGTGCCTTCCCGTATGAACGTGGGGCAGGTTCTGGAAACACATCTCGGCTGGGCCGCCAAGGGGATCGGGCTTCAACTGGCCGCCATGATCGAGGAATACAAGGAAACGGAGAGCATCAAGGAGAAGCTCCAGCGCGTCTACAACAACCTGGAATTCGACAGTTATTTTAAGGATGCTACCGATGAGGATCTGAAACGTCTGGCGGTGGATTTTCGGGAAGGGGTGCACGTGGCTTCCCCGGTGTTCGATGGCGCAGAGGAGCCGGAAATCAGAGAGTTTCTGACCGAGGCCGGCGCCTCACCGACCGGGCAGACCATTCTCTACGACGGACGTACGGGAGAGGCCTTCCAGCAGGCCGTCACCGTCGGCGTCATGTACATTCTGAAACTGCATCACCTGGTCGATGACAAGATCCATGCCCGCTCCATCGGCCCCTACTCTCTGGTTACCCAGCAACCACTGGGCGGCAAGGCTCAGTTCGGCGGGCAGCGACTCGGGGAAATGGAAGTATGGACCATGGAGGCGTACGGAGCTGCGTACGCACTGCAGGAGTTTCTGACGGTCAAATCCGATGATGTGGCAGGCCGAACTCGCATGTACGAAAAAATTGTGAAAGGCGACAACACGCTCGAAGCGGGTCTGCCCGAGTCATTCAATGTTCTCGTCAAGGAACTGCAGGCCCTCGCCCTCGATATCCGTTTGTTGGAAGAGGGAGAGGAAGAGACCGAATAGGCCGCAGGCCAACAGGGCTTTTGGTTCGGTGACGTGGGTGGTGGCCCGGGACGTGGGTGGCGAAGCAGCCGCGGGCTCGGCGCTCATGGCGCGAACTGCAAGGAGGACCCTTTGAAAGAGCTTTACAGTCTTTTCATGAAGCCCAAGGACCCGTTGAATTTCAACGCGGTGAAAATCATGATCTCCTCGCCGGAGCGCATTCGCGAATGGTCTTACGGGGAGGTCAAGAAGCCGGAGACGATCAACTACCGTACGTTCAAGCCGGAGCGGGAAGGGTTGTTCTGCGCCAGGATTTTTGGACCCATCAAGGACTACGAATGCAACTGCGGCAAGTACAAGCGCATGAAGCACCGAGGCGTGGTCTGCGAGAAATGCGGCGTTGAGGTGATTCAGTCCAAAGTCCGGCGTGAGCGCATGGGGCACATCGAGCTGGCCGCCCCGGTGGCACATATCTGGTTTCTGCGGAGCCTTCCCAGCAAAATCGGCAACCTGCTGGACCTGACGCTCCGGGAACTGGAGAAGGTCCTCTATTTCGACTCTTACATTGTGCTGGACCCCGGCGAAACCCCCCTGACCCGCGGGGAGCTGCTCACCGAGGAAAAATACCGGCAAACGGTCCAGGAATATGGCAGCGGCTTTGTGGCGGGCATCGGCGCCGAGGCCATCAAGCAGCTGCTCATGACGCTGGACCTCGAAAAGCTGGCCCTGGAGCTTCGCGAGGAAATGATGAAGACGAACTCCATGGCCAAGCGCAAGAAGCTGGCCAAGCGGCTCAAGATCATCGATGCATTTCGGGAGTCCGACAATCGACCGGAATGGATGGTCATGGATGTGATCCCGGTGCTGCCGCCGGACTTGCGACCCCTCGTTCCCCTCGACGGCGGGCGATTCGCCACCAGCGATCTCAACGATCTCTACCGGAGGGTGATCAATCGGAACAACCGGCTGAAGCGGCTCCAGGAGCTCAACGCCCCGGATATCATCATCCGCAACGAGAAGAGGATGCTGCAGGAGGCGGTGGATGTCCTTTTCGACAACGGTCGGCGGGGAAAGACCATCACGGGCGCCAGCAAACGGCCCTTGAAATCGTTGAGCGACATGCTCAAGGGCAAGCAGGGCCGATTTCGCCAGAATCTCCTCGGCAAGCGCGTGGACTATTCAGGCCGCACCGTCATCGTCACCGGGCCCAACCTGCGCCTGCACCAGTGCGGCTTGCCCAAGAAGATGGCTCTCGAGCTCTTCAAGCCCTTCATTTACAACAAGCTGGAGGAAAAAGGTTACGTCAGCACGATCAAGGCTGCCAAAAAGATGGTGGAGAAGGAAACGCCCGAGGTCTGGGATACCCTGGACGAAGTCGTTCGGGAGTTTCCGATCATGCTCAACCGTGCTCCAACCTTACACCGTTTGGGTATTCAAGCCTTTGAGCCCATTCTGATCGAGGGCAAGGCGATTCAGCTTCATCCTTTGGTCTGTACGGCGTTCAACGCGGATTTCGACGGGGACCAGATGGCGGTGCACATTCCGCTTTCCATCGAGGCCCAGACGGAAGCTCGCGTCTTGATGATGTCCACGAACAACATCCTGAGCCCCGCTCATGGAGACCCGATCATCGTGCCCTCTCAGGACATCGTCCTGGGCATCTACTTCATGACGCGGGAGAGAAGCGGGGCCCGGGGTGAGGGGCGGATCTTCTCCAACCGTGAAGAGGTGCGCTGCGCTTATGATGCGGGAGAAGCCGACCTCCATTCGCGGATACAGGTCAGGATGGGGAAGGAACGGGTGGAGACGACGGTAGGCCGCATCATCTTGTCGGAGATTTTGCCGCCGGACATTCCCTTTGCGGCCATCAACAAGGTCATGAACAAGAAGAGTCTGGCCCAGCTCATTGATATGTGCTACCGCAACGCGGGTGTCAAGGCCACCGTGCTCCTGGCGGATCGCCTCAAGGACATGGGCTACGAGTTCGCCACCCGATCGGGCATTTCCATATCCATCAACGACATGGTCATCCCTTCGCGCAAATCGGAGATTCTGGATCTGGCCTTCAACCAGGTGACGGAAATCGAAAGACAGTACAATGAAGGTCTCATCACCGAAGGCGAGAAATACAACAAGGCCGTGGATATCTGGGCTAAGGCGACAGAAGATGTGGCTTCGGAGATGATGAGGGAGATCGCCTCCAAGGAAGGCGGTGATGGCCAGAAAGCTGAGGCGTTCAATCCCATTTACATGATGGCGGATTCGGGCGCACGGGGGAGCAAGGACCAGATGCGTCAGCTTTCCGGCATGCGCGGTCTCATGGCCAAGCCTTCCGGAGAAATCATTGAGACGCCCATTACGGCCAACTTCCGAGAGGGACTGACCGTCCTTCAGTACTTCATCTCCACTCACGGCGCCCGGAAAGGTCTCGCCGACACGGCATTGAAGACGGCGAACTCCGGATACCTCACGCGGCGGCTGGTGGACGTTTCGCAGGACGTCATCATCGGTGAGCCCGATTGCGGGACCATGGACGGGATCGAGGTGGAAGCTCTGCTGGAAGCGGGTGAGATCATCCAGCGCCTGGGAGAGCGCATTCTGGGGAGAACCGCTCACGAAGACATTTCTGACCCTGTTACAGGAGAGGTGCTCATTCCTGCAGGAACAGAGATCGACGAGCAGTGCGTCCAAAAGGTCGAGGATGCCGGCATCGAAAAGGTTCTGATTCGTTCGGTCCTCACCTGCCGCAGCCCGCGCGGCGTCTGTGCCCTGTGCTACGGGCGGGACCTGGCTCAGGGCAAGCTGGCTCAAATGGGCGAAGCAGTTGGCATCATCGCCGCCCAGTCCATCGGCGAGCCCGGCACCCAGCTGACCATGCGCACGTTCCACATCGGTGGTACGGCCAGCAAGAGCATCGAGAGAACCTCCATCAACAACCGCTACCCGGGGACGGTCCGTTTCCTCAACCTCAATACGGTTCGCAACAGGGACGGGGACCTGGTCGCCATGAACCGCAACGGTGAAATCTGTATTGTCAGCGAGGCCGGTCGCGAAAGGGAACGATACGTCATCAACTACGGGGCCAAATTAAAAGTGGCGGACGGCCAGGTCGTGGAGCCCGACAATCTGCTGGCAGAATGGGACCCGTTCACCATGCCGATTCTGACCGAGATCGCGGGCACGGTGAAGTTCGGCGACATCACCGAAGGCCAGACGATGCAGGAGAAGGTGGATCCCGTGACGGGCAAGTCCAGCAAGGTCGTTGTGGAATACCGTGACTCGGATGTCAGGCCTCGAATCTCCATCAAGGATGAAAAAGGCCGTACGGCCCGAGTGGGTGAAGGCGGTCATGCCCGGTATTTCATGCCGCTCGGCGCTATTCTCATGGTCACTGAAGGCGATTTGATCTTCCCCGGCGATGTTTTGGCGAGAATACCCCGGGAGACCACCAAGACCAAAGACATCACGGGTGGTCTTCCCAGGGTGGCCGAGCTGTTTGAAGTGCGCAAGCCCAAGGAGCATGCGGTCATTACGGAGATTGACGGCGTGGTGAGCTTCGGCAAGGACACCAAGGGCAAACGCAAGGTCACGGTGACGCCTCAGGTCGGCGACCCGAGGGACTACCTGATACCCAAAGGCAAGCACATCAGTGTCCATGAGGGCGACTATGTGAGGGCCGGGGAGCCTCTCATGGATGGATCCCCCAATCCTCATGACATCCTGACGGTTCTGGGCGAAAAGGAAGTGGCCAAGTACCTGGTGGACGAGGTGCAGCAGGTCTATCGCCTCCAGGGTGTCAAGATCAATGACAAGCACATTGAGGTGATCGTGCGGCAGATGCTCAAACGAGTCAGGATCACCGACCCGGGTGAATCCGAGTTTCTGA
The DNA here is from genome assembly GCA_041310025.1 of Syntrophobacterales bacterium. Taxonomy (GTDB): domain Bacteria; phylum Desulfobacterota; class Syntrophobacteria; order Syntrophobacterales; family Syntrophobacteraceae; genus JALOOX01. The sequence goes on from JBFYYO010000087.1 coordinate 12,171, forward strand.
TGGGCGAGCATGTGGAGAAGCCCATATTCGAACTGCTCAACGAGCAGTTGCTGGCCGAGGGCAAGCGACCCGCCATGGCGGAGCCTCTTCTGCTCGGAATCACCAAGGCTTCGTTGAGCACACAAAGCTTCATTTCCGCCGCGTCTTTCCAGGAGACAACCAAGGTCCTGACGGACGCTGCGACCGCCGGGAAGGTGGACTACCTGCTGGGTCTGAAAGAGAACGTCATCATGGGTCGTCTCATTCCGGCAGGCACGGGAGTGCGCACTTATCGGGAGCTTCGGGACTGACACCGTCGCGGCTTGCAGGTCCCGGTCCAAAAAGCCCTTGACAAACCGCCGGTTGGCGAGTAAATAAAGCGGATTTACGAGTCAGAGCTTTGGAATCACCCTTTTTGAGGGAAAGTGAACGGATTTTCCGACGAACGGAGACATTGGAAATGCCCACGATCAACCAGTTGGTGAGGAAACGCCGGGAGGAAATCAAGAAGAAGTCCAGTACGCCGGCGCTGCAGAGCTGCCCTCAGAAGCGAGGAGTCTGTGTCAGGGTTTACACCACGACACCCAAGAAACCCAATTCCGCTCTGCGCAAGATCGCACGTGTGCGCCTCACGAATGGGATCGAAGTGACATCCTATATTCCCGGCATTGGGCATAACCTTCAGGAGCACTCCGTGGTTCTGATCCGCGGCGGGCGCGTGAAGGATCTCCCCGGTGTGCGCTATCACATCATTCGTGGCACCTTGGATGCCCTGGGGGTGGCCAATCGCAAGCAGGGCCGCTCCAAATATGGCGCGAAGAGACCCAAGTAACTCAAGAGCAGTCCCTGTGGCCATGGCTTTCAATTCAAGCTATGGCCACTTTTGTCACCAAAAATCGAAGATCGAGGAAGAGGATGCCAAGGAGACGAGAAGTTCCCAAGCGTGAAATCCTGCCGGACCCGAAGTACAACAGCAGGCTGGTTGCCAAGTTCATGAACAATGTCATGCAGAAGGGCAAGAAGAGCTTGGCCGAGCGCATCTTTTATGGGGCCCTCGAAATCATCGAACAGCGCAGCAAGCAGGATCCGATGGAGGTCTTCCACAAGGCCATGGATCATGTACGCCCCGTCATAGAGGTCAAATCGAGGCGCGTCGGCGGTGCCACCTATCAGGTTCCGGTCGAGGTGAGGCACGAGAGAAGGGATGCCCTGGCCATGCGTTGGATCATCAACTACGCCAACCAGCGCTCCGAAAAGACCATGGTCCAGCGCCTTGCGGGTGAACTGCAGGATGCGTCTCAGAACAGGGGGGCGGCCGTCAAGAAGCGTGAGGACACTCACCGCATGGCGGAAGCCAACAAAGCGTTCGCTCACTACCGCTGGTAGCATGAGCTCTGGCAGCGCCCGGGCCGTTTCTGATTGGTACGGCCATCAGCCCCTGCGGGGTCTGGACTGAGACGTCATAGTTTGTTCTGAATCATGTCGGGATTCCGATCCCGCGAAATCGTGATGACGGGTGCTTGAGCGGATCTTGAAGTTGGGCACTTGGTGATGAGAGGTCAGGAGGAAAGACGATGGGCAAGAAGAAGTTTGAGCGGACCAAGCCGCACGTGAACGTGGGGACGATCGGTCATATCGATCACGGCAAGACGACATTGAC
>JBFYYO010000088.1:0-21949 GCA_041310025.1 Syntrophobacterales bacterium
GATGGTGAAAATGGGCGGCCTCGGAAACAGCATTTCGGATCTGCCTGTGGCGGGCTGCGCACCGGAGTACATGAGCGAGAAGGCCATCTCCATCGGCCATTATTTTGTGGCCTCGGGCGTTTACACGGTGTTTGGCGTGACGTTCCCGTCGGTGCAGGGCACCAAGTTCCACAAGCACCTGTTCGAAGACCTGGAGGAGATGGGCTTCGGCAAGTGGGGATTTGCCGTCGATCCCTACGACATCGCGCAGCTCATGATCTCGCACATCGACAAGAAGCGCATGGCTCTCGGCATCATGGGCGAGCGTGAACGCAAGCTCTTCAGCATGGAAGACCGCCGGGCCTAGTCTGGGAAGGGGATGCGCGTTGAATGCGTGCTCCCCTCTTCCGACAAATCACAACTTCGGCTTGAAGCCGCTTTTGTTGGAAGTGTGGCCTAAACAAACACTGCTTCTGTAGAAGGAGTAACGGTATGTCACGATTAGTCGCATTTGCTGCCATTCAAGGTGCTTACAACATCATTTCCAAGGCGGAAGGTGCCTTCAAAAGGGCCATGGACAAGTACGGCGCCAACCAGCCGCTGGCTTTCCCGAACACGGCGTATTACCTGCCGGTCATCTATTCGATCCTGGGCATGAAAGTCGAGAAGGTGAGCGACGCCGAGCCGGTTCTGGCCCGCTGCAAGGCGCTGCTTCCGCCGCACATGAGGACGAAGGGAAACATCCATACCCCGTATCTGGGCCACCTTCTGGATGCGGGTATGGCCGCGATTCTGGCCGAGGAAATCGTGGAAGCCATCCGCTACGTGGAAGATCCCGATTTCTACCTGCCGGGTGAAGACTGCGATCTGGACAACGGCAAGATGTGGCTGGGCGCTGCGGATGACGTCATCATGCGCAAACGCGGTGTTGAGTTCGTGGACGGTTCCGCCCCCGGTTTCGCGGCCATTGTCGGCGCAGCCCCAAGCCCCGAGATCGCCAAGATGATTGTCGAGGATTATCAGAAGAAGAACCTTTACATCTTCCTCGCGGCCAACCAGGCCGGGACCACGGTGGCTCAGCAGCTGGTGGATGCCGGGGTCCAGATCGGCTGGGGTACTCGTATCGTTCCTTTCGGGCCTGATATTTCCGCAGCCGTTTTCGCCTTGGGTTTTGCCAACCGGGCCGGCATGGCCTTCGGTGGCATCCAGCCGGGCGATTACAAGGCGATTCTCAAGTACAACAAGGACCGTGTCTTTGCGTTCGTCAATGCTCTGGGCGAGGTGAACGCAGAGTGGGCCGCCAACGCCGCCGGTGCAGTGAACTGGGGCTTCCCCACCCTCGCCGACACGGATATTCCTGAAATCCTCCCGACCGGTGTCTGTACCTACGAGCACGTGGTCGCCAATGTGCCTCACGAGCAGATGACCGCACGTTCCATTGAAGTGCGCGGTCTCAAGGTTACCATCACCGAGATTCCGGTGCCCGTGTCCTATGGTCCGGCGTTCGAGGGTGAGCGTGTCCGCAAGGATGATGTGTATGTGGAGTGCGGCGGGGGAAAGACCCCGTGCTTCGAGCTGGTGCAGATCGCCGACATGGCCGACGTGGAAGATGGGAGGGTCGAAGTCTTTGGCCCCGACATCCCCGATATTCAAGCCGGCAGCCGGCTGCCCCTGGCGGTCACGGTTCAGGTAGCAGGCCGTAAGATGCAGGCCGACTACGAGCCGATCCTGGAGCGGCAGATCCACCACCTGGTGAACTATGCACAGGGCATCATGCACATCGGGCAGCGCGATATCGCCTGGTATCGCATCGGCAAGGCCGCCGTTGAAAAGGGTTTCACCCTCGAGCACATCGGCAAGATCCTTCACGCCAAGTACCATCAGGATTTTGGCGCAATTTTCGACAAGTGCCAGGTGAAGATCTACACGGAAGAAGCCAAGGTCAAAGATATGCTGCACGCGGCTCAGGCAAGCTACAATTTGCGCGACGCCCGCGTCGAGAACATGACGGACGAAACGTGCGAAACCTATTACTCCTGTACTCTGTGTCAGTCATTCGCTCCCACGCATGTCTGCGTGATCAGCCCCGAGCGTACGGGTCTATGCGGAGCTTATAACTGGCTGGATTGCAAGGCCTCCAACGAAATAAATCCCACGGGTCCCAATCAGCCCATCGAGAAGGGTGAGACCCTGGATGCGAAGTATGGGAACTGGAAGGGCGTCAATGACTTTGTCTACAAGGCGTCACGCCAGTCCGTTGCCTCGTACAATTTCTACAGCCTGGTTTACGATCCCATGACCACCTGTGGCTGCTGCGAGTGTATTGCGGCCGTTCTGCCTACGTGCAACGGCATCATGACGGTCAATCGCGACTACACCGGCATGACCCCCAGCGGCATGAAGTTCACGACATTGGCCGGCACCATCGGCGGCGGAAACGTGACCCCGGGTTTTGTGGGCCACAGCAAGTACAACGTCACCCAGCGCAAGTACATTGCCGGGGACGGTGGTTTGGCCCGCCTGGTGTGGATGCCCAAGATTTTCAAGGAAGAGATCCGCGAGCGTCTCTTGAAGCGTGGCGAGGAGATCGGCATCCCGAATTTCATCGACATGATCGCCACCGACGAGGATGCGACCACGGAAGAAGAAGTGTACGCTTTCATGGAAAAGGTGGGGCATCCCGCCCTGACGATGGACAGCATTCTCGGATAGGACGTGCGCGGGGGAGCGATCCCCCGCGCCTAACCGGATTTACGGTACAGATTCCGTATGCGATGAGGAGAGAGACAGATGGGTCTTACTGGTATTCAAATCTTTAAGTTGCTTCCCAAGACCAACTGTGGTGAATGTGGCGTTCCCACTTGTCTGGCCTTTGCTATGAACCTGGCGTCAGGCAAAGCCGAGCTGGAAAAGTGCCCCTATGTGTCTGACGAGGCGAAGGAAAAGCTGGCTGCTGAATCGGCCCCTCCCATTCGACCGCTCACCATCGGCACTGGCGAGTACGCGCTCAAGATCGGCGGCGAAACGGTGATGTTCCGCCACGAGAAGACCTTCGTGAATGCTCCGGGGTTGGCTGCGGTGGTTTCGACGGATGAAGACGATGCCAGTGTGACCGGCAAGATGGATCGCATGAAAGCGGCCCAGTACGACCGCGTGGGATTGAAGCTGCGTGCTGAGTTGTTTGCCATTAAGGACGCCAGTGGCGATGCGGGCAAATTCACGGCTCTGGCCAAGAAGGTGGTTGACGGCACGGGCGCCGGCCTCGTCCTCATGTCGGACAGCGTGGACGTCCTGAAGGCAGCCGCTACGGAACTGAAAGACAAGAAGCCCCTGCTCTACGCGGCGACGGCGGCCAATGCGGACGCGCTGGGTGCAGTGGCCAAGGAAGCCGACTGTCCCCTCGCGGTCAAGGGGGACGGTTCTATAGACAGCGTGATCGCTCTCACGGAAAAGCTGACGGGAATGGGTCTCAAGGACCTCGTCATCGACACCGGGACGCGCGATCTGAAGAAAGCCTTTGAAGAGCAGACCCTGATCCGGCGTGCGGCCCTCAAGGACCGGTTCCGTCCCCTTGGATTCCCGACCCTGATCATGGCCAACGAGATGGGCGCCAACCTCATGGAGGAAAGCCTGGTCGCGGCGACCTTTGTGGCCAAGTACGGCGGGGTCATCGTCATGAGCGATTTCCAGGCCGACAGCCTGTTCCCGCTCTTCCTCGAGCGGCTCAACATTTACACCGACCCTCAGCGACCCATGACGGCCGAGCAGGGAATCTACCCTTTGAACAATCCCGACGAGAACTCCCCGGTCCTGGTGACCTGCAACTTCTCGCTCACCTACTTCATCGTTTCCGGTGAAATCGAGTCGAGCCGTGTTCCGGCTTGGCTGTGCATTCAGGACACCGAGGGCCTTTCCGTCATGACGGCCTGGGCGGCAGGGAAGTTCTCCGGCGAGAGTGTGGGGACGTTCATCAATAAGTGCGGCATCAAGGACAAGGTCAAGCACAAGAGCCTGGTGATTCCCGGCTATGCAGCGGGAATCAGCGGCGAGCTGGAGGAAGAATTGGGTGGTTGGAGCGTTATGGTCGGCCCGAGGGAAGCCAGCCAGATTCCGAAGTTCCTCAAGACCTGGAAGCCGGCGTAAAGCCAGTCTCCGGGAGATTTTGACCTGCCATTTGAAGTCCGACCGGCGCAGTGCTCAGCCTGCTGCGCCGGTTTCGCCTGCGCCGTTGGTTTGATCCCGAGTCCGAAACGCTGAGAATACTACTGCACCATGGGTCGTCTTCGGGAAGAACGACGCGCCGTATCGTGGAAAACAGGGGTTAAGGAGGAGTTGGAATGAAGTGTATCGGTGAAAACCTCAATATCATGAGCGTCAAGTATGGCAAGGCACTCAAGGAAAGAAACGCCAAGCCTTTGCAGGAACTGGCCGTCCAGCAGGCGGAAGCCGGCATGGACTGGGTCGACCTGAACATCGGTCCCGCAGGCAAGATGGGGGAAGAGCTCATGACCTGGCTCGTGCCCGTCATCCACGAAGTGGTCGAAAAACCGCTGGCTCTCGATACCTCCAACATAAAGGCCATCGAAGCCGGGCTGAAGAAGCATACCAAATGCCGCCCGCTCATCAATTCGATCATGGTCCGTCCGGAGCGCATGGCTGCCCTTTTGCCGCTCGCCAAGCAGTACGATGCTGACTTCGTGGCGCTGTTGTGGGGGCCCGAAGGCATGCCGCGTGATGAGAACGAGCGCGGAGCCCTGTGCTCGGAGATCGTGTTCAAGGCCATGGAAGAATTCCAGATTTTGCCGGAACGCATTTACGTGGATCCGATTCAAACCCCGGTGAACGTTCAACAGGGCCAAATCATGAGCGTTCTCGAGTTCATGAAGATGTTCCCGGACATCGCTCCCGGTTGCCAAAGCACGATTGGCCTTTCGAATGTCTCCAACGGTCCCCCCGAGCACCTGCGACCGATTCTGAACCAGGTGATGGCCATCATCTGGAAGCGCCATGGGTTGGCCTCTGCGATCGTCGACACCTTTGACACCAGACTTCATGAGATCTGTCGGGGCCAGCAACCGGGCATCGAGGCACTGGTGCACAAAGTCGAAGATGGGGAGCCCATCGACATGGGCAAGCTTTCCAAGGAAGAGGCGGATTACGTCAAGACAGCCAAGGTCATTCTCGGCCACAACCTCTATTCGGATTCCTGGCTGGAGCTCTAGCTCATCAACTGTTCAGGCGCACAGCTGACTGGGCTGAGGGCGCCGGACTACGTGGCGTGTCTGCCCGGTGTACCGACGAGGTCACCGGGATGGTCACGCCACAATCATTTCTAACTGCCTTGCGGCCTATCCCTCACATCACCGTCCACTGTGAAGCTGTGGAAGACCCTGGTGTTGCAGGGCATCTTGATAGCTTGCTTGAAGGATGAAGTTCTTATAGAATGTCAGCATTTGCGTCCTGATGAACGAGGATGTTGACCGATCCAGCATCAACACCAAGAGGGGGAGTGACGGACCATGGCGACTAAGTACGTGTATTTCTTTGGCGAAGGCAAGGCAGATGGCAAGGCGGAAATGAAGTTCCTCCTGGGTGGAAAAGGAGCGAACATCGCCGAAATGACCAATCTGGGCATCCCGGTGCCTCCTGGTTTCACCATCACCACCGATGTGTGCACGTACTATTATGAGAACAAATGCTCCTACCCTGCGGAATTGAAAGCCGAGGTGGAGGAGGCCATGGCCCGGCTCGAAGGCATCATGGGCCGCAAATTCGGGGACAGGAAGGACCCGCTCCTGGTCTCCGTTCGCTCGGGAGCCGCCAGCAGCATGCCCGGCATGATGGACACGGTCCTGAACCTGGGACTCAACGACGAGACGGTGCAGGCGGTCGTCAAGCAGACGGGAGACGAGCGGTTTGCCTACGACTGTTACCGCCGCTTCGTTGCCATGTACGGAGACGTGGTGCTGGGGCTCAAGCCGGAATCCAAGGATGACGTGGATCCCTTCGATGCCATTCTTGAGGAGTTTCGCCATCATCGTGGCGTGGAGTTCGACAACCAACTGCCTGCATCAGACCTCATCGAGCTGGTGGAGCGCTACAAGCTTCTGATTCGAGGGCGTAAGGGAGTCATGTTCCCCCAGGATCCCTACGAGCAGCTCTGGGGGGCCATCGGAGCTGTTTTCGGTTCCTGGAACAACCCGCGGGCCGTGGCCTATCGGGAGCTCAACAACATCCCGGCAGATATGGGCACGGCGGTGAACGTGCAAACCATGGTCTTCGGCAATATGGGAGACGACTGCGGGACCGGCGTTGCCTTCACGCGCAATCCGGCCACCGGAGACAACGTCTTTTACGGAGAGTATCTCATCAATGCGCAGGGTGAGGATGTGGTGGCCGGAACCAGAACGCCCCAGCCCATCAACAAGATTCAGAAGACCGATGACAACATGCTCTCCCTCGAGGAGACGATGCCGGATATCTACCGGCAGCTGAATGATATTCGGCTGACTCTGGACCGGCATTATCGGGACATGCAGGACATCGAGTTCACCATTGAGCGCGGGAAGCTCTGGATGTTGCAGACCCGAGCCGGAAAGCGCACCGGGTTTGCCTCTTTCAAGATCGCCGTCGACATGGTGCGCGAAGGGATTCTGACCAAGGAAGAGGCACTCATGCGCGTCCAGCCGGATCAGCTCAATCAGCTGCTTCGCCCGACGTTCGATCCCAAGGCCAAGGAGGACGCCGAGAAGAACAAGACCTTTCTGTCAAGAGGCCTGAACGCCGGACCCGGTGCCGCAACGGGGCGGGTGGTTTTCAATGCACCCGATGCCGAAGAATGGGCCAAGAAGGGCGAGAACATCATCCTGGTGCGGATTGAAACATCCCCCGAGGACATTCGCGGCATGCATGCTTCGCAGGGAATCCTCACGGCGCGGGGTGGCATGACGTCCCACGCGGCCCTGGTGGGCCGGCAGATGGGCAAGGTTTGCGTCGTGGGCTGCAACGCGCTGGAGATCGACTATCCCAAGCGGCAGATGCTGGTGGGCGACCGGGTCATTCGTGAGGGCGACTGGTTGTCCCTGGACGGCAGCACGGGTGAGGTTTTCACGGGGCAGATTCCCACAAGGCCCTCGCAGATTCTGCGGGTGCTCATCGAAAAGACTCTGCCCCCCGAGGAGTCTGAAATCTACCAGGATTATATGGCTTTGCTCAGCTGGGCGGACGAATTCCGTCGATTGGGTGTGTGGACCAATGCGGATCAGCCCAACCAGGCCGAAGAGGCTCTGGCCTTTGGCGCCGAGGGAATCGGGCTCACCCGAACGGAGCACATGTTCTTCGAAGGCAACCGCATCAACGCGGTCCGAGAGATGATTCTTTCCGAAAAGCGCGAGGGCCGCGAAAAGGCTCTGGCCAAGCTTCTGCCCATGCAGCGCGAGGACTTCAAGGGGCTCTTCCGGGTGACCATTCGCACCCTGGATCCGCCATTGCACGAGTTCCTCCCCCAGGAGGAGAAGGACGTCAGAAAGCTGGCCGAGGAGATGGGGGTCTCCTTTGAGCGCGTGAGCTCGAAGATCGAAAGCCTGCACGAGCTCAACCCGATGCTGGGGCACCGCGGCTGCCGCCTGGGGATCACTTACCCGGAGATCTCGGCGATGCAGGCGAGAGCCATTCTGGAGGCGGCCTGCGAAGTCCAGAAGGAAGGCATCGATGTCCACCCCGAGATCATGATCCCGCTGGTGGGGCATGTGGGAGAGCTCAAAAACCAGAAGCAGATAGTGGATGACGTCGCCCAGCAGGTCATGAAGGACTACGGTGTGACGGTGAAATACAGCGTGGGGACGATGATCGAGGTGCCGCGTGGTGCGCTCACCGCAGACCGGATTGCCAAGGTGGCCGAATTCTTCTCCTTTGGGACCAACGACTTGACACAGACGGTGTACGGCATCAGCCGGGATGATGCCGGCAAGTTTCTGTTCGATTACATCGATGCAAAGATCTGGGAGCATGACCCGTTCGAGCGTCTCGACCAGCTGGGGGTGGGCTCCTTGATGGAAATCGCCGTGCAGAAAGGGCGGGAGGCCCGGCCCGACCTGAAGATCGGCATCTGCGGCGAGCATGGGGGTGAGCCCACTTCGGTTGAGTTCTGCCACCGGCTTGGGCTGAATTACGTGAGCTGTTCGCCCTACCGGGTGCCCGTGGCCAGGCTTGCCGCGGCCCAGGCGGCCATTCGGGAGAGGAATTCCAAGTAATTGCACTCGTTGAGGCTGAAATCCGGCCTTTTTGACTCGCGCAGAGACGCAGAGACGCTGAGCAGGCTCAAGAGGATGGACCTTTGTGTCTTTAGTACATCTCTGCAGAATTGAATGACCGGTTGAGTCGTCATTCCCGCGTGTCCCTGGCGGGAATCCAGAGGCCTTCAAATCCCTGGATCCCCGCCAGAAGCATGCGGGGATGACGTGCTTATTCAATGGACTTCCGGCAAACCGTGAGCGTATGCTCGAGAAGGCTTTCAAGGTTCCTGCAGATGTGGTCATGCTGGATCTTGAAGACAGCGTGCCGGCAGCCGAGAAGGAGGAGGCGCGCGGTTTCGTGATCTCGGCCCTGAAGGAGCGGGACTGGCAGCTCCGGGTGCGGGCCTGCCGCATCAACGCCATGGACACACCCTTTGCCTATCGCGACATCATCGATGTGGTCGAGAATGCCGGGGGATGGCTCGATGTCCTGGTCGTTCCCAAAGTGAACGATGCGAGTGAGATCAAGGCGATCGACTATCTGCTCACCCAGATCGAAGCCAGAATGGCCATCGGCAAGCGGATCGGCCTGGAAGCGAGCATCGAAACCGCGCAGGGGATGGTCAAGGTAGAAGAGATCGCTTTCAGCTCATCGAGACTTGAGGCTCTGGTCTTCGGCGTGGCTGATTATTCGGCCTCTCTGGGAATGATGAGCAAGGGGGTCAGTGGCCACGGAGAGGCTGAGGATCTCTATCCAGGACATCGGTTCCATTTCCCCCTGAGCCGCATGGCTTTGGCGGCAAAGGCGGCGGGTCTTGCGGCCATCGATGCGCCTTACGGGGACTACCGGGATTCTGCGGGGCTCGAGCGTTCCTGTTTGCTCAGCGCGGCGCTGGGTTATGATGGAAAGTGGGCTATCCATCCGGATCAACTGGGAATCATCAATCAGGTTTACACGCCGTCATCGGAGGATGTGGAGCGGTCCCGGCTCGTCTTGGGGGCTTATGAAGATGCCATTAGCCAGGGGACCGGTTCGTTGGCCTTGGATGGAAAGATGATCGATGCGGCATCCGTTCGCATCGCTCGAGTCGTTGTCGCTCAGTGGGAAGCGATCCAGCAAAGGAAGAAGGGTTCGAACGAGGGTTAGGCTTTTTCATCCGGCTTGACCGGAATTTGATCGAAGCCCTTTTTGGGTATGTACCCCATAGGGAAGGTTTCAAATGACAGGATAATTCATGACTGCTTGCACTCCAACACCCCAGGATCCTTTGGATCCAACGGGAGAAGCCAGGCAGACGCAGCGCCACGAGCTCCAGATCCTATTCGACATCAGCACCGCCCTTCACTCCTCGCCTCACCTCAAGGACGTTCTCCAGCAGGCTCTCCTGGCCATTCTTCACACCCTCAAGTTCAAGATGGGAGTCATTTATCTCCTCAGGGAAACCCTCGAGGACGAGGGATGGCTGGATCTCGTGGCCCAGCACGGCTTTTCCTCCAAGCTCAAGAACACCATCCAGACGTTTCACGTGAGCCTTCAGAGATTGGAAAAGCTGCGCCTCAGAAACGAGGTGCTTTGGCTGACTCCGGCCGATATGGTTTTCCCGACCTTGCGGAAGCGAATGGTCGACGAAGGGATTTCGGAGATCATCTGCATCCCGCTCATGACCCAGAAGAGAGTCCTCGGGCTGCTCTATGTGTCCAATGACGGCATCCTGCAGTTGAAGCCCGAGCGCAATGAGTTCTTGACCACCATCGGCTACCACATCGGGGTCGCCATCGAGAACGCTCAGCTCTTCGACTCGGTGGAACGGGCCAAGAAGGAGCTGGAGATCAGCTTCGATGCGATCCAGCACAGCATCTTCATCATCGATTTGGAGAGGCGTGTGTTTCGAGTGAACCGGACGAGTGAGGATGTCTACGGCAACGGGACTTCGCTCATCGGCAGGCTTTATCCTCCCCTCCTGTACGACCGGGATGAGCCGCCGCCGGACTGCCCCATTGCGAGGTGTCTGAAGGAGGGGCAGCCCGTTCAACGCGAGGGGCCGCATCCCCGGTGGGGAGGCTTCTACCATTTCTATGCCTTCCCCGTATTCAATTCTTCGGGGAGCCTGGCTCGGGTCGTCTATTACGAAAAGGATGCCACCGAATCGAAGAAGCTGGAACAAAGGCTCCAGCAGAGTGAGCGGCTCAAGGCCCTGGGAACGCTGGCGGCCGGCATAGCCCACGAGATTCGCAATCCTTTGGCCACCATCAACTTCAACACGCAGATGCTTCAGCGGGAGCTGGCACTCGACACCGTGCAGCATCAAATGTTCGAAGACATGGTGCAGGAAGTGAGAAAGATCGACCGGATCGTCCAACAGGTCCTGCACTTTGCGAGGCCTCGGGAGCCGCAGTTCTGCCCCAATGCACTGAATGAGATCGTGGCTTACTGCCTGGAGCTGGCCAAGGTGTACCTGAGAAAGGCGGGGGTTGAGATCGAGCTCCAGCTGGAGCCCGATCTGCCGCTGATCATCATGGACTACAGCCAGATCAGCCAGGTCATCATGAACCTCGTCATCAACGGCATCGAGGCCATGTCGGAAGGGGGCAGGCTGCTTATCCGAACAAATCTCCAGGCAGATGGTGAGAGATCAGCGGTTGTCCTGGAGGTGAGTGACACGGGTTACGGCATTCTGGATGAGGATCGGAACCGGATTTTCGATCCCTTCTTCACTCGCAAGCCTGAAGGAACTGGCCTTGGTCTGAGTATCTCGCGGCAGATCGTCGAAAAGCACGGGGCTTTCATCGAAATCGATTCCACCCGCGGAGTGGGAACCACATTCCGCATCATCTTCCCTCATGCATGCATCCATCAGCAGTGCGCGGCCAAACCAGAGTGTCAAAGTCGCTTCACATCACTGGACCCATAAAAAAACGGGGACTGATCCCCGTTTTTCTATGTCCGGTCACGACACGGATTATTACTGTTCCCCAACCTCACTTAATGCAGACAAGGTCTGAGGGGAGTGGTCAGGAAATGAGCGCCTGCCGTGTCAGCAGCTGCAAGAGCTTCCGCATCCGCCGCCGGTCGAGATGGGAACTTCGCAGCTCAGCTTGAAGCCCGACCCAAAACCATAGTTGACGTAATCAACGGTCACTTCCTTTGTTCGCTTGAAGAGCTCCTTGTCCATGACCATGGTGAAGCCGTTCACTTTGCAGGTGTCGTCGCTGTCCTTGGGTTCATCCAGAACCATCGCCAGGGATGGTCCGCCTCAGCCGCCGGATTGCAGGAAAATCCTTATGGGGCTGATTTCCTTCCCCTTGAAGTAATCGAGCAGAACCTTTTCAGCTTTGTCAGAGATATTCACCATAAAATGAAAAACTCCTTTCAGATGGATTGCCTCACATAGTGTTTGGCTCTTTACATTCCACAAATTAACACACACCCTGTGGGCGCGCAAGCGGCTGAACTGCGCATTGTTACGGCCGAAATGAAAGCAATTCTTGAATTGTCAATTCCAGGGCGGCCAAACAGAAGCCTCTCGGTTTTCTCCGCACAGTCCCTCAAAACGCTTTCTTGGATTCGGTCCTCCATTACCCGGTTGTTTGACAAAATGTCGAGCGAAAAGTGCAATCACTTTACGACAAATAACGCAACGGCTGGATTTGCCCGGTCTCGAGAGGGCCGTTTTGATCAGAATGAATTCCGGGCAGAAGAAGAACCCCCCGACAGGCCCCGAGGGGTATGAGGACTCATGACGAGTTGGAAGCCTTGTTCTCTCGATGATCTGGTGCAGCAGGGAGTCTTCCGCGCGGACCTGTTCTACCGGATCAACGTGGTTCCCATCGACGTGGCACCACTGCGGGAGCGGCTTAGGACCGCAGTGCTTAACTTAATGGTGGCTGAAAGCAGTCTCCCGGTGGAGAGTATGTTTCACACCGAGAGTTGCTCCATGCATCCATCCGCCTGATTGTGGGCTGGGGCGTGCTCCGCGCTGCTGTGCAGGGGCGTGGCCTGGAAGAAGGTATCATGTCGGGGGAAGGGGACTGCATATTGGCCCCAAGGGCTTGGAGCCTTCGACCTCCGGATGTCACTCGTGAAGGGAAAGGATCGATTCAATGGCGATACCTGGAAATCTGCTGACGACCGCCATGGCGGTGATGCCACACCGGGACGTGGAACGGGCGCTGGAGCATGCGTTTTCCCTGGATGTGCCCTTCTGGCCTCAGCTGCCGCTTCTGAGCTATTATGAGGACATGTATGTTCAGGCGTCGGAAGGGTTTCCCGGCATCCTGCTGGACCTGGGGGAGCGAACCTTGCGCTTCTCGACGGAAAAGTTCGCCCAGGAGCTGGAGGAGGTCCTCGCCCATTTCGAGGAGCCGCAATACTTCGACATCAGCCCCACCTACTCCGTGGTCTACCATCGTTTCCTGCAATCGGACCTGGCCGAAAGACCCGCAATCCGGGGCCAGCTCGAGGGGCCCATCAGCTTTGGCCTGAACATCCATGACGAGAACAAACGCCCGATTCTTTTCGACGATACCGTTCGTCCCTTCATGCTGGACTTCATGGCGCGCCGGGTCAACGTCCAGCTCAGCCGCCTCAAGGAGCTCAATTCCAACGCCTTCATGTTCGTGGATGAACCGGGGCTTCAGTTCATCTTCAGCGGAATGTCGGGATACAACGATCTTTCGGCGAAAGAGGACATGGAGTACTTCTTTGCCCAGATCGAGCGTCCGCGCGGCATCCACCTTTGCGGCAATCCCGACTGGGATTTTCTCCTGAGGCTGGACCTCGACGTGCTTTCTTTGGACATGTATTCCAACGGCGAGCGCTTCGTTTCGTATACCGGCTCCATCCGGAAGTTCCTGGATCGGGGCGGCATCCTGATCTGGGGCATGGTGCCGACCAATTTTGAGCCCTTCGAGCTGGAGAGCATGGACTCATTGGAAAGCCGGCTGGTGGAGCTCTGGCGAAGCCTCGGCCAGAAGGGAATCGACCTCGATTTTCTGCTTTCGCGAAGCATGCTTTCCCCGGCCACCTGCTGCCTGGTGAATCCCGACGGGACGGACACGGTCGAAAAGGCGTTTGAGACCACGCAGGCGCTCTCCCGAAGGCTCCGGGAGCGGTTCCGCCTGGCTTGACGGCTGCTGCCGTGGCGTCTGGAGGCAGGCCTGTCCGAGTTTTCAGGAGCAAGGGGCGTGAACTGTGTTATGATGCATTGTTTCGAATTTCCGTTACAGGAGTGAGTAACAATGCAGCATATTGTGGTTTTTCAGCAGCACGGCAGTGGGGAGAAGAAGGTCCAGGGAATCCGGGAGCATGCCCTGGATGTGATTCGGCTTGAGGTCGTTTCCATCGACGTCTTTCTTCCTCCCATCGTAGAAGACCCAGAGGAGTACCTGCCGCCGTCCATCGATGCGGATCTGGTGCTGGACTATCTGCGGCATCCCGACCTTTCCCAGGAGCTGTGCCTCCGCTGCAGCGCTCTGGGCATCCCGGTCGTGGCTTCGGGGAAGAAATGGCGCATCGAGGGTGTATTCACTCCTCCGACCTGTTGCGGCCTTTCCCGCAACGATCGACTGGGAGCATACGGGGAGCGTTTCGGGGCACCCGAGCTGGCCGTTGAGGTCAGAAACGGCATCGTCAGTGCCGTGCAGGTTATCCGGAGCGCTCCGTGCGGAGCCACTTACGACGCGGCCGAACGAATCCTGGGGTGGCCCTTCGAAGATGCGACGGTGCGCATCGGCCTGGAGACCCAGTTCTTCTGCTATGCCGACCCGTCGGGTTGGGATCCCATGTACGGCAAGAGTCCGGTCCATTTTGCGGGGGATGTCCACAAAGCGGCTCTGAGGCGTGCCGGTGAGAGCAGGGGGAAGTGCGAGCCGGAGCAGTCCGCGAGCCTTTAAGTGATTGGAGGTGTGAGATGACTGTGGGAGAGCTCTGCGTAAGGCAAGTCGCCGTAGTGCGCAAGGATGAAACGGTCGTCGAAGCAGCTCGATGCATGCGCGAGCATCATGTGGGGAACGTCATCGTGGTTGAGGAGAGGAGTGGCGAGTTCTTTCCCGTCGGCATCCTCACGGACAGGGATATCGTGGTCGGCATCGTGGCCAAGGACCCGGATCACCTGACCGCTCTGACCGTCGGGGACGTGATGTCCACCGATCTGATCACGGCTCGGGAAGCGGAGAGCGTGGCGGAAGTCTTCAAGCGCATGCGCGCGCGCAGCATCCGGAGGGTTCCCGTTGTCAGTGACCGAGGGGCGCTTCAGGGGATCCTCTCCGTGGACGACCTCATCGGATACCTTTGCGAAGAGATGACGGAGCTGGCGAGGCTCATCGCTCACCAGCAGAACCGTGAGAGAGAGGAGAGGGCCTGAGCTCCGGGATACCGTTGCGATGGCCAAACATGCGCCGCAGTCCAGGAGGGAAGCACAGATGGGTGTGACAGCGTGCGATGTGATGGAGACCCAGTTTTACTCTTTGCGTCCGGAGTCTCCCATTGCAGAAGCGGCCAAACTTTTCAGGCAGGCCAACCAGGATCTGAAACAGCGGGTCTTCGGCATGCTTGTGACCGACGGCAGCGGCAAGCTGGTGGGCATGCTGTCCATGTATGACCTCCTGTTGCTGCTCCGGCCGAAGCACATTCATATCTGGGGTGAGATGAACGATATCGAGGTGGAGGGCTTCCTCCAGGAAGCCTGCCGCCGCACGCGGCCCATGCTGGTCGGGGATATCATGACCACGGATGTCATCACCATCACCCCCGATACCCATGTCCTCATGATCGTCGACATCATGCTGAAAAAGCACGTTCGGCGCCTCCCCGTGCTCGAAGAGGGTAGGGTGGTGGGGATCGTGTATCTTTCGAAAGTCTTCCATCACATGATGGAGAGGCTGATGGCGGATCAGACGGGGGATCAGAGCTGTTGACGCGGTGAATGCTTCACCCGCGGGGACCGCTCGAGAGGTTTTCCGGTGAGAGACGAAGCCCCATGCCGGTCATCGATCGCAAGAACGTTCTGAGTGGCATCCAGGTGGCTGCGGCCATGCGGAGGCAGGTTGTCCGACTGCCTCGTTTCGCTCCCGTCGAACAGGCTGTGCGGTTCACCATCAAGTTCAAGGTGAATGCCCTCCTGGTTCACGATGGGGAGGAGGTCCCGGCAGGGGTCGTCTCCAAGACCGATCTCATGGGTGCCTACTATGCGGGCTTGCCCCTCGAGACCTCCGTTGAGGCCATCATGGTGGCGCCTCCTCTTTTCTGCCGGGAAAGCGATTCCCTGGAAACGGCGCTGGAGGTGATGCGGACAAACCGTGTGCACCGCCTGTACGTCCTCGGCGAGACCGAAATTGAAGCGACGGGGGTGCTCGCCTATCCCGACATCGTCGGCATGCTTTACCGGTTCTGTCACAAGTGTGACAGGAGCCTCACCCGAGTCAGGAAGGGTGCCGCCCGGCTCGCCGATCATTTCCGGGTGGCTGAAGTGATGACACCGTCCGCCTATGCCGCCCTGGAGGAGGAACCGCTGGCCGCGGTGGTCGAAGGACTTTCGGCCCACCGGTTCGGGGCGGTTCTCATCAGGGATGGGGCGGGGCATCCGACGGGGGTGATATCCAAATCGGATCTCATGATGGCTTATCGGCATGGCGTTTCGATGGACACGCCTGCGAGGGAAATCATGAGCCGTCCGGTGCATGTGTGTGATCAGGAAGCCGACCTGGCCAGCGCCATCCAGCACATGATTTACTCCGATATCCACAGGATCTTTGTCTTCAAGGGAGATTCCCGGAATATCGTGGGAACGCTCTCCCTGTCGGATGCGGCCCGGGTGCGCTCCGGCTCTTGCCGGGCCTGCGTGTCGAGTCGGATTCGGCTGGAGGAGACGGCTGTTTGAGAGCAGTTTCGGGTTTCTGGTTTCCGGTAAAATTGGGAGCCAGGTAGCAGCTTTTCCCATTGCCTCTGAAGGACCTTCTCGATGCTGGATCGCATGAAGAATCTGCTCAAAGCCGGGGACATGTGTGTGCTGGCCACCTGCGCCGAAAACCGCCCTCACTGCTCCCTCATGGCCTATATCACGGATGAGGTGGTCGAAACGGTTTACATGGTCACCCTGAAGGATTCACAGAAATTCAGGAATATCAGGGAGAACCCGGAAGTCAGTCTTCTGGTCGATACCCGGCAGGACATTCCCGTGCTGGGCCGAAAAGGGGTGAAGGCGCTGACGGTCCACGGCACATGCCGTCCCCTTCCGGTGGATGAGGGGCGCCCCGTTCTGGGGAAGCTGGCCGGAAGGCATCCCCACCTGGAGCCGTTGATCGTCAACCCCCAAGCGACCATCCTCGAGGTGAAGGTTCAGGGCTTCCTTCTCCTGGACGGTGTCTCGGATGCTCATTATGAGCCGGTTTCATCCTGATTCCACCCACCATCACTCGGCATTCGTCAGGCAGGAGGCGTCCAGTTGGCATCCCTTGCTTTTGAGCAAAACGAAGTCCTCTTCGGGGCCGATCCCACCCCCGGGATTGTCGCCATCGAGCCGTTGGGAAATGCGAGCATGCGGCTCTTTCGGCGTGAGGGGGCACTCCTCTTCTGGGAGGATCTCCCTTTCACGCCCTTCGTTCTCCTGGAGGACGAAGAACATCTGGCGGGGTTGCCTGGAGACTTCGAGCTCGAAATCCTCGCGGGCTCCAATCCTTACACGTATGCGGTCTTTTTTCACAGCTGGACCGACTGCCTGAAGGCCAGGGACCACCTGCGCAAATCCACGGGGGCGTTGCCCTCTTCCCCCCAGGCTCCCTATCTCTTTCTCTCCGATCCCGTTCATCAGTTTCTGATGCTTTCGGGGAAGACGCTGTTCAAAAACCTTGCCTACCCGGACCTGCACCGCCTTGCCATTGACATCGAGACGGGTTGCACGCCGGGCTTCGAGTTCTCCAACGCCGAGCGTCCCGGAGACCAGATCCTGTCCATAGCGCTGGCGGACAACAAGGGCCGCGAGGATGTCCTTTTTGCGGGGCAGTTGACCGAACGGGAAATGCTCGAGACCCTGGGGGAGAGAATCCGGAGCATCGATCCCGATGTCATCGAAGGGCACAACCTGTTCAATTTCGATCTGGAGTACATCCTGGCGCGAGCGCGCATGCACCGTGTCCCCCTGCGATGGGGCCGGGATGGGAGCGAGCCTCGTGCTCGGCGTTCCCGGTTCACGGTGGCTGAGCGCATCATTGATTTCACGCGGGTCGATCTCTTCGGAAGGCATGTTGTCGATACCCTTTTTCTTCTGCAGTATTACGACGTGGCTGCGCGGGAGCTTGAAAGCTACGGACTCAAGTCCGCGGCTCTCCATTTCGGGTTGTCGGAGGAGGATCGAACGGTTATCGATGGCGGGCAGGTGCAGTGGGCATTCGAAAACGATCCGGAATCTCTCAAAAAATACAATCTTGACGACGCTCGGGAGACCCTCGCGCTTTCCGAGCTCCTCGGCTATTCGTTCTTTCTCCAGGCCAGGATCTTCCCGTTCAGCTATCAGAATATCTTTCTGAGGGGGAATGCCACAAAGATCAACGCGCTCTTTCTCAGGGAATACCTGCGGCAGAAGACATCGATCCCCAGGCCCCAGGGGAGAGGCGACTATGAAGGCGGCTACACCGATGTGTTTGTCCAGGGGGTGGTGAAGAACGTCGTGCACTGTGACGTGGCATCGCTTTATCCGTCCATCATGCTCACCTTTGACCTGAAGCCCAAGGGCGACACCCTGTCCATTTTCCTCCCTCTGCTCGGAGCTCTGCGGTCTTTCCGGCTGGAAGCCAAGAAGCTGGCCCAGGAATCGCCGCCGGGACATGATCGGGATTATTACCAGGCGCTCCAGCAAACCTTCAAGGTCCTCATCAACTCATTCTATGGCTATCTGGGCACCGATATCCATCATTTCGCGGACCCGACCCTGGCGGCCGAAGTGACCCGGAAAGGCCGTGAGATCATCCGCGCCATGCTCGAATGGCTGACGAGGGCGGGTGCGGTCCCCATAGAACTGGATACGGACGGCATCTACTTCGTCCCCCCGCCCGGCATCGAAGATGCGCAAGAGGCGGCCCGGCTGGTGGCTCAGCTTTCCGAAAGCCTCCCGGAAGGAATCGAAGTCGAGATGACGGGCCTGTATCGGGCCATGTTCTCGTACAAGAGGAAGAATTACGCCCTGCTGGACGGCGCGGGAAATGTCACCATCAAGGGAAGCGGCCTCCGTTCGCGGGGGATGGAGAAGTATTTGAGGGACTTCCTCACCCGCATGATCGAGCTGATTCTGGAAGGAAGAGAGCAGGAGGTCGATGCCCTCTACCGGGAGACCATGGTTAAGCTGGAGCGCCGCGAGCTGCCCATCCAGGATCTGGTCAAGACGGAGAGCCTCACCGAGTCTCCGGAGATCTACCGGCAGAAGGTGCTCAATCGAAAGCGCAACCGTGCCGCCACCTACGAGCTGGCCCTCAGCTCAGGACGGGAATACCGGGCGGGGGACCAGGTTTCCTACTATGTGACGGGTGAGGGAAAGAAGGTCCGGGTCTTCGAGAGCTGCAAACTGCTCTCGGCCTACAATCCCGAGCACCCCGATGCCAACGTGGCCTACTATCAGTCGAAGCTGTCAGACCTCCACAAGAAGTTCCAGGAGCTCCTGCCCTCCGGATAGGGACTGTCTCCAGGCGGCCGGCTTGCACGGGAGCCCGGGACACCGGTCGCATCCTATTTCCTCAGCATCTTCCGCAGCGCCTGCTCGTGCTCCTCTGCGTGGTGGCAGAGGGCCTGGTAGGCGGCCGAAAGCTCCAGAACATCCTCCAGGCTCCTGCCCTGTGCCTGCTGAAAGAGTCGCTTGGCCAGGCGCAGGATCCTGGCCGGCTGCCCGGCGATCTCACGGGCCAGCTCGAGCGCCCGCTCGAGGAGAGTCTCCGGGGGGGCCACCTCGCTCACCAACCCGATGCGCAGGGCTTCCTGGGCGTCGATGACCCTGGCCGTGAAGGCGAGCTCGCAGGCCTTGGAAAACCCCAGGACCCGCGGCAGAAAGAACGCTCCGCCATCCCCGGGAATCAGGCCCACGGAAACGAATGTCTCGCCGAAACGCGCTTTTTCGCTGGCGATGCGGATGTCGCACATGCAGGCCAGGTCGCAGCCGGCTCCGATGGCCGGACCGTTCACGGCTGCGATGGTGGGCACGTCGAGGCGGTGCAGGGCGAGCGGGATCCGTTGAATGCCGCGGCGATAGTTTTCTCGGATCTGAGCGGGATCTCCGGCGAACATGTTCTCTCTGTTGAGCATGTCCTTCACATTGCCCCCCGCCGAAAAGGCCGATCCGGCTCCAGTCAGGATCAGGACGCTGACCGATTCATCCTGCTGGACCGATCCGCAGACGGATTCGATCTCGCCGATCATTTCCCGGTCCGTGAGGGCATTTCGGAGGTCCGGGCGATTCAGGGTCAGAACGGCCACCGGCCCGGTTTTTTCGAAGAGAACCTGCTTGAATTCCATGTATTCCCCTCCATCGGGTTGAATCTGATTCGGGAACGCCGGAGCGGATTGGTGCCGCTCCGGAGGCATCAGCCTGGCCACACACGATTGTCAAAGCCTATCCTTCAGCACCACACTGTGGAATCTGGTGATCCTGTGTCCTGTACGTCATCCTCGCCTGCTTTTCCTGTGGAAGTCTTCGTTCGTCACGCCGGCGAAAGCCTGGGTCCAGGTGTTTTTCTGCTGTCTGGAGACGCACCGGGGACCTTCTTTCAACTCCCGGTCTCTGTCAACCCTCTTTGTGGGAAAACGCCAATGGCTGGTCGGCACGCGGATCGAAGGGTCGCAGCCCTTGATTGATCTGAGACCAGATCATTATAATCCCCATAATCCCCGGCACCGGATGGGGATTTCCGGAAGAGAATGAACGCGCCGGGTGCCACTCACAATCATGGCAAGCAGTTCCTGTTTGTCGCTTTGAGGTTTCGGGCACAGCCACCACGAGGGAGCGTATGAATTCAGTCAGCTCCGGGCAGGTCGATTCCGGTCCCCCGGGGAACGGTCCTAAGGGGGATTCAGCCTGGAGTCCCCTGCGCCAGAGGGTTTTCCGGGCTATTTGGATAGCCGGGGTTGTCTCGAACGTCGGAACCTGGATGCAGAGCACCGCTACGGCGTGGCTCATGGTGACCATTACTCCGTCGCCCATGATGGTCTCCATGGTGCAAACGGCCACAAGCCTCCCGATCTTTCTGCTGGCGCTGCCCGCGGGAGCCCTGGCTGACGTGGTGGATCGACGGCGCCTGATCCTTTTCACGCAGGTCTGGATGTTTTGCGCCGCCTTTGCGCTGGGAGGAGTGACCTGGGCCGGCATGGTCACGCCGTGGATCCTTCTCTGGCTCACTCTGCTGCTGAGCCTGGGCATGGCCCTGAATGCTCCTGCATGGCAGGCCCTTGTTCCTGAACTGGTGGCCCGCTCGGAGATCCCCGCGGCCGTTGCTCTCAACAGTGTGGGGTTCAACGTCGCCCGTTTCATCGGTCCCGCTCTGGGAGGGCTGGTGGTGGGCTCCCTGGGCGCCGGAGCGGCATTTGTGTGCAACGCGGCTTCCTACCTGGGCGTCATCGCCGTTCTATTCATCTGGAAACGGGATCCTGCATCGCCCGAACATCGCGAAACCTTATTGGGAGCCATGCGGACGGGCATTCGATTCGTGATCGAGTCCTCTGCCCTCTGCGCGATCTTTGTTCGGTCGGCTTCATTCATTGTCTGCGGCAGTGCACTCATGGCCCTGCTTCCCCTCATCGCCCGGCAGCGGTTGATGGTGGGCTCCCAAGGGTATGGTTTTCTGGTGGGTGTCTTCGGACTTGGGGCCGTGTTGGGCGCCGTCGTGCTGCCGACGGTGCGGCGGCGCGCTTCCCTGAACATTCTGGCTGTCTCCGCGGTCTGCCTGTTTGCCGCGACCATGGCGGCCATAGCCATAGTCGATGAGTACGCGCTGGCCTGCGTCGCGCTGCTCCTGGGAGGAGCAGCCTGGCTGGCCCTGCTCGCTACATTCAACAGCAGCGTTCAATCCCTCGTGCCTGCCTGGGTGCGGGGCAGAGCCCTGGCGGTCTATATGCTGGTGTTCTTTGGGGGGCTGGCCGCAGGCAGCATCCTTTGGGGGGCTGTCGCCGGCGCATGGGGATTGCGGAGCGCTCTGCTCCTGGCATCGGGAGGACTCCTCGTGGGACTCGGAGCGACTGCGCGCTTTCGGCTCCTGGATGACACAACAGACGAATGAAGCCTCCAGAATGTGGATGACTTCGTCGAGTGGATCTCGGGTGGAACGAGAATCGCCGTGCCCAGCCGTGACGGCCTTGTGCAGATGGGTTGGGTTGAGCCCAGCCTGCCGTCTCCAATGCACTCAAGTCGTCCAAACGGCGCCCCGAGGACGCTTGTGCGGTTCTATTTCGCTGAACAGTCCCTCATGGTCCTTCGGGCCACCTCAACAATGCAAAGAACGATCGCCCGGAGGTGCCTTCAAGGAGGTGCCTTCAACTTCAGACTTGAAAACTGAAACTCGACACTATTCAGTGCACACGAGGGATGCAACTTATCGCTTGCATGATCCGAAGAACCGCGCTAAAAAAGCGCTTCACTTGAGTTTGATCATGACTCGGCAGGGTCCAAGCTCAATCATAACGTGGGCCGTTAGCTCAATTGGTAGAGCAGCTGACTCTTAATCAGGAGGTTGGGGGTTCGATTCCCTCACGGCCCACCAGAAAA
>JBFYYO010000089.1:0-13577 GCA_041310025.1 Syntrophobacterales bacterium
CGCTGCATCCTTTCAGTTCAGAAGGCGTTGCCGGGCAGCGGCAGCACGCGGAGTATGATCCGGAGATGCTCTCTCTTATGCCACCGGGGTTTTCGGCAGCAATGAGACGAAGACCCTTCGTTCTCTCAGCCGATCGACAAGAGAATTCATGTTGCCAGGATCCTGCCCAGGAATCGAGATCCAGTGAATCGCCTCCCCTCACAAGGTGGAGGACCGGCGGGCTCCAGCAGGGAGCTTTCGTGATTGGTCGAGTCGGTGGTTTCGTGATAATGAACCAGGCAGGTGGTGCGAAAATCTCGCGAGTGATGTGTTTCCGGGGCGGAAGGCGGCGACGGGAATCGTGATGAGATCAGGCACAGGAGTGTTTCATGGCTGAACCGGAGATCACTGTTTATGGCGCTCACTCGTGCCCGGCCTGTCGGAACAGCAAAATGTTTCTGGGAGAGCATCAGATCCCTTACCAATGGGTGAACATCGACGATGACGCCGAAGCCGAGCGCTTCGTCATGGAGAAGAATGGCGGCAAGCGGATCATCCCGACCATCGCCTTCGGAGACGGATCGTTCCTGGTCCAACCCACCGTCGAACAGCTGGCCTCCAAACTGGGGCTGAAGACCGATGCTTCGCAATCTCATTTTGATCTGATCGTTATCGGGGGTGGTCCCGCGGGCCTGACGGCGGCGCTCTACACGGCTCGCGAGGCCATCGACACGCTGGTCATTGAGAAGGCCGCGTTCGGCGGTCAGGCAGCCGGAACGGAGCGGCTGGACAACATGCCCGGCTTTCCGGACGGAGTGACGGGAAATGAGCTCTCGCAAAGGCTCCGCCGACAGGCGGAGCGATTCGGCGTCGAGCTCCTTCAAGTCCATCAGGTCACAAAAATTCTGCGGCGCGCCGATTTACACGCTGCGAAAAGCCAAAGCGGCAAGGAATACACCGCCCGCTCGTTGCTCATCGCGACCGGAAGTCACTACAAGCGACTTGGCGTGCCGGGTGAGACGGACTACCTGGGGGCCGGCGTCCACTATTGCGCCACCTGCGACGGTCCCTTCTACAAGGGGAAGCGCGTCGCCGTCATCGGCGGCGGGAACAGTGCAACCGAGGAGAGCCTGTTCCTGACGAAATTTGCCGAGCACGTCACGATCCTGGTGCGAGGAGAGGAGTTTCGGGCCACGCGACTGATCCAGGAAGAGGTCTTTGAGCACCCGAAAATCGAAATTCGCTTTCAGACTCAGGTCAAGGCATTCCTCGGCTCCAGCTCCAAGCTGACCCACCTGAAGGTTTTGGATTCTCGGACGGGCCAGGAGGAGGATCTGCAGGTCGACGGTGTTTTCGTCTTCATCGGCCTCATTCCGAATACGCGCTTCCTGGAAGGGAGCGGCGTGCTCCTGGATCCCTGGGGCTTCGTTCTGACCGGCCACGATCTGCCTCAGCAGGGCCGGCATATCGTAGGGTACAAAATGCGCGCGCCCTACATGCTCGAAACGAGCGTGCCCGGCGTGTTTGCAGCAGGAGACGTCCGCATGGGCAGCACCAAGCAGGTGGTCAGTGCGGCAGGCGAGGGTGCCGCCGCGGCACTGGCCATTCGGGAATACCTGAAGCGACTGTGAGGATTCGGCAGGCGCTCAAATGGCTGGGTGGAGCCGTCTCGATTCCAATTTCTTCGCGACTTTCGTGACGAGAGAGGGTATCAAGATGGCTTGCCGGCATCTCCTGATGGCATGAGCACTGGGGATTCCCTGGTGGCTCCACCAATAGTTACGAACAGGTTGGCGGTCGCCCTCCGACATGACGCAAAGATGGGAGCATTGCACGATGGAAACGACAATCAAGAAGCGTGTTGATGTCAAAGGTTACGGGATGCTCGAGGGTGAATTCGTTCAGAGCGGGGAGGGATGGTTCTGCAGAGAAGTGCGTGGCGTCCGCTGGAATTTCCGCGATTGGGGTGCTCCTGCACCCATGGACACCCCCGAAGAGGCTGCACACTATCTTCTGTCGCTGGATGTTGACCTGGATGAACACGACTAGAAACCAGGTCATCCGCCGGAGGCGCACACCTGCCGCCGTCGATCCGTTGGACTTCCTCAGTTATCCAGTGACTTGAACCTAATCTGAGCGGTTAGCCGTTAGCGATTAGCTTTTAGCCAAAGACTTCAGTAAGTTATGCCTCATAGATTCTCACTCATTAAGTTCGGATGAATAGTGGGATAACCTACTAAAATTGTTGAGCTAATACCTAAAAGCTAAGAGCTAATCGCTCAATTCAGGTTGAAGTCAGCTGACGATGATGTTCGGCGGCCGGCTGATCGCTTTCGCTTCCAGAAACTGCTCCAGGGTCAGATTGTCCACAGGGTGCAGGTCCCGAACGGCGAGATAGGCATTGTTGGCAGCGCTGTATGCATAGGATTTGTCGGCGGCGTCCAGAACCTCGGCCCATTCTGCGCCGAAAAAGCCCCGGAAAGCATCCTGCAGCTCCCCCGCTGCAACGTCTTCGGGAACCGCAAGCCAGACCTTGTCGAGGTTGCCCACGGCAACCAGTCGGCGCGGATTGATTCACCCGGTTTCATAAAAAAAGACCGGCAAGCGAGACGCCGTATGCCCGGAAATGGAGTTGGCAAGGTCGGTGAGAGCCCTCCCCTCCATTGTGCCCAGAACGACGAAGCCGTGGTTCGCCGTGATATCGAGCATTCCCGGCAAACGGCCGCAGCCGATCGCCACCAGCAGCATGCCTTCGCCCACACCCAATTGCTCCTCCGGAGGAGAGACAGACGGTCAGTTGTTGCAGGACTATATCAGAAAAGGGAGCCATCATGAAGCTTTCTGCGAAAGACGTCGAGCTGTTCTATGAAATCCAGTGTGCTTTGTTTGCTCATGTGAATCGTGAGCTCAAAGTGATTCCGACCGCCCGGAGTCCTCAGGAAATCAGGAGGCTGGACCTTGATGACAAGATCAAGTTACGCGATGCCACATGGAAGAATGACAAGCTCATAGAGTCATTCCTGGAAGTCAATCCATTTGGACAGGGTGGTGAAGAACTGGAAATGGTTGGGGAATGGCTCAGGCACCGTGTGCAGGGCAGGTTCCTCCTGGTGGCCTACCTGAAAGACCACGCTATCTTTTTTGAGCAGGACGGGCGGATTCCATACGGTGTGCTCGCGCTGCAGGATGAATACAAGAGCATCCTGGGCCCGCAGCTTCCCCTCCTGGTCGATGCCGTGCTGCTGCCGTTCAAAGGCAGGATCGTCTACGACGGCATCATTCATTCCTACAGAATCAGCTTTGGCGCTGGTGCGCGAAGAAATGTCAACGACGCCTACCAGGAGGCGAAAGCGATTCATGGGATAGTCACCGCACTTCCATTCTCACCCCAATCTGAAGAGAAGCCCAGCGATGAGGAGATGCTGAAATTCTACCTGAAAAACGAACGGAACCGGGAGCAATACCGCGAAGAGATCTGGGATCTCACTCACGGCAACCCGAAGATGCTGGAAGCCTATCATCAGATCATGGGAAAGAACCACGCAAGGCACTACGGGAAGGAGTTTCGGAAGATGGAAATCCACAGCGGCTGGTTTGCCATCCTTCAGGGCCTGATCGTTGCCAGCGGAACGACTGAAGAAGAAGCGAAGCAGATGATGCGAAAGATCGTTCCGACCGTGAAGCACTCCTGGGTCTACTTCTTTCATTTCAAGAAATGACGGTCTTCCTGAGGGGCATCCCTGCGAGCAACTTTCGAGTGAGTGACCTGGCACCCTCAACGGGGTGCCAGGACTCTTTCCGGCCCAAACCCAGTCCGGCGGCGAGAAGCTCTCGCCGCCGGACTGAGTGCTCATGGGGTCACAAGCGGTTGAAGACTGTGAGGACCGCGGACGATCAGGCTTCCGGGGGAAAGTATCCTTTGGGAACCACGGCGATCCCCCTGGGGGTGACGTCGAATCGTTTGCGATCCTCCTGCGGTTCGATGCCGATGTGGGTTCCGGGCGGGATCACGTTGTGCTTGTCGATGATGGCCTTCTTGATTCTGCAGCCCCGGCCGATTTCCACGTGGTCCATGATGACGGACTCGTCCACTTCGGCCCAGCTCCGGACCATGACATTGCAGCCCAGCACAGAGCTTCGGACGGTCGCTCCGCTCACGATGCACCCCGGACCCACGAGGGAGTCCAGAGCCATGCCCACCCGCGGAGGCCTCGACTCCGGCTGGTTGTGCACGAATTTGGCCGGCGGGAACTGCTTCTGGAAGGTCCGAATGGGCCACAGGGATCCATAGAGGTTGAAGAACGGGTCGACTCCCGTGAGATCCATGTTGGCATTCCAGTAGGAATCCAGTGTTCCCACATCCCGCCAGTACTGCGAATCCCGCGTTCCATCCACCAGCTGGAGCCTGCGAACTCCGTCCGTATCAACGGTGTGGATGTAATCCTTGATCTTGTTGAGACGCCGATAAGGATAAGCCTGGACCTTCATTTCCTCGATACACTTGGGGATGATGTCCCGCCCGAAATCCTCGAAATCCGTCTTGATCAAAAGATCCAGCAGCACCTGGGTCTTGAAGATGTAAATCCCCATGGAAGCGAGGCAGCGCTCGGGATCATCGGGAATGGTTTTGGGCTCAGCGGGCTTCTCCTCCCAGGCCCGTATCCGGAAGTCATTGTCCACCTCGGCGATGCCGAACCCCGAGCCCTGCGAACGGTCCACCTCCAGCAGTCCCACCGTCACGTCGGCATCGTGCTCCTCGTGGTAGATCCGGAACTGACTGTAATCCATCTTGTAAACGTGGTCCCCCGAGAGGATCAGGACATGCCGTGGATGCTCCCTTTCTACAAGGTAATAGTTCTGTCGAACCGAATCGGCCGTTCCGCGGTACCAATCCGTGCCCATTCTCTGTTGTGGGGCCGCTATCTTCAGATAGTGCCCGAGGGAGCCTGAAAAGATGTTCCACCCCTCCTCCAGGTGATCCGTCATGGATTGGGACTTGTACTGGGGGAAGACGATGATCTTGTAGAGCTGCGAGTTGATACAGTTGCTCAGGGGAATATCGATGAGGCGATAGATCCCTCCGAGGGGCACTGCGGGTTTCGAGCGGTCCTGCGTGAGCGGCATGAGTCGCTGCCCACGCCCACCTGCCATGATAACGGTCAGAATATCCTTCATCGATCGCCCCCCCTTGAATCCCGGCACAGTCAAATCGACAAGCCCCGGGCTGTCCGACCAGGCCCGTTCCGCATGCTCCAGTCCCTCAGCGGTGGTATGCCGGGGCATGCCGCTGCGGAATCATACACCGTCCCAGACACCCCCCATCATTCGAGAAGCTTCATGGGGTTCTTGGGCAGATCATTCCCCAGGTAAACGATCTGCCCCTCCTTGTCGATCAGGACGAACATGGGAATCCCCTGAACCCGATAAGCTCTGGCCACCTTGCTGCCCGCGTCGTAGAGGATGGGATACGAGGCCGGATGCCCCTCCTGATAACGCTTCACTCTTTCCAGGCTGTCGCCTTCGCCCACGTTGATCCCGAGAATCTCCAGATCCTGCGCCGGCACCTTTTCGCGCACTTTGGCAATATGCGGCTTCATGGTGAGGCATGCCGGACACCACGTGGCCCAGAAATACAGCATCACCGGCCGATCTCCCCGGAATTTACTCAGTTTGACGGTCGTGCCTTTGAGATCCTGAAGCTCAAAGTCGGGAGCCGGTCCCTTCTTGCCGGAGTCGAACAGCCCCGCCAGGAGAACCCGGTTGTCGAATCCATCGGCCCTGACCACATCCACTGCCGGTACGGCTGCCAGACACAGGCTGAAAAGCAAAAGAGAAACGATCCCGAATCGGACACCCCTGCTGCTCTCTGGTTTCATAACCACAGTTCTCCTGTTCTGATAAAATAGTATTGGGCCGCAAAAATCATCAGCAGGCCGAAGCACTTCTGGATCCGCCTCATCCAGGCCCCAGCTCTGGGCAAGGCCGTGAGCAGACTGGTGAAGGTTCCGACGAAGATCACCAGGCTTCCCATGCCATAGGCAAAAGCAAACAGCATCAAGATGCCCCAGACCACATTCTGCCCCGTGGCAACGACGGTCAAAAGCACTGCAAGGACCGGCGTGGTGCAGGTGCTGATCACCAGAGCAGATGCCCCGCCGAGGAGCACGCTCGATATGATCTCGTGTCCCGGAAGGTCCCGAACCTGGAGCCGATTCAGGAATGCAGGAGGTGTCAGGCTCACGACATCCAACATCGCCAGACCGAAAAACAAACAGACGTTGCCCACCACCAGATAGGTCCAGGGACTGGTCGTCATGGCCCCGAACATCCGACCCGACAGGGCTGCAAACGCACCCAGGGAAGCATACACCAGGGCAAGCCCCAGGACATAGAAAACCGCCAGTTTGAAGCCCTTCCACCGGCTGCCGTGTGCTTTGCCCCCGATGAACGCCACCGTGATGGGCAGCATAGGGTAGCTGCAAGGGGTCAAACTCGCCAGCATCCCTCCCAAAAAGGAAACCCCCACAGCCAATACCGGGGAATTCACCGCCAATCCTTCAAGTTGACTCAAGAAATCCAAAGCTCACCCTCCTCTCTCGTTTCATGCCAAAGGAATCTGGTCGACCACCCTCATGGCAGAAAAACCCTTGCCCGTATGATGCGAAACCCAATCGAGCAGAGACCGAACAAGACTCAAACGTCTGGAGGATGAAAACTGAAGACGCCATATGGTTTCAAGAGGCAGATTCCTGACCCCCTCGATCAGCAGCAAACTGCCCGCGTCAATGGAGATCAAGCCCGCAGATGTGCTCCTGTGCTCAGCGCACAGGAGGATGCCTCGAGTCGGGTCCCACCCCCAGATCCTGTCATCACGCAGCATTTTTCCACAGACCCTGCAGTGGGAAATGGCAGGCATGTACCCCAGAATGACCATCAGCCGGCACAGGAAAACCAGGACAGAATTGACTGGGAACCTTTCCTGGGCAATCTGCCAGATCGACTGCCTCAAGAGCGGAAACAACTCGTTCTGGCTTTCGCCTTCGGGGACCAGTTGAAGAATGAGCTCACATATCAGGGCTCCACAAGCCCATTTACCCACTTCTT
This sequence comes from Syntrophobacterales bacterium, assembly GCA_041310025.1. GTDB lineage: Bacteria > Desulfobacterota > Syntrophobacteria > Syntrophobacterales > Syntrophobacteraceae > JALOOX01. Next base: position 7,084 of record JBFYYO010000089.1, read on the forward strand.
CCCGTAATGCTAAGTGCGGATCCAGGAGCTTGCAAGCTTCGATCCACACCATGGATCTCTTTTCCTGATACTCCAACCGGACCAGACTGCAGGGTTCAAAAGCATGCACGAACCGCTTCCGGCTCCTCCGGGCTCCTTTGGCCAATCCCCTGAGCTTCCCGCCTTCCATCGCATAAAAGGTGATCAAACGATCGGCTTCCCCCAGGTCTTGTGCCCTGAGGATGAAGGCATCCGTTTCCTGCGCGGTCATGGATCAAACTCCCTATGCCTCCCCCCTTTTCCCCGCCGCAACACCCCCCCAAAAAAAAAGCACCTTCCCAGGAATGGACGAGGCGCTCACTGCGTATCGGGTCCGGCGAGACTCAGGGGACCAGCCATATCAGGGTTTCGCTCCTTCCTCCTTCGCGACCGCAGGAAGACGCACCCTGCGCCCACTGTTCTCTATGATCTCGTCATCCCACTTGATCCGGACAGATTGACCATCGCGCAGCTCGATGTCCACAACGCGAGCAACCTCCAGATCCTTCTTCTCTCCTGCCTTCAAGGTGAAAGCCGCGGTGGTCTGATCGTCTACCGTGAGCTTAACCTTTGCCTTGCGAATCGCCACCAGGGTCAGCACGTGAGGGCGCCTCACCTCATTCGGAGCCTCCTCGGGCTCGATGGGGAGCACTTCGCTGGCTGTAGGTGTCCCGTTCGAGGGTTTGCAGGGAATTCCCAACATCCCCTGGCCCTCCGGCCCGGAGGCTCTGGGGGTATGGCTTGCGCCCTGGGTGCCGACGGACTCGCCGGTCCCCTGATGCGACGGTCCGTCAGACCTCTCGAAAACCTCGACGCTGGCCAGAGCCCCACCCTGCGGAGTGATCAAATCCGAGGGGAGCTCCTGGGATGGATAGACGCTACCCGTTTTCTCGACCGCCTGCTGGCGTTTCAGCCAAACGGAGAACCAGGCACCCCCGAGGAGCATCCCCACCGCGAGCAAAGCCAGAAGAATGATCATCAACGCCTTCGATCGGTTTTGACGCCTCAGCGAGCGGCACCATTCCCCATATTTGCGGAAGCCTTTGTCCTGTCTGTCAAAGGTGGTGATGTGCTGCTCGTACCTTTCCATCAGCGGCTTGAATTCCAGGCCCAATGCGTCGCAGTAATTCCTGATGAACCCGCGAATGATCAGCGGTACCCCGATGCGATCAAGCTCCCCTGATTCGAGGGCATGGATCATGCTCGGACTGATCCGGGTCTTCTCCGAAATCAGGTCGACAGTCAGCCCCTGTTTCAGGCGTTCCGCCTTGAGGTGCTCTGCAAGCTCATGCATGGCTTCTACTGGATGTGATTAAAGAGATGTCTGAATGAAGGCACGCCCCTCGAGATCCTCGATCCACTCCGCAAACTTCCGGTCGAGCTCCTTCTGGAGAAGCAGTCTGCGTGCTTTTTCGCGTGAATCGAGATCGTCCGGAGCCGCACTCTCTCTTTGGAGATCCAAGACTTTGAAGACGTAAAACCCTCCGGGAGTCTTGATGACTTCCGTTATTTCACCAACCCTCAGATTTCGGGTGGCAGCTTCGATGGGTTTTGCAAGCTCAACGGAATCCATGTAACCGATATCCCCACCGTCTTGAACGGCAGGCCCCTTGGAATGCTCCCGCACCGACCGCGCGAAATCGTCCCCGGATTTCAGCCTGGCATGGATATCCCTGGCCTGCTTTTCTGCAGCTGAGACTTTTGCGGGATCCCTGTCGGTAACGGGGATGAACAGCACCGCCAACCGCCTCCGCTCTCGACCCGGCACTGCATCGGACTTGAGGAACGCATCGACCTGGTCATCCATGATGATCGTCCTGGATTTGAGAACCCGATCGAGCAGCCGGTTGCGCTCAAGCCGCTTTTTCATGCCCTCTTTGAATTGTGCCAGGGTCTGCCCCTCCTGCTGCAGCATGTATTCGAACTGCGAATCGGTCAGCTGGTTTTCCCGTTTGACATTTTCCACCGCCGATTCGACATCTTTGTCGGAGACATTGATCTTGAGTCGTTTGACCTCCTGCTCGGTGAGTCTCTCACGGATGATGAGTCTCAAGACTTCCTGCTCGACTCCCTTCTGTGTGGCAGGATCATCCGTCCGGATATCCGGATTGTCCTTTTCCAGTGACTTGATCCGATTCTTCAACTCGCTGTAGAGGATGATGTCCCCATTGACATTGGCGACGATCTTGTCCACCGTCTCCGCAAGAGCCGATGAGCAGAAAAGCATTCCCAGAACAAGGAAGGCACATACGCGATGATGCATTCTGAATCCTTTATGAGGGTCAGCTCCCACAGGGGAACTGCTTTGGGTTGAGTCGTCTTATGGCTTATCGTCACTAACATTTTCACCCTGGCCTTGCAACAGTCTTTTCAAGCGCGAAAGGCGCTGCGCCATGCTCCGCCCCCAAATCTCCACGCGCAGGCGCTTGTCCGTTTCGAGGGCGTAAGTGCAACGATTCTCCTCAAGACGGGCAAGAATCTGCATGAGGTTGACCTGGGGAGAGAAATGGAGCACAAAGGTCTCCTCGTCACCATCCAGCCGGACGATGGCCAGGTCCCGGAAAAGCAGGCGCATTTTTGCGAGAAGGATCAGGTTTCGTGCGCTCTCGGGAAAGGGCCCGTACCGGTCTCGCCATTCGATGGCCAGGTCGTCTATGGCCGCCTCGTCCGACAAGGTCGCCAGCCGTTTGTAGGCCAGAAGTCGCTGGTCTGTATCCGGAATGAAGTCCTCAGGCAGGAAAGCTGAAATGGGAATGGAGATTTCGGGATCCGGGCGCTCGGGCTCCGGCGCCTCGCCTTTGAACTCCCTGATCGTCTTCTCCAGCAGGTCCAGGTAAAGCTCGTAGCCCACCGCAGCGATGTGCCCCGACTGCGCGGATCCGAGAATGGTCCCGCCGCCGCGGATCTGCAGATCATTCAAAGCGATCTTGAAGCCCACTCCCAGATCGCTGAAGTCCATGAGTGCCCGCAGCCTCTTCTGGGCGTCCCTCGTGATCAGGTCTTCGCCGGGTATCAGCAGATAGGCGTACGCTTGCTCGTTGGACCGCCCCACACGCCCCCTCAGCTGGTAGATCTGGGCCAGACCGAACCTGTCGGCCCGGTTGATGATGATGGTGTTGGCAGCAGGGATGTCGAGGCCTGACTCGATGATCGTCGTGCAGACGAGCACGTCCACCTTGCGATGGATGAAATCGAGCATGATCTTCTCCAGATCGCGCTCTTTCATCTGGCCGTGGGCGACGGCGATGCGGGCCTCCGGCACAAGCCTCCCGAGGGCGGTCGCCATCTGGTAGATGCTCTGCACGTGATTGTGGACGAAAAACACCTGCCCCCCCCGGCGAAGCTCCCGGTAAACCGCCTCACGGATGGTCAGGTCGTCATACCTGGTCACCTGAGTCTCAATGGCGTGTCGGTCCTGGGGAGCCGTCTCGATGGTGCTCAGATCCCGGATCCCCGCCATGGACATCTGCAGCGTCCGGGGGATGGGAGTTGCCGTGAGGGTGAGCACGTCCACCGCCACCCGGAACTGCTTGAGCCGCTCCTTGTGCTTGACACCGAATCGGTGCTCCTCATCCACGATGAGGAGCCCGAGGTCGTGAAAATGCACATCCTTCTGGAGCAGGCGATGGGTCCCGATGACGACATCCAGGGTCCCCTTTTTCAGCCTGTCCAGGATCTGCTTCTGCTGGGCCGGCGTCTTGAAACGGCTGAGGCTCGCCACTTCGATGGGGAAGCCCTCGAATCGCTCTTTGAACGTATGATAGTGCTGCTCGGCGAGGACCGTTGTGGGAACGAGCATGGCCACCTGTTTCCCGTCCAGGACGGCCTTGAAGGCGGCCCTCAGAGCCACCTCGGTTTTCCCGTAACCCACATCCCCGCAGACCAGGCGGTCCATGGGGCGCGGGGAGCCCATGTCCTCCAGCACATCCTCAATGGCGCCGGCCTGGTCCGGCGTCTCCTCGTAGCTGAAAGTCGTCTCGAATTCCACAAAGAGCTGGTCCGGCGGCGAAAATCGAAAGCCGCTGCTCATCTGTCGCTTGGCGTAAAGATCGAGCAATTCCTGAGCGATCCGCTCCGCCGATTCCCTGGCCTTCTTCTTGGCCGTCTCCCAGGCCCTGCCCCCCAGCCTGTCCACCCGGGGGTTCTCCCCCTCCATGCCCAGATACTTCTGAACCTTCTGGAGCTTGTCCACGGGCACGTAGAGCCGGTCGTTGCCCTGGTATTCCAGCCGCAGAAAATCGCTTTCGACTCCACCCACGGTGAGGTGCACCAGTTCTCTGTAGACCCCGATGCCATGGTCCACATGAACCACAAAGTCGCCCATGTGCAAGTCTTGGAAAGAATTGAGGAAAAGTCCGGAAACGCTCTTGCGGCTCCGCCGCCTGCCCCTGCGACCGAAAATCTCCTCCTCGCACAAAACCGCCAGTTTCTCACCCGGCCAAAGGAACCCGGTGGTGAGGTTGCCCACGAGGATTTTGAGGGCCGGTGCGTCGAAGGATTCCTCACCGAAGGGCAGATCGCTGAGCAGTGTCTCCACGCCATAGCCCTGCATCAGCTCCGCCACCCTGCGCGCCTGCTCCTTCTGGCTGCAAACGAGGAAAGTTCGAATCCCCTGCCTCTTCCACTCCTCGCACTGGAGGGCCAGAGGCTCGAGCAATCTCTCCTTGTTGGCGTGCGCCCGAATGGCCAGCCCCAGAGAACCGTGATCGACGGTGGCCAGATTGAAGGCCTTCAAGTCCGGAGAATCGTCGGTCAGGCCGCTCACCCAGATCTGCCGGAAAGACGCCGCCTGCATCTCCACACTCTCGGGATCCACCAGGAGCTCCACTGGCGGCCGCGTCCACTCATGAACCGAATAGCTCTCGCTCCATTCACGCGACACCTGCCAATAGCGCTCATCCAGCTCGCGCCGGACCTGGGCCCTGTTGAGCCAAAGCAAAAGGGTCTCCGGAGGAAGATAGTCGGCCAGGGTCCACATCCTCTCATAGAAGGCTGAAAAGACGGGTTCGAAGCCGCCCAGCTGATGGCCTTCACGGAGCCGCTCCAGCCAGACACTCCCTGCAGCGGGAGAGAGCCTTTCAGCTCGCACATCGTCCCGAACCGCTTCCTGTGCCCTCTCGCGGGCAGCCGCATCCAGGATCACTTCGCTCGCGGGCAGAAGAACCAGCTCCTCCAGGCTTCCCATGGAGCGTTGGGTGGACGGATGAAACATTCGGATGGAATCCAGCTCGTCTCCGAAGAATTCGAGCCTGAGCGGCCATCGATAGAGGGGCGAGTAAATGTCCAGCACCCCGCCCCGTCGGCTGAAATCCCCATACTCCTCCACCAGGGGGACCCGATAATATCCGCGCTCCGCCAAATTCCGGCACAACTCGTCCAGATCGACTTCCTCGCCCTTGACCAGGTAACCGGTGTGCTGCATCAGGATGTCCGCCGGCATCAAGCGTTCCATCATGGCCAGCGCGGACGTAACCAGACAGAAAGGCTCCGATGTGGATCGCAGGGCAAAAAGCGATTCCAGGCGTCGAGCGGTGGTTTCCATCTTCCCCAGCGACTGGACCTTATGGCCCGTCCGTGAAGGGAGAAACCGGATGCGCCGGCTGAGCGCCTGGTCGGGCTTGCCGTTCTCGCGACCCAGGAAGAAAGAGAGAGTCTCGACAAAGGTCTCGGCTTCGCGCTCCGTCGGCGTGACGACCACCCACGGCCTCCGCAGGGCTTTGAGGCCTGCGGCAATCAGGTACCCGAGGGCCGATCGCTCCACACCCCTCAGGGAGAAAGATTCCCGTTCACTCTTGAGAAAATCAAGCACCTCGCTGCAGCCGGTGCCGGTCAATAACAAAGCTGGAATCTCCGACTCCTTCAGGGATTCCATTTTGAACAGATCATTCATCTCAACTTCCATAGGGAGGGTCATAGCAGTCCATCATGACCCTCCGGGCCACCCCAAAAAAAATGAAAAGGACTGCGTTCGGGCTGGTTTTCAACTTGAAGCTCGAAACCCGAAGCTTTTCGTAGCTGGGCTGCACTCCCGGTCAGACGTTCTTCCGCTTTGAGAAACGATTGATCAATATATCCGCGATGGCCAGAGAAAGGAAGTTCTCGTATAATTCATTGAGCCGCAGAATGCACGGCGGCATGTTGAGCGAGCCTTGCCCTTCGACGTTTCTCTTCATGATTGATTCAAGGGGTGATCCATGAACCGATCCGACCAGTCGGTGCTGCGGCAACTCCCGAGCGTAGACGCCCTGCTGCAGAGCTCTGAAATCCAGCAAGCATTGTTGCGCTACCCGCGCAAGCTCGTGGTCATCAACGCAACGGGTATCATCGTTCATACCAATCTCGGAAGGTCCCTGCTTCCCGAGGAGGCTATCGATCGGCTGACCCTTCTCTGTCGCAGCTATAACAATCTGGAATACGACCTGGAAAAGGGCCGGCGCGGCTCCCGCTACGTGCACGCAGAAGCGCTTCTGTGCGAG
>JBFYYO010000090.1:0-13307 GCA_041310025.1 Syntrophobacterales bacterium
GCTCTTAGCTGTTAGGTATTAGCTCAACAATTTTCATAGGTTATCCCACCATTCATCCGAACTTGGTGAGTGAGAATCTATGAGGCACAACTTACTGAATTCTTGGCTAAAAGCTAATCGCTAACGGCTAACCGCTCAGATTAGGTTCAAATAGATGGAACCCGCACACATCGGCGGCTCAGCATCCCGTTTTGAGACCTTCAGCATTGGTCTCGCGCTGAAAGTGAAGAACTTATCAAACCATAAAGGAGCAACCCTTCAATATGTCATTCTCGACCCTCGGCCTCTCGGCCAAACTACTCCAGGCCATCTCCGATCAAGGTTACCTTAAACCGACTCCTGTTCAACGTCAGGCGATCCCCGTCATTCTCGATGGAAAGGACGTTCTGGCGGGGGCGCAAACGGGCACGGGAAAAACAGCCGGTTTTGCTCTGCCGATCCTGCAGCGCTTGAGCGAACGCTCCCCGGCAAGGGGGAAGAATACTGTTCGCGCCCTTATCCTCACCCCAACCCGAGAGCTTGCCGCTCAGGTCGAAGAGAGTGTGGCGGCCTACGGGAAACATCTGCCGTTGAATTCGGCCGTCATCTACGGCGGTGTCAATATCGATCCCCAGATCAGGAAGCTCCGCGCAGGGGTCGACATCCTGGTCGCAACCCCGGGCCGCCTGCTGGACCACATTCGACAGCGCACACTGGATCTCTCGAGGGTCGAATTTCTGGTCCTGGACGAAGCGGACCGCATGCTGGATATGGGATTCATCAAGGATATCCGCAGAATCCTTGCGGTCCTCCCCCAGAGACGACAGAATCTTCTGTTCTTTGCCACCTTCTCCGATGAGGTCAAGCAACTCGCTGAGGGCCTCCTGAGCTCGCCGGTCCTGATCGAAGTGGCCCGTCGCAACACCGCCGGGGAAAACATCGAACAGTTGGTCTATCCCGTGGATCGCAAACGAAAACCCGAGCTGCTCTCATTCCTGATCGACTCCAAGGATTGGCGGCAGGTGCTCGTGTTCACGCGAACCAAGCACGGTGCCAACCGGCTCACCAGGCAATTGGAGCGCAATGGGATCAGTGCGTCGGCGATACACGGCAACAAGAGCCAGGGTGCACGAACCCGGTCACTGTCCGATTTCAAACAGGGCGAGGTCCGTGTGCTGGTTGCAACCGATATCGCGGCTCGAGGGCTCGATATCGACCAACTGCCGCATGTGGTGAATTTTGAATTGCCCAATGTGTCAGAAGACTATGTGCACCGAATCGGGCGTACAGGCCGTGCAGATCGAAAAGGAACAGCCATATCCCTCGTCTGCATTGACGAGCACGAATTATTGAGGGGTATCGAACGGTTGCTCAAGCACAAGATTCCCGAAAAGATCGTTGAGGGGTTTGAGCCCGATCCATCGATCCGAGCCGAGCCGATCTTCAAAGGTCAACACGGCTTCAATCAACGCCAGGAATCGACCCCCCGGCCTCGAAGATCGGCCGGTGCTTCAAAGAATCCGGGATTCACAGGCGCCTGGAAGCACTCCGAAGCGAACAAACACTCTCAAGGCCCCAAAGAATCGAAGACCGATTCAGCCTGCCACAGGACCAGGACCCGCCAAGACGGCACTCGATGAAGACACGTATGTTCCCCGGGGCGTGGCAGAACCAAGCCGTGAGAGAGGGACGCGGAGCTCTTTGAAACCTGATCTGAGCGGTTAGCCGTTAGCGATTAGCTTTCAGCTTTTAGCTGGTTAGCCCGGATGTTGACCGGCCGGGGTCTGTTCTCGGGAAGGGAGGGTCAGGGGATGAACCTGCGGAGGAAGGGCTTCTTCTCCCGCGCCTTCTCGAGCTCCTCCCGGCTTTCATGGGGTGGCGGGGCAGCCTGCGCTTCAGGCTCGGGCACATCCGGCGGAGCAACGGATTCGGCCTCGGCCATGCGTCCTTCGCCCAGGAATCGGAAGGCCGGGCCATCCGTTCCCAGCGTCACCAGGTCGTTCATGTTGAGGGGGGACTGGAGCGCGATCACCTGGCCGTTGATGAGCACCTGGCCGCGACCCGTGAGATCTTTGACCCAGTAATGATTCTGGTGGAAAAAGAACTGGGCATGCATGTCACAGAGGGCCGGGTGACTGATGACCATCTGGCAGTTGGGGTGCTTGCCGACGGTTACCGGAACCTGTTTGAAGGATCGCAGAGTCGGCCCGTACTGGAAGACCATGGGAGCGTTCACCGTCGCGACCTCCAAGGGAGCCTCCGCCTTAAACACCTTCGGTGGATCGACAGCGGGCGGCCTCGGAGCCTGAAGCGGCCTGGCAGGCTCGACCGGCTCGCGCGGAGGAGAAACGGGCACTGCCGCAGGGATCGCCTCGGGACCGCGCGGCTGAGAATCCATCCGCTCCTCTTTGACCTGGATGAGGAAACTGACCTTTGGCGCCTCCCCCCCTTCGGCAAACGTGAGAACGTCACCATTCTTGAGATAGGTTTCCGAGACCCGCTTGCCGTTCACGAAGGTCCCGTTGACGCTGTGATCCACCACCTTGAAACGATTGCCGTCCCGCTGAATCTCCGCGTGCTTGCGCGAGATGATCGCGAGGTCCGCCGGAAACCTGAGCTCACAGGACGGATGACGTCCTATGGCGATGAAGTCGGAATCGTATTCCTGGATCTGGCCCTTCATGGGCCCGTGGAGATGGACCAGCTGAACGGTGATGGCAGGCGGTTGTTTCATGGGCAAATCCAGTTGGGTGTTGACGGGGGGGAGAGGCTCGCGTGCGCAAAGCTCGCTTCAGCCGGCTCGCGACCCTTCACGGGACCGCCGTGAAGACCACTGTCCAGTGAAGGACACTGCCTCTGATGCTCAGCCCGAATCCCCGCGCAAACTGGCGTCGAAGCAATCCGGTTTCACGAGCGCATCGACGAAATCATTGCATCCCTCAATTCGACATTTTATTATAGTCACGAAAGCTCAATCGCCGCAACGGGTTGTTGCGTCGATGAAACAGGGCAATGCTTTGCCGGCGGACAAGACTCAGCTCCTCTCCGCCACGGGGAAACGGCACCCCGCAGCTGCCGATCACCACCACAGGTCGTTTCCAAGGACTCGCCCGATATGATCACCGAAAAGCCAGATCCCTTTGACATCGATGCGACACTCCCTACCGGCCAGGTTTCGCCCGGTCCGTCGTCCAAGAGCGGTTCCGAAGCCGGGTCGACGATGCCGAGGGTTCACTCGTTCGGACGCACGGATATGGGTCTTCGCCGCAAGAATAATGAAGACGCTTTCCATGTGGACGGCAACATGGGCCTTTGCATACTCGCAGACGGAATGGGCGGAGCCGCAGCGGGAGAGCTGGCCAGTCAGCTTTTCGCTCAGACGGCCGTCGAGGTTTTCTCAGGGCTGCGCACCACCAACGAAGACGAAAATCTGGTCCTGCTGCAGCAGGCGTATCAACAAGCCAACGAGCGAATCCTCTCCCATGTCAAGGAAAACCCGGGACATACCGGCATGGGGTGCACTGCCGAAGTGCTCCGGTTCTTCGATGAACGGTTCGCCATCGGGCATGTGGGCGACAGCCGCACCTATCTCTTTCGGAATTCCGAGCTCAGGCAGTTGACTCGGGACCATTCGCTGGTGCAGGATCAGGTGGACCAGGGATTGATCACCCGGGAGGAAGCACGCCGCCACCGCTTGCGCAACGTCATCCTCCGGGCTGTGGGGACCAAGGAGGATCTGGCCGTGGATTTGGTTAGAGGCCGGGTGTTCCCGGGGGATCTTTTTCTGCTCTGCTCGGACGGGCTGACGGACATGGTGGAAGACGGGATGATTGTGAGGGTTCTCAGTCGAAAAGCCACCATCCTGGAGAAGGCCGATCAGCTCATCGAACTGGCGAACAGGGCCGGCGGGAACGACAATGTCACCGTGGTGCTGAGTGAGGTGATCCAGATCCCCTGAGGACAGCTCCCCGGAAGGAGATGTCCGTTTGGACTTCGCCACGCCGGCGAAGCCTGTCCCGGCATACCTCCAGTCGAAAGCCGGCATCCAGCTGTCCTCTCCGGACACCGGCTCAAAGATTGCCGCAATGACAGCGGAATGGCTGGTCACTCCGTGGTGCTGAGCTGTGCGGTGGACGGAGACTCGACCAGCTGGCGAGCTCACCCCGAAAAACGCGGGCCCTCAAGGATTCAGGGATTCTGCTCTTCATGGAAGAAACGCTTTCCATGCAATATGGAAGATATCAAATCATCAAGGAGCTCGGCAAAGGCTCCATGGGCGTGGTCTACGAGGCCTACGACCCGCTCTTCGACCGGCGGGTGGCGCTCAAGGTGCTTCGACCCGACCGTGTTTCCTCCGGAGCATTCGCCCAGCGGTTCCTCAAGGAAGCCAAAGCCGTCGGGCGTTTGTACCACAGCAACATCGTCGTGGCCCATGATAAGGGTGAGGATCATGGGACGGTTTATCTTTCCATGGAGTACATCGAGGGAAAACCCCTCAACGAGGTCCTGCAGAGTCAGAAGCTGACCATCGAGGAGGCCCTGAGGATCGGGGTTCAGGTTGCGGACGCCCTCGACTACGCACACGGCAAGGGCATCGTGCACCGCGACATCAAGCCCAGCAACATCATCGTCCAGCCGGACGGCAACATCAAGATCACCGATTTCGGCATCGCCCGCATTGAAGATCCCATGGCCACCCAGCAGACACAGGCCGGCGAAATCCTGGGCACGCCCGCCTACATGTCTCCCGAGCAGGTTCTTGGACAGGCTGTCGACGGTCGATCTGATCTCTTTTCTCTCGGCGTCATCTTGTATGAGCTTCTGACGCATCAGCGCCCCTTCAGCGGTGAAAGCCTCGCCACCATTTTTCACAGCATCACCCATGAAGACCCTCGAAAGCCCGAAGACCTGAATCCCTCGCTGCCGGGGCAGCTTGCAGCGGTGATCCTCAAGTGTCTTTCCAAGGAGCCCGGGCAGCGGTTCGCCAACTGCCGCGAGTTGAGTGAGGCGCTTCAGAACTGCCTGCGGGAGGGGCACCCTTCGACCGAGACCATCACGCCTGTCCCGGCGAACCGGCGTCGAGCACCCCTGAACCTGCCGATGGTGCTGATGGCGCTGGTTCTACTGGCCGGTCTGGCTGGAGCGGCCGTCTATCTGATGGGCGGACACTCTGGAAAATCCGCTGTTTCGGATACTCCACACACCCGGGAGCAGCAGCCCGGCCAGGTCAGCCAGGCGGACCCACCGGCTTCCGTGGATCCCACTCCTTCCACGCAGACACCCTCCGGACCGGTACACCCTCGAGAAACACCGTCACAGGCCACTGGGCACCCCCCTGCGCATCCCGGCTCCGTGCAGAATCGTTCAGAAGCGGCCGGGCCCGTCGAAACGCCCTCGGCTCGGGGCTCTCTCAAGCTTGACAGCAAGCCTGTGGGTGCGACAGTGTCGATCGATGGAGAACACCGCGGCCAGACCCCCCTGGAGGTGTCACTGCCCCCGGGTGCGCACGAAGTTCGGCTCACGCTGCCGGATCACGGAGACTGGGAGGCGCAGGTCAAAGTGGCTGAAAACCGGGTCACCCAGATCCCGGTCGAGCTCATCCGGCTCCAGTGAGGGGAATGGAGGGAGCGTCCCGCAGTCCGCAACAGATTGCCAAGGGGCGGATCTTCAGGTGCACCAGGGACGGCGTTGCGGCAAGGATTGGGGCGCGCGCTGTGGCATGATCCAGCGCCAGGTACTTTCATCTCCGGCTCTGCACGCCGGTTTTTCATTCAACTGAACTGAAAACATGGGAGAGTGAGATGAAATTGAGACTTCGAGCATGGGCTACCCTGACCATCTGTCTGTTGCTTGCAGCGTGCGCCGCAAAGGAGCCTGCTCCGCAGCCAACCCGCGAACCGCAGCCTCAGGCCGCAGTTCGACCGACGCCTCAACCGGCCCAGCAGCCGGCACCACAGCCCACCCCGCAACCGGCGCCCGAAACCGCTAAACAAGCCGAGAAGAAGCCCGAAGCAGGACCCATAACCATTGCAGTCTGGGACCTGGACGATCTGACCTCCCAGGAAATGTCTCAGCCCGAGCTCGGAGAGCTTCTGGCGGCAAAGGTCGTGGAGACCATCCAGAAGAAAGGCGGCTACAGCATCATCGAAAGACAGCAGCTGGAAACAGCCCGCCAGAAGATGCGCGTGGACAAATCAGCGGTGACCGACCCCACCGTTCGGCTGCAGCTGGGCAAGAACCTCGGGGCCCGCCAGATGGTCTTTGGCGGATACCAGGTCGTCCAGGGGAAAATGAGACTCGAGCTGCACCTGCTCGACGTGGAGTCCGGTCGGATCATCAAGTCCTCGGAAGAGACCGCCCCGGCCACCAGCATTGCCGGATGGCTCGAGGCAGCCCAGAAGGCCACGGCTGCACTTCTTTAGCAAGGGGCCGGAAAATACAGGGTTGCGTATGTCATCCATATCAGTACGACAACGAAAAATGAGGCCAGATGCACGCACCTTCAGGGTAGGGTGGGCAAGGGCCTTTTCTTGCCCACCGGAAGGTGTAGGCGCACTTCTCGGTGGGCAACGCTGCCGCTTTTGCCCACCCTACCCGAAAAATGTCGTTGTCGTATTCAAGGATCGGGGAGGATCTGGCTTCTGGCTCCGATTGCCTTCCAGAGGGTTGAGGTTGCAGGGAAGGTTACACTGCAACGTGGCAACCTGAAGACAGTCGAGCCTCCCGGAGGCGGGAGTTGCGCTCCCAACCAGAAACCAGGAGCCCGAAATCTGAGACCGCCTTCAGGCAGGCCGCTGCCGTTGGAGCCATCGTTCGACGCGATCCAGAGCTTCCTGAATCTCTTCTTCATGCCCTCCAAATGAAAACCGGATGTGGTTCTCGCCTTCGGGGCCGAAGGCGGCCCCCGGGATTGTGATGACCCGGGCTTCGTTCAGCAGCCGCAGGGCGAGCGTCATGGAGGAGCTCGCCCCCTCAATCAGGCTCCGGGCCATGAGGTAATAGGCACCGCGGGGCTTGACATATCGGAAGTGGTCGCTCAGGCGGTCGAGGCGGGAGCACATGAGATCCCGCCGGTGCTCGAGGGCCGCACGGATTTGCGCCACGCATTCCTGGGGGCCTTCCAGGGCAGCCAGAGCGGCGACCTGTGAGACGGTGGGGGCGCAGATCGCCACGGCATCGTGCACCTTCATGATCTGGTCGAGCAACCCCTCGGACGCATAGACATATCCCACCCGCCAGCCCGTCATGGCATACTTCTTAGAAAAGCTGTAGGTCGCGATGATCCTGTCTTTGAGCTCGGGAAGGGGAGCCAGGCTGAAGTGGGGCTCGCCGTCATAGGTCAGAAAATCGTACGTTTCGTCGGCGATCACGAAAAGGTCATGTTCCACGGCGAGGGCGGCCAGCGTCCTGAGGTCCTGTTCCCTGAAATTGGCGCCCGTGGGGTTGTGGGGGTTACAGAGGATCACCGCCCGGGTCCGCGGCGTGACCGCTCGGCGCATGGCCTCCACATCCAGCTGCCAATTCTCACTTTTCAGCGGAACGAATACGGGAACGCCCTCCGCCAGCAGAACCTGTTCGATGTGGGAAGCGTAGTTGGGCGATGGCAGGATCACCTCGTCACCGCGATCCACAACGGTGAGAATCGCCGCCGAAAGCCCCTCCATGGCCCCCACGGTGATGCAGAGCTCTCGATCCGGGTCCGCATGGACCCCTTTTTCCCGCTTCAGGGCTTCTGATATCGACTCCCGCAGACGCACCATTCCCGGTCCCAGAGTGTACTTCCCGCTCTCGGGCAGGTCACGCATGGCGCGGCAGACGGCATCCACAATGTGCGGTGGAGTCGGAAACGAAGGAATGCCCTGGCCCAGGGAAACGCAGCCTTTTAGGCGGCTGGCGAGGAGAGGCATCTCCTTGATGGCCGAAATCGTGATCTGCTGCACGCGTCGGCTGATCCCCGCGGTGCGAAAAGTCTTCCCCGACGCCTCCAGTGCCGAACGTGTGGACATCAAACGCCCCCCCTTTGCCTCATGTTCCCCATCTGGCCATATTATAGCGGTTGAGGGTTATTTCATCCATTCTCGCGCAATATCCGGACTAACGTAAAAACCTCTTATTTTCAGCATTTCTCCGCGCCTCTGCGTCTCTGCGCGAGTCAAAGAAAAGGAGGATTTCAGCCTGAACGGGTATATCCGCGAGGGGACATGGAGACGCGGATCAATCAAAAAGCTTGCCGGGATTGAGAATATGGTTGGGATCGAAGATCCGCTTGATTTCCCTTTGCATGCGGAGGCTCTCGGCGCACAGCTCCCTGGCCATGAAGCGCTTCTTGACGAGTCCGATCCCATGTTCCCCGGAAATCGTTCCCCCCATGGCCAGCACCCGGTCGAGAATGGTCTCGATGACTTCCTGGACCTGCCCGGAGGAGTCACGGGACGGGGACGTGATGTTCAGGTGGATATTTCCGTCTCCAGCGTGTCCAAAGGCATAAATCCGAAGGCCGAAGCGCTCCTCCAGCTCAGGAAGCCCTTCCACGAGATAGGCTATCCTTCCCAGGGGCACGGCCACGTCTTCGGGCACATAGAGTGCGGCACCCTGCTCGATTCGAAGGGAAACCTGCTTGCGCACCTCCCACATCTGCGCCCGCTTGGCAGAATCCGGAGCCATGAACGCCTGGCCTGCGCCTGCCTCCATGCAGACCGCTCCCATCTCCTCGATATCCCGCTCGACGCTTCGGGGAGCTCCGTCGGCTTCCACCAGCAGAAAAGCCCCCGCTTCCTGAACGCCCTCGAAGGGCAGAAGATCGCCCACCAGGTCAAGGCAGTGGCGGTCCAGGAATTCGAGTGCACAGGGCGTGTAACCCTTGGAGAGGATCTTCATGACGCCGCGCATGGCCGAGGGTAAATCGGGGAAAAGTGCCACCAGGGTCATGACAGCCGGCGGATGCGGGAGAAGCTTCAGGTTCAGCCGGGTGATGACTCCCAGTGTGCCTTCGGACCCCACGAGCAGCCGTGTGAGGTCATAGCCGACCACTCCCTTGCGGGTCTGAACGCCGGTCCTGATTCGCGTGCCGGTGGGGAGCACGGCCTCCAGTCCCAGGATGTAATCCCGGGTCGTCCCGTACTTCACACAGGAGGGACCGCCCGCATTGGTGGCTGCATTGCCACCCAGGCTGCAGGTGTCAAAGCTCGCCGGATCGGGCGGGTAGAACAGGCCAACCTCCCTGGCGGCCTTTTTGAGGTCCCCGTTGATGACGCCGGGCTCGACCACGGCAATGAGGTCATCCGCATCGATCCGGACGATGCGGTTCATTCGGGCCATGGAGAGGGTGATTCCACCGTAAACGGGCACTGCCCCTCCTGTCAGTCCCGTGCCGGTGCCCCTGGGTGTGACGGGAAACCGGCATTCATTGGCGAGCTTCAGCAGCGCCTCCACCTGCTCTGCGCAAGTCGGTTCCACAACCGCTTCAGGCAGGTAGCTCAGCTCCGCCGAATCCTTGCCAAAAGTCTCGCGGCTCTGAGCATCCAGGATGAGTGCCTTCTCCCCAACCGCATCCCGGATGCGGCGGAGCGTCTCCCTGGTCAGGGGGGGATAGTCGAGCTTCAAGTGGTCCAAGGATCAGGTCCTTTGATGTTCAAATCCGGGGATGGCGAGGCTCTCTTCCAGGTGCCGCAGGACTCTTCCCGCGACGGAGACCAGCGCCAGATAAAAAACTCCGACCGCCAGGAACACCTGCATATACTTGAATGAGTGTGAGGCCAGGATCTTGGCCTCCCCGGTGAGCTCGATGAAGGTCACCATGTAGGCCAGGGACGAATACTTGATGAGATAGATGATCTCGTTCCCGCACCCGGGCAGGGCTCGCCTGAAACCCTGGGGCAGGATGATGGAGCGAACCATCTCAAACTTGCTGAATCCCAGCGCCTGGGCCGCCAGGGTCTGCCCGTGCTTGATGGAAAGAAGCGCCCCCCGAACGTATTCGGACTGATAGGCGCCGCTGCACAAAGAAAAGCCCACCACCGAAGCCAGATAGGGGGAAAAATAGATCCCCAGGTGAGGCAGGCCGAAATACCAGATGAAAAGCTGCACCACCAGAGGAATGCCCCGGAACAGCGTCACGTAGAGCTCGGCACCCCAGACCGCCGGTCGCGTTCCATACACGCGGAGAGCCCCCGTGAGAACGCCCAGGATGGTCCCCATGAGCGCCGAGGGAACGATCAGCAGGAAGCTCTTCCCGAGCCCTCGCAGCATGGCCGGCAGAACCTCGTCCCTCAGGAAAAGCAGCTCCTCCGCCCCCATCAGCCCGTTTCTCCGTAGAGCTCGGTGATCTTCGCACAAAACTCGCGCGTCCGCGCATGCTCCGAATCATGCAGAATCTTGGAAGGAGGCCCCTGCTCCACGATCAGCCCGTCCTCCATGAACACGATCTCATCGGCAAAAGCACTTGAAAAACCGATCTGGTGAGTCGCCATGAGCATGGTCATGCCGTTGGCCACAAGGTGCTTGATGACCGTGAGGACTTCCCCGATAAGCTCCGGGTCGAGGGCTGACGTGGGTTCGTCCAGGAGCATCACCTTGGGGTCCATGGCCAGTGCCCTGGCGATGGAGACCCGCTGCTTCTGGCCCCCGGACAGCTGGGCCGGATAGTGATGGGCATGCTCGCTCAGGCCGACCCGCTCCAGTTCCTCCATGGCGCGCTCACGAGCCTCTTTCCTTTCCATCCCCTTCACGCGAACCAGGCCGATCTGAATGTTGTCCACAGCCGTCAGGTGGTCGAACAGGTTGAAGTCCTGGAAAATCATCCCCACCTGCTGCCGATATTCGTAGAGCTCCCGCCTGCGATGGTGGTTGATCTGCCGGCCTTCGAGCCACACCTCACCCTCTTCGGGCATCGCCAGGAAGTTGATGCACTGAAGGAGTGTGGACTTGCCCCCTCCCGAGGGACCGATGAGGACCTTCAGCTCTCCCCTGTTGATGGAAAGGGAGATCCCCTTGATGATCTCCCGGTCCCCATACCGCTTACGGATCCCGGAAATTTTCAGGATAGGGTCGTCGTGTTGTGTGGTCATGGATGGATCAGTTCCTGGTTCCTGGTTCCTAGTTTCTGGTTCCTAGTTCCTGGTTCCTAGTTTCTGGTTCCTGGTTTCTGGTTCCTGGTTCCTGGATGCGAAATCCCTATGCCCATATTCCGACCTCCGGCTTCTGACCTCTGACCTCCCACTTCCGACTTCCGTCTCACCTCGAGTAGCCGGGTATCCGGACCCGGCGCTCGATGAGCCTCAGGCTCCGGGTGCCCGCGTAGGTCAGGAGCAGGTAGATCAGCCCGGCCATGATGTAGAGCGGCAGGTGCTGGTAGGTGCGGGTGGCCACGAAGTGTGTGCGAGCCATGATCTCCGCCACGCCCAGGGCATAGGTCACGGCCGAGTCCTTGAGGACGATGGAATACTCGTTGGACCAGCCGGGGACGGAGAGACGCAGCGCCTGGGGAAGAATGATGAAGGAGATGGCCTTGAAGTCGCTCATTCCCAAAGCTCGAGCGGCCTTGAGCTGTCCCGCGGGAAGGGAGAGAATGGCTCCTCGGAAGATCTGGGACTGGTAGGCGGCGCTGATCAGCCCGAGCACGATCACGGCAACGGTGAATGCGGACAAGTTGATGTTCAGGAATGAGAACAGCCCGAAGTAAAACAGGAACAGGAGGACCAAGAGGGGTACACCCCGAAAGAACCAGACATAGAAACCCACCAGCCGCCTGGTCCATGCGCTCCCGTAGATCTGCCCCACGGCCAGGGGAACGCCCATGATCAGGCCCAGGCTCATGGCGCCCGCCACCACCGCCACCGTGACGAGGGAACCCTCGACAACGTAGGGGAATGCATTGATGACGGCGGTCAAACCTTCAGACATCGGGTCCAATCGATTGACGAGTGTCCACCGGGAGTCGTCCCGCCACGAAAACAAATCCGCACGGACGACTCCCGAAGCTCCCCCATAGAAAACGGGCGGGGATAAACCCCGCCCCCACACAAAGCCAGATGCATTCTCTTACTTAAGTTCGTACTTCGCCTTGAGCTCCTCCCAGACAGGCGAGGCCATGATCTGCTTGAGTCCTTCATTGAGCGTCTTCAGCAGTTCCGCGTCTTCCTTTCTCACCGCGTAGCCGAATTCCTCCTCGGGCATTCCGAAGCTGCCGATGATCTTCACCGGCTTGTTCTTGTTGACGGCATCCTGGGCCGGTGCATCGTCCATGGCGGCAGCCGCGATACGGCCGTTCACCACATCCTCCACGGCGAGGGGGGCGGAATCGTAGTAGACCAGCTCGAACTTCTTTCCGCCTTTCTTGATCAGGTTTTCCTCGATCCACTTGGCCTCGGTCGTGCCGCGCTGAACCCCGATCTTCTTACCCTCGGCCATGGCGCTGTCCGGCGTCAAATCCGAATCCTTCTTGGCCACCAGCACCTGTTTAATGATCCAGTAAGGAATGCTGAAGTTCACTTCCTTCTTGCGGGCCTCCGTGATGCTCATGCCCGAGGCGATGAAGTCGATCTTTTTCGCGTTCAGGCTCGGAATGATCCCATCCCAGTCCATGGGCTGATGTTTGACTTTGAATTTCTTCTCTTTGGCGATCCAGTTGATCACGGCCACATCAAACCCATCGGGGTTGCCATTCTTGTCCACGAATGCAAACGGCGGGAAGTTGGCATCGATGCCGTTGACGTAAACCTTGTCCTCGGCAGGAGCCATGGCTGCAAAACCCAGAACCATGAGACCGACAATGAAAAACGCGGCAAAACGAAATCTGCTGTTCATGAATAGACTCCTCCTCCTTGAAAGACGTTCACAACTCCCCCCATTTGGCCCTCGGGCGGAATACCCGCCGCTAAGAGCCGATTCCCTCTTCTTTCTCTCAATCCATGCTGATTCATGACAGATTGGCAAACGTAGCAAATGAAGTTTGGCCGATCAAGCGGAAAACCCTGGAATCCCTATTCCATGCGGCATGCCACGCACTTGATCTCCACTTTGGCCCCTCTCGGGAGTGCGCTCACTTCGATTGCCGCCCTGGCCGGTTTGTGATTCGAGAACACGGTCTCGTAAATGGAATTGAGGGCGGAAAACTGCCCCATGTCGGTGAGGAAGACGTCCACGGAGACGACGTCTACAATGTCATAGCCCGCGGCGTCCAGAATAGTTGTCAAATTCCGGAGGACCTGTCTGGTCTGTTCGATGAAGTCGTCCCCGACCAGCTCACCGCTGGACGGATTCAAACCGATCTGCCCGCTCACAAAAAGCCAGTTCCCGGCCTGGATGGCCTGAGA
Organism: Syntrophobacterales bacterium; assembly: GCA_041310025.1. Classification (GTDB taxonomy): domain Bacteria; phylum Desulfobacterota; class Syntrophobacteria; order Syntrophobacterales; family Syntrophobacteraceae; genus JALOOX01. The sequence goes on from JBFYYO010000090.1 coordinate 13,293, forward strand.
ATAAGGGCCGATGGC
>JBFYYO010000091.1:0-13282 GCA_041310025.1 Syntrophobacterales bacterium
GTCCAAAGGGAACCTTTCGATCACCCGGGTCTTGCGCTCTTCCGTGTCCTCACCGCGAAAATGCGTGTAGCCCAGGGCCAGAGCCAAAAGGACCACCGTTATGATGGCGGGGAACAGATAGAGAACGAAGTGCTGAATGCCCAAAAGCTCAAACAGCCGCATGATTTCATCCCTCTGTTGAGAACAACCCGTTACGGAACCCGGAGCAATGAAAAGAGCAGGACGGCCCCGCTGGCCAGAAGACCCGAGGTCGCGAGCGCCAGCAGCGCGTAAGCTTCAAGCCGGTTCATCCTGGACACCTTCGCCGGTCCTCGATCCACCTCCTCATCCAGGGGCAGATAGCGCGCCCGCTGCTGGTCGCTGAACTGGCCGTTCCGGAGGGCCCAGAGAAAGACCACCAGGCTGATGGCGAAACCGGCGGTCATGTAGGCCATGAAATAGGGAAAATACATCCTGGGCTCCAACCTTCAACTCTCACGGCTCGTACGAAGCATCGATGCCCCGCGGCTCCGCATTGGCGTCGGACTGGTTGATGAAATAGACCGCAACGTAGTTGCCCACATCCCAAATCTTTTCGGACTCCAGCTCCCGCTTGAAGTACGGCATGGCCGACCCGGTGATGCCGTTCATGATCTGGTAGTAAAGGATACCTCCGCTGATCTGCCGGTCTTTCAGGATCGTGAAGTTCAGGGGGGGCGGGTAGAGCCACTCCTGAGCCGGTCCCATGCCGTCGCCGATGGGGCCGTGGCACCCCAGGCATTCGTCCTGGTAGATCTTATGTCCCCGGGCCAACCCGGCCGCCGTCGTGGGGTATGGATTGGGAATGCTGCGCCAGCCCTCGGGCACGTGGTCGGCCAGCCACCGAACATTGTATTCAGGACCCGCCTCGTAGGCCTCGGTCACCTTCTCCTTCCAGGTGCGCTGCCGCTCCATCCGGCGGTCGGCATCCTTCAGCCCAAGGCTCTGAATGTAGACGGTCAGAAGCTTGATATTCTCCATTCCCAGCCACTCAAAAGGCGGCATGATGGAGTTGGGCCTTGTGTATCGCGGGTTGATGAAGTGAGCAACATGCCAGTCGTCCGGACGCTCCCCTCCCTCCTGGGAGAGGTCCACACCCGTCCGGGCCGAGCCCAGCAGGATGGGCTGATCGGCGGCGTAATCTCCGGCCTGGGCGATTCTCTCAGCGCCGTGCCCCCAGTCGATGGTTCGGATGGACTGGCTGTGGCAATACACGCAGCCATTGGCCATGTAGATCTTCCGTCCCGCTTCCTCCTGCTCTGTTCTCGACCGGAAAATCTCCGATGGGGCCTTGTCCATGGTGGCCCACGGCCAGAAGACCACCATGAAGGTGATGGTCAGCAGAATGGCCAGCGATCCCGCAACAATGGCGGACGGTGTCATCTTCTGAGTCATGGTGCTTCAGCTCTGGGATTGAAGAACAAGGTCCTGACAATGTTATAAAGCCCGATGTACGCCCCGGCGGCGATGAGAAACCCGATGCTGACCCGAAGGATGTAGTAGAGATGGATCTCGGGCAGCACCCGGTAGATCGTTTCACCGTTGAGCCAGGCATTGCCCTGGATCAGCCCCACGATGGTCAGCACTACCGTGAATCCACCCACACCGATCAGCACCAGCCAGTACTGCAGATCGGCCAGAAAACGGCTGTAGAGGGGCCGCCCCGAGATATGGGGCAGGATGTAGTAGAGCCCGCCGAGGGCGATCATGCCCGCAAACCCGAGAACGCCTATGTGCGCATGCCCCACCACCCAGTTGTTGAAATGGGTGACCCGCTGTACCTGGGGGAGAGCCATCATGGAACCCTGGATGCTCACGAAGAAGTACATGATGGTCCCCGTGAGCACGAACTTGCCGGCAATGTCGGCGTGGATTTCACCCAGTTTGTCCCTGGCCGTGTACCAGATGTTGATGAGGAACACCATGACGGGGATCACCATGGCCACACTGTCCACGATGGCAATGACCTTGAGCCAGGTGGGCACCGGCACCTGAAGCAGGTGGTGGGTGCCGATATGCGTGTACACCACCAGGAGGCTCCAGAAGCCAAAGAGGCTGAGAGTGTGGCTGTAGAGCGGGTTGCGGGTCACTTTGGGGACCACGTAGTAAGCCACACCCAGGGAGAGCGGGGTGAGCAGAAGCCCGAAGATGTTGTGCCCGTAAAACCAGAGGAGGATAGCGTCGGGAATGCCCGTGAGCGCCCCGGTGTCCGGCCTCCAGATCACGTTGCCGATGATGTAGGTCGTGCCCGTCATGACAACCGCGGCGCACGCGTACCAGATGGACACATACAGGATGGGCTCCCGCCGGTTGCGTACGGTCATGATCAGGTTGTAGGCCACCAGGCCGAAACCCACCACGACCATGACGTCCACCGGCCAGATGAGCTCGGCATACTCCCGGGCCTGGCTGTGACCGGCCGACAAAGCCAGAACTCCAGCCAGCAACGTGATATTCCAGACGATCACCGTGACCAGGCCCAGTTTCTCGCTGTGAAGCGGACTCCGCGTCAGCTTCGGGATGTAGTAGTGGGCCGCAGCCAGCAGCCCCGGCGTCACGAAACCGAACAGGACGAGATTCACGTGCATGGGGCGGATGCGCCCGAACTGCAAAAAGCCGATGTTGGCCATGAAATCCGGGGCGATCAGATATCCCGCGGCCAGCATCCCCACCGTCGTCGCCAGGGCAAACCAGGTGGCGGAAGTCAGGCAGAAGCCTTTGGCCGTCAGATAGCTTTCCTCACCTTCGGCAATATTGAATGCCATGTATGACCATCCCTCGTTCACATTGGGGTTCGACGCTTGTCATTCACCGAAAGCCCTCTTCAATTGTGACAGGAGAGCCAGCAGTCGATGTTGGCCTTTTTCTCGCGATGACACTCGATGCAAAACTGCATATAAAAGAACTTTCCCCGGATCCGATCCATCTTCTCGATTTCGCCGTGGCACTCCCGGCACGCCAGTTCCTTCCTGATGTGGCGCTGATGGTTGAAGACCACATGCTCAGGCAGGTAGTTGGCCTTTTTCCATGGCGTCGGCGTGCGAGTGTCGAAATAATGGTGCTCCTTCAGGATCTCGGGATGCTTGGCAATGACGTACTTGTGGCAATGGAGGCATTTCTCGACGGGCGGAAGCCCCGGCTCCAGCGACTGTCCCGCGTAGGGGTGACAGTAGTCGCACTGGATGTTCTTCACGCCCGCATGCACCCGATGGCTGAAGGGAATGGGCTGAGCCACCCCGATGTCCGTGCCGGGAGTCCGATAGAAAAGAAAGAGAAACGCCACGACCGCAGCCGCACAGAGGACGACCATGGCAATGGGCCCCAGGTTCCGGGTGAGCGAAATCCTGTATCTCCTCGCCAGGACAAGCAGCAGGATCGCCAGGGTGGTGAGGGTCAGGGTGGTGAGCAAAACCTCCATCAGGCGGCCTCCCTCCTTCCAACCCGCGCAAGCTCCGGGAACTCTCTCAGGAAGAAGCCTACGGCCGTCACCATCAGGCCCAGAAACCCAAGGCTGATCATCACGTCGCTCACCCCGAGGGGCAGCGAATGGGCGGAATGGCTGAGCGGCGAGCCCAGCAGCAGCAGGTGCTCGAGCCAAATCCCCGCAATGGCCGCCGAACAGAGCACGATCATCGACCGGGGCATGGTTTTGATTTTCCGGTTCAGGAGGATGAAAAACGGGGCCACGAAGCAGAGGACGAAAACCGTCCAGGCCACAGAACGCCACGGGACCGCCATGGTGCGCTCGATGACGTAAGCGGTTTCCTCGGGGATGTTGGCGTACCAGATCACCACCAGCTGGACATAAAAGAAGTCCGCCCATACCAGACAGAAAGCGAAGAAAAGCTTCCCGATGTCGTGGAAATGCGACTCTGACAGCTGAAAGTCGTTGTCTGGCCTGAGATGCATGACAGCGGCCAGGATGATGAGACCGCCCAGCCCCACGTAGAAAGCCTTCACAAACGTGTAGGCCCCGAACAGCGTGGACACCCAGTGCGGGTCGGCAGCCATGACGAGATCATAGCCGATGAGACTGAGCACCAGTGTGAACGCCAGGATGTAGCCGACGCTGATCGCCTGCATCCGGCCGGCGATCCGTTCCATGTCCAGGGGACCTTCCCCCCTCAGTCGACGGACCCATGACCGCAGACTGCCCCCAGCCTCCCCCGAAGGTTCCAGCTTCAGGAGGAGCGCGTGATATACGTAAAGGGAGCCCAGCAGGTAGAGGGCGAGCAGGCCGATGCAGTCGCGCGTGAAGAGGAACGGAAGATTCAGCCAGACCTCTTTCCCGTGCAGATGGTGATCGTGAAGCCATGGAAAAACGTGGGAGCGGCCCAGGAACAGCAGCAGAAAAAGCAGGAAGGAAATGGGGAAGAAGGCCACAAAGGCCTGGGAGAGCCCCTCCAGGGGAGCGCTCCAGCGAGCTTTGACCGTCGTCATGATTGCGGAAAAAAGGAGACCGCCCTGGGCGATGGCCGACCAAAGCAGGAAATTGATGAGGAAAGCCTGCCATGCGCGCCCGGCGTTTCCACCGGCGGCACCGTAGACGAACGTGGCGAAACCGATGACGGATAGAGCGGCCATCAGCATCCAGTAAGGCTTTTTCTTTTCCACGACGGTCATCTCGGAAGAACCGTTTCTAGTTTCTAGTTTCTAGTTTCTAGTTTCTAGTTTCTGGTTGCTGGTTGCTGGTTGCTGGTTGCTGGTTGAGGAACGAAGTCCGGTGGAATCAGGCCTGGCAATGCACGGGTTGACAAGAATACCCCCCGGCAGCCTTGGACGCCGGCGCTCACTCCGTTTCCGGATTCGAAGAGGCGAACGCCTGGACATCGCCTCCCTTCTCCCTGAAGAAGGTCGTCAAACGCTCGAGATCGTTTGGAGCACACGAAGCGAGGACTCCAAAATGCTCACCCGAGCAGCGGGGATCGTAAGTCTCCAGGTTCTGCAGCCGCGGCAGGCGGGACTGGTGCAGGAACCCGATCAGGTTGCCGAAGATGGCAAACAAAATGGTGAACTCGAACCCGACGATGACAAACGGCACCAGGGCCACGATGGGCTTCCCACTGACAATCAGGCTCCAGCTGGTCGAGGAGTAAATGGCCAGCAAAAACCCCGCAAAGAACCCGATGATGCCTCCCACCAGCGTATACCAGCCAGCCTTGCTCTTCCTGACCTGCATCGCTTCGGCCAGTGCATGGCTGGGGATGGGACTGTGAACCCTGACTATGGGCCACTCGGCAGAGCTCTTCAAGCTCACCACAGCATCCACAGCCTGTCTCTCTTCCCCGAAAATCCCCATCACCTGCGTTTCAGTGGCCATGGCTCTCACCCTGTACCAGAGTCTCCTTCATCTCCGTCATGGAAACGGAGGGCAGATGCTTGCAGAAAAGCATGAAAAAGAAAAAGAACAGGCAGAAGCTTCCCACCATGACTCCTAGCTCCACCCAGGAAGGGCTGTAGAACCCCCAGGCATTGGGCAGGAAATCATGGCCGACGGCGCTGATGATGATGACGAAGCGCTCGTACCACATGCCGATGTTGACCAGGATGGAGATGCCGAACAGCCAGGGGATGGAGGTGCGGATCCTCTTGAAGAAAAAGAGAATGGGAACCAGCACGTTGCAGACGACCATGATCCAGAACCCGTAGGCGTAGTGGCCCTGGAGCCGCCAGCGGAAGGCTTCCATCTCCACCGGGTTGCGGCTGTACCAGGCGATGAAGAGCTCGGTCCCGTAGGCAAACCCCACGATCAGTCCGGTGAAAATGATCGTCTTGGCCACACTCTCGAGCACGTGCATGCTGATGAAACGCTCGTAATGGAAGATCTTGCGCAGCGGAATCATCAGCGTCAGCACCATGGCCAGACCCGAGTGAATGGCGCCGGCCACGAAGTAAGGGGCGAAGATGGTGGTGTGCCATCCCGGAACGACGCCGAGGGCGAAGTCCCAGGAAACGACGCTGTGAACCGAAATCACCAGCGGGGTCGCCAGGGCGGCAAAGAACAGGTAGATTCGCGTGTAATGTCGCCATTGCTCGTGAGCCCCCGTCCACCCCAGAGACAGGACGGTGAACACCCGCTTTCGGACCCCTTCGGCGTCATCCCGCACTCGGGCCAGGTCCGGCAGCATGCCGGTGTACCAGAAGAGGGCGCTCACGGTCAGGTAGGTGCTGATGGCCACCACATCAAACAGGAGCGGCGACTGGAAATTGGGCCAGAGGGTCCGCTGGGTGGGAATGGGCAGCATGTAATACACGAGCCACACACGCCCGAGATGGATGAAAGGGAAAAGGCCGGCGACGCAAACGGCGAAGACTGTCATGGTTTCGGCCGCCCGGGCGATGGGGTTCCGCCACCCCGCCCGCAGCAGGTGCAAAATGGCAGAGATCAGCGTGCCGGAGTGAGCGATTCCGACCCAGAAGACGAAGTTGACCAGGTAAATGCCCCAGGCCACCGGGATGTTCTGCCCCCCCACGCCAATGCCTCTGGCGATCTGGTAAGCCCAGCACGCAGCCCCCATGAGGACCCCCAGGAACAGGACCCCCACCACCATCCAGTAGCTGCGCCCAGGCGGCCTGAGTGTATCCAGGACGGTGCGGTCGATTTCGGCGAATGTCAGCTGCGACATGTCATGCTCTCGCAAGTCGTTGTTCCCATGGCTCGATGCGAAACGATCAAAAACCCCAAACCCATTCACCGCAAAGACGCCAAGGACGCCAAGCAAATTCTTTCGAAATCTAAAGGGCTTCTTCGCGCTCTTTGCGCCTTTGCGGTGAAAGAGAATTTTTCACACGCTCTCACGGATCCTGAACGACCTTTCTCAAATAGATCACGGCCGGCTTGGTGTTCAGGTATCCCATGACCTGGTAGGCCCTGGGATCGTCCACCAGTTTGCGTACCCGGCTCTCGGCATCCATGAGATTGCCGAAGAACAGGGCCTGGGTCGGGCAGGTTTGCACGCAGGCCGGCACGACCTCCCCGTCCCGGATGCTTCGCTTCTCGTTCTTGGCCCATCCATGAGCCTCCTTGATGCGCTGCACGCAGAAGGAGCATTTCTCCATGACGCCTTTGGCCCGAACTGTCACGTTGGGGTTGAGCTGCAACGGCATGGGATCCGGCCATTCCCAGGTGAACCAGTTGAATCGGCGAACCTTGTACGGGCAGTTCTGGGAGCAGAACCTTGTGCCGATGCAGCGGTTGTAGATCTGGTTGTTCATGCCCTCCTTGCCGTGATGCGCCGCAAATACCGGACACACGGATTCGCAGGGCGCATTGTCGCAGTGCTGGCACATGAGCGGCAGGAAGGTCACCCGCGTGGCATCGTCGGGATCCAGGTAGCGCTCGACGCTGAGCCAGGCCATTTCCCGCCCTTCCACGATGCGCTCCCGGCCCACGATGCCGACGCTGTTCTCGGCATAGCACGCCGCCGCACACGCGCCACACCCGATGCACCGGTCCAGGTCCACCACCATGGACCAGCGGTACTGGTCGTGATCGTGGGGCGGATAGAAATCCCGCTTGGGATCGTAGCCTTCGGGGAGCGGCAGGGTCAGGGGGAAGTCCCACATGGTGAGGCCGGCCTGCCGAGGTTGTTTCAAATCGCCCAGGTTCTTCACAGATACCGATAGGGCGATCTTGCGATCGTAGGGGATGCGGCCTCCGTCGGTGCTGGCCAGGGGTTCCGCATCACCGGTTGGTTTGAGCTCCGCTCCCGAAATCCAGTGCAGCGGCGCCCCGCTGGACGGATCCAGCTGCTGGGGCAGCAGAGCAAGGGGATTCACGCCCTGATCTTTGGCATACCGGCCGTACGCCGTATGTCCCTGGCCGCAGCCCATCACCAGGACGCCCGGCTTCACGCCCGCTGCATCGTAAACCGGCGCTTCTATTTCGGCCTTTCCTGAAGCGATGCGGACAAGGTCCCCCGGCTTGAGCCCTTCGGCACTCATGGTCTGGGCATTCATCAGGAGTGGGGTTTGCCAGGCCACCCGCGTGAGGGGATCAGGCACCTCGCAGAGCCACGGCCGGTTGGCTCCGCGCCCGTCAAAGAAGCGGATGGATGGAGCCGCAATGAACGTGAAGGCAGTGCGGTCGGATTCCAGGACTGCCTTCAAAGGCTTCAGCCTGGACGGGTCGGGTTGGAGCGCCGGACCTTTGGAGGATGCCGCTCCGTCCATTGCACCCTCGAACTGGCCGCCTTGTTGAAGCATCTGCAGCCAGTGCATCTCGTCCCGAACCGTCCCGGCGTTCAGCAAGCGGGAAACCAGGAGGGCCTTGCCGTCGCCTTCGGTCAGCTCCTTGCCGCTTGCGGCCGCCATCAGGACGTCGCCCACATGGGGGGCATCGGTGAGCTTCCCCATGGCCGGCTGCAGAGTGGATAAAATTCCCCGCTTCCCGGCGTACTCGCCCCAGCTCTCGAGGGGCAGGCGAACCGGCAGCACCAGATCCGCCAACTCGCTCGTCTCATCCATGAAACCGCTCAACGCAACCACGAAGGTGGACTTGTTCTCCAGGGCCCTCCCCACAACTTCCGCACGCGGCATGGCGTAGACCGGGTTGACGTTGTGAAGGAGCAGCACATCCGCCGGTTTGCCATCCAGCAGTTCGAAGAGCGCCATCACCTCGGATCTCGAGGCGGCCGTTTCGACCCGGTGGCGATGCTCGAGATCGATTCTTGCCAGCGTCGGGTCCAGAACCCAGTTCAGGCAGTTGACGGCCATGTCGGCCTGAACGCCACAAGGGCCGGATGCCGCCGCCCCCGTCCCGAGAACCAGCGGACGCTCAGCCCGCAGCAAGGCCTGGAAAACTCCCTCGTAATCCGCACGCGAAACGCCGGTCCGATCCGCCACCACCTCCCGCATGTAGGGAGCCGAAACATTCGCCAGCTCCTCCAGGAACGGGCGGGGAAGGCCGGATCCCCGTCCGGCCTGCACGGCTTCCCGCACCAGGCCGAGAGCCAGCACCGCTTCACTCCCGGGATGGCAGGCCAGCCATCGGTCGGCGTTGGCGCCCGTGAGCGACTGAAAGGGTGCGGCATGGAGGAAGCGCCCTTTGGACCCGCCTTCGTTCACGGCATGCATGGCCTTGAATTGACGCGCATATTCCACGGGGGAGAGCCAGGTTTCCAGGAAGTCGGCGCCGAAGCAGACCAGGCAATCCGCCCGGTCGATTCTGTAGGACGGCAGACCGTTCACGCCGAAAACCGCCTGATTGGCTGCCTTGAGCGTTTCGTAGGCGAATGGCTCAAAAACCAGCGGAGGGGACGCATTCCACGCGGCCATGACCCCCTTGAACAATTCCAGCTGAGTCTCCCCCACCACTTCGGTGAGCATTCGGACCCGGTCCCGCCCCTTTTGAGCCGCTGCCGCCAGTTTGCCGTTGAGCAGCGCCTGGGCCTCCGCAAAGCTCACCGGCCGCCAGTTCTTCCCCTCCCGCAGCATGGGTGTCTTGAGCCGGTCCGGATTGTAGATGCCGTGCAGAGCCGCCTGCCCCCGCATGCAGAGCCTGCCCTCATTCACGGGATGCAGCGGGTTTCCTTCCAGCTTGATGATCCTGCCTTCGCGATTCTTGGCGAGCACCCCGCACCCCGCCGGGCATTCGCGACAGGTCGTCGCATACCAGGTCGGCGCTCCCGTCACCATATCTTCAGGCGCTTGCACCGGAGAATGGAGCGATTTGTCCGGCCGGGGGCCACCGTAAGGATCGGGGGTGCAGGCAGCGGCACACGAAACGCTTCCCGAGCCGACAATTTTCAGAAAGGTGCGCCGATTCATCTGGAGGCAATCTCCGCTGAAATTCCGGTTGCATCCCGCCGAAGCCGGACAACTTCCCATCTTGGAAGGAAAGGATCGGGTGCCCAGAAGATAGAGACTGCATCGCCCCCGAACCTCAGAGTGAAATGGATTCAGCAAATGGATTATTAGAATTGAACCAGTGTGTCAAGACCAATGGTGCAAGCTGCATCAGGCCCTGCCGATGGAACAGCCGCCACCGGCGAGAACGTCATCAAATCGTCACACATTCTTCACCTGTTCATCACTTACCTCCATTATTTGCAGAAACTCGAAGTCTCCCAAGACATCTTCGCATGCCTCTCTGGGATGCCTTCGCAAGGCAAGGGAAGATGGTCCGGAATGGGTTTCAACTCGAAACTCGAAACTCGAAACTTCCATAAACAGGGGTGGCCATGAGCTGTCAGGAAAAGACGGGATTCGCAAGGTCGGTGCACCCCGTGCACGAGCTCACCCCCTCCGTCAAGTCCATCCTCGGGAAGCTCGGGATCGACTATTCCCCTTCCAGCCATCTCGTCGAGTCGCTCCCGTTTTCGCTTCACGATACCACAGCCGGCACGGAAAACGAGCTTCAGGTCGCCGTCAGGGGCGAGCGGGACGCAGTGGACCTGCCGTTCATCATCGCGGAGTCCAATTACTTCGCCAACATCATGAAGCGGGCCTCGGCTGGAGACACCTCCCGCGAGGTGATCTCCCAGCTGGAACGTTACCTCAGCCAGAACACCGAGAAAGTCTGGGAGAACAGCTGGGTCCGATTCCCCCATCGCCTCCTCAGCCCCCTGGCCCGACAGGTTCTGGAAACCGACCTCCTGGCGGACAAGAGCAATCCCCAACTGGGCATGCGATCCGATCTCAGCCGGTTTCTGATGCATGAAAACGGGGAAAAGGTCCTGCGCATCCCCATCAGCTATCTGCTGAAGCTCTCCCTGGCCGACGTCCTCGGTACCCAACCGGCGCTCCCGAGGTCCCTGAAGGAGATCGGGCTGCGGCTCCTGGCTCATTTCCTGAACGACAACACCTCGCCCGAGACCTTCTCCTTCCACCCCGTCGCCCTCCATCCTGGATCCGGCATGGGGCGGGCCATCGCAGCGGAGACCGCCAAACGCTTCCTGCTCACGCAACTCCTGGTCCAGTACGCCAACGAGCACTTCGGGCTCCGTTCCAGGGGCCAGGAGGTCTTCGTATATTTCGCACCCCACCCTCCCGTTCGGCAAAAGGAGCTCAACGACTCCATCTCCGACGCCTTCTACCGGGAGCTCTTCATGAGCCCCTGTCTCTCCGGCTGGGACCGCGGAGAGGACAAGCACCGCTACATGTGTCTCTGTCACCAGGTGCTGAGTCGGAGCCAGCTCAACGCCATCGCCAAGCTGCGCGAAGCCGGCATCATCACCCGGAACCTCGTCGTCCTGCCCAACCTTTCCAACATCTGCCTCGCCAACAACGGCACCCATCTCAGCCTGGGCAGCCGCAGGCTCACACAAGCCCTGGCCGATGGCTCCTCGGGGTTCACGATCGCCGATGAAAAATACCTGGGGGACCTGGTCATCAAGGTTGTCGAGCACTTCCTGCCCCTCTTCGTGGGCTCGTACAGCGCGTCCCCCTACCGGCTGGACTTCAGCGACTTCCACCCCGAGAAGGCCCTGGGCTACCTGCCTCATGAACTGGACTACACCCACCTGCGCATGATCTGGAGACGCTGGAAGAAGAAAGCCAACCTGCGATTCATGGGATATGCCGTGACGCCCTTCGGACCTGAGTGGCTCGACCGGACCCTGGCCACCCTTCTCGGGCTGAGGGGCGACCTGGTTCCCGATTTCCGCCTCGTCGACTATTTCGTGGCGCTCATGAGCACCGAGCGCAGTCCCGGACTGGACGGGCGTCTGGGGAATGGGGACCGGCTGAAGGAAGATCTGGCCGAGCTGGGGGTCTTCGATTCCCGCATGGCCCTTTACATGCTCTACCGCCTGCGCGAATTCAGCAAATTGGGATTCAGCGGGTTCGAAGGCCGGCACTACAGCCTCTTCGACTCCATTGTCGAGGATCTGGGCCAGGCGGCCAACCTGCAGGTCCTGGTGAGCGGGTTCGCATTCAAGGCCATTGCGCAGGGGCGCGTCTCCCACGGGGACATCCCGGATGAGCCCACCGTCGAAAGCGAGAGACGCCAGATCTTCTTCGGCAGTGCCATCGGCATCCCCACTTTCTACGTGCGCCAGGATACGGGCAATCGTTTTCTCAAAGGCATCATCGAAAAGACCGAGCGTGTGCGGCTGAGCCGGCGGTATCCAGGATACCTGAGAGTCTACCATGCCGAGTACAAGAAGGCTCTCAGCTGGATCCTCATGCGCGAGGCGGGCGACCTCATCGAGCTTCTCGAGCTGGGCCCGACCATCACAGATCTTTCGGAGCGGTTGAACAACCCCGCGGAGGCCAGCGTCAGCGCGAGGCTGGAACGCGGAATCCTGGGGGAATTGGGTGCCCGGTCCCCCATGCGTGTGCACGCCAGGGATTTCAATGCAGCGGCCGAACGCTACTACCGTGGCAGCCTGAGGCTGAAGACCATCGGCGAGGCCATGGCCGTCCTGGAGGAGGACCTTCAAACCATGGAGCGTGCTTACGATTTGGATGCGGAGACCTACCGGCCGCTCTTCGCGCACGTTCTGGGCGAGGTCACCGCCGTCGAGCTCCTCGACCGCATCAGGGACGGAATCCTGAACGAAACCCTGCCCGTTGACGACCTGCAGCGGCTCATCAACCTGATACTCATCACCATATGCCGCGATCTGGAAAAGGAGGCATCGCGTTCCCATGATCTTCCCGCAGCCTGCACTCATGGAACACCAGTACATCATACGGCAAACGGGTGAGATTCAAACGGAGAAGCTCATCGCCGACCGCCTGCTGAACCAGATCTATGCCTCGGCGCGAGAGAACCCGGGGCTGCTTTTCGGAGCCCTGACCAGCCCCTGGGTATCGAAATTCCTGGGCCATGTTCAATTCGATCTCCCACTCAGTGCCGGATGGAGGAAGGATCCTTGCCTTCGGAAGAAACTGGGCGTCGACTGGGCCGAGACCCTCGATCCCCCCGAGCTCATGCGGACCCTGCGGGACGTCTTCGAGCGTAAAATCCGGTACTGGGAATGCCGTCCCATGGAGTCCGCCCCCCGGGTCGTCGTCTCGCCGGCCGACTCCCGTGTCCTGCTGGGATCCTTCCGCACAACCTCCTGCCTCCATCTGAAGGACAAATTCTTCGAGTACGAGGAGCTCCTGGGAGCCGACAAGCCCGAGTGGCTCGGAGCATTCCAGGGCGCCGACTACGCCATTTTCCGCCTGACCCCGGACAAGTACCACTACAACCATACCCCGGTGGCCGGCAGTGTCCTGGATATCTACGAGATCTCGGGCGAGTACCACTCGTGCAACCCGGGAGCCGTCGTGGCCGCGGTCACTCCCTACTCCAAGAACAAGCGGGTCGTCACCA
>JBFYYO010000092.1:0-22535 GCA_041310025.1 Syntrophobacterales bacterium
CTTTGCAAGACGATGGACCTGAACTATCTCATTCTGCAGAGGTTGAGCAACCTGCTGATCACCGTCACCAGCGTGAAGGATTTTCTCCGGGCGGCGATGGAACTGATCCTTCAGAGCGTGCGTGCTCGGTCCGGGGTGCTGCTCATGAGAAATCCTGACGGCAGTTACCGGGAAATGGCGAGCAGTGCGATGAATGTTCCATGGAGCCGAAGCATGGTGGCGCATGCGGTTCTGAACCGGCGGTCGATCCTGACGGGGGAGGAGTTCTCGGCCAGCGACACCATGATGTCACGCGGCGTGCAGTCGGCTCTTTGTGCGCCTTTGGTGCACGAGGGGGAGGTGCTCGGTGCCATATACCTCGAGGGTTCCCAAGACGGTCAGTTCTCAGAAGACGGGCTCATCATCCTGACCGTGATCGCCAACCAGGTCGCCTCGGGCATCGAGAAGGCGGCCCTCAACGAGAAGCTCTACCGCGAGGTCCTGAGGCGCAAGAACCTGGAGCGTTTCATGTCCCCGCGGGTGGCCGAGCGCATTGCGCAGGACTGTTCAAACCAGGAGGAGCTTGTTCTGCGAACGGAGAAGCTCACCGCGACCATACTCTTCTCAGACATCCAGGGCTTCACACTTCTCAGCGAGCGATTGGGCGCCGAAGAGATCGCCCATCTCCTCACCCGCTACTTCACGCTCATGACGGATGTCCTCTTTCGGTGGGAGGGGACTCTGGACAAGTACCTGGGAGACGGGCTCCTGGCGATCTTCGGGGCGCCATTTCAGTGCGATGACCACGCCTCGCGTGCGGTTCAGTGCGCCCTGGAGATGCTGGAACAGCTGGACAAGCTCATGGCGAGCCTGCCCGCCGACCAGCGATTTGCCATACGTATCGGAGTCAATACGGGGGAAGTGGTGGCGGGGTACCTGGGGTCGCCACAGCGCATGGAATATACGGTTCTGGGTGAGCCCGTCGTCGTGGCCTACCGCCTTCAGTCGCTGGCGGACCCCGGCACCGTCTATCTTGGGCGCCCCACCTATGAGCTGGTCAAAGACGGCTTCGATGTCACCTACGTGGATCGAATCCAGACTCCGAAGGGGCGGCGTGAAATCGAAGTCTACCGCCTTTGTCCTTCACATCAATCCACTTCACCATCGCCCTAGGGCAGGCTGCAGACCCCATGGAAGACGCTGCAGGCCCATGGTTCAGGTGCCATGGCATGGCCCGCGGCCGTCTGTCAGTCGTTGCACCCCAATCCCCCTGCGCAGATTGAGCTCATCCCATCATCAGCCAGGTCGGGACAGAACGAATACTTTTTTCCAAGCGGATGGTGAGAGCTCCAGGGGCGCGTCAAAGGGGAATGGGTTGAGCCGGAGCGCCTGGCTCGCAAGAAATCGACCGCTTCAGCCACGGTCAGTCCAAAGGCCGCCAAGCACAGCACCAGGAAGGGAGTCAGTATGAGCCACATCATGACACGTTCCTCCTTGATTGAGGTGAACCAACGCATGTGATATTCCCTGCGGGCCCGTCAACGTCATCCCGGGTGATGGCAGGCCGTCCTGAGTCTTCAATTTCAGGCGACCATGGAACCCACTCCATCATTACGACCCGGGTGAGCCTTTGGCTGACGAGCGTGCCAGAACTGTAGTGTTCACAGAGAGTGGGAGAAGGACCATAGGGGGATCGCGGCTCAGAATCCTGATCTCTTCCCTGCAAAATAATCATACCCCACCAGTCAATCCAGGCGAATGTCAGTACTTTGACGACACTTTCCTGAGAGCGCCTTTCGAGGGTGGTCTGTGAGAGACGGTTCACTTCTGCCACCAGGGCTTTGTGGACGGCGGGCGACCCTTGAGCTCGCGCTCGCGGCTTTGATCATCCGCTTCGGACGCATTCCTGCCCGGCACATCAGGGCTTGCCCGACTCTTCTGCAGAGGTCTCCGGGCTTCAGCCAGTTCGGCTTCTGCGCGTTTCAGAGCTGTTTCAAGCTCCTGCCGCTTGATCTCCGACGCCATAAGATATTCGCGTTCCTTCCGCAGTTGGCCCAATTCAATGAGAAGCCCCTCATATCGCTCACGACTGACAGTCACGATATCTCCCGCAGTTGTCTGTAATTCCGTCTTGAGCAGATTGCCTTGCTGTCCATGTCGTTTCTTTTTCACCAACTCAGTCACTTCAGATTGCTGCAGATATGTTCGACGATTTGCTTTTATCTTGGTCAATAATCCAGATTTGAGATACCTTTGAATGGTCTTGGTGGAAACGCCGAGTGCATGTGCGGCCTCTTCAACACCGATCCTTGTGTCTGTCTCAATGTCCATGGCATGCGTCCTTATGGAATGTCTATGTCCTGGAAGTGCCCACGCTTGACGTATAGCACAATCCTCCCCGGGCCATCCAGCGCATTGGCCTCTCCGGGTCCAATGGGCAGGGGTAGGCTCGGCGGGCGGAGGCATGGCCTCGCCATAGGGTTCCGGATCAGCGCAAGAGGTTATCCTGTCAGGCTTCACTATTGGGTTGCCACGAAAACCTACCTGATTTATGGTCTCATCAAGTCAATGCCGCTTCTGGTGCAGATTCGACCGGGTTCACGGCCATTCAATGTTCAGGCTATGGCGTCTTGGGTTCCTGGAGTTTTTGAGCTCAAAAATTTCGTCCACAAAGGTGAGGTCAGTTTCCGTCTTTTTTGCATAGCATGATCTGTCGGACCGATACCGTTGATGCGTAATGCCTGAGGTGGACTGTCTGGTGGTCGGCTCGTTCGGGATTCAGGTTTCATGGAGTCGGCAGAAGCCCGGTTTTGGGATAAGGATTGAGCATGAAAAAGGCAGACTTGCAGAGGCTCATTGAGATTGTGAAAGGCGCCGAGGCGGTGATGGCCGCTCTGGAAAAGGGTGAATACACCACGGAGCAAGCCATCGACAAAGCTTTGACGTTCATTGGGGAGTTTCACTCCCTTTCGAGCTCGCTGGGTTCCAAAGGATTGGCCCAACTGGGCAAGATGCTCCACAAGTTCGGCTCCGCACCGTCTCCCGGCGCGGAGCATTTGACGACACTGTCCTATGCGCTGGGCGAGTTGCGCAAGGGAATGGAGGATGCGAGCACTGAGGGGTTGCGCGCCGCCATGGTGGAATGTCTTGAGGTCCTGGGTGTGGAGCCGCTGGAGATTTCGGTTCCGTACTCCTCGGAATCTTCGGGCAAGGGAAAGGCGGGCCCTGAGAAGTCCTGGTCGCTGGAGACCATCGAGGCCGAAAAGCCTCAGAAGCAACCTTCTCCTCCCCGCGAAGCGCCACCGACGAAATCTTCCGTCGTGACCAAGAAGCCCGCCGGGTCGATTGTTACGCCTCCCCCTGAGCGAGCGCCAAAGCCTGTGGAGCCTCCTCCGGCGGTGACGGCTCCCGAGAGACAGGGCGCTCGCCAGCTTTCGGGAGGAATCATCGCGACCGAAGGGCCGGACGAGAACACGGCTCGAATCGAATTGCCCAAGGAGAGCCTCGAGAAGGTGGAGTACCTGCTCTGTCCTTTCGATGCCGAAAACCCGTTGACTCAGCAGCTTTCGGATGGCGACGAGCTCTTGCAGGATGTTCTGAAGGAGGTCAATTCCTTCATGTCCAGCCTGGTTGAAGGGGATCTTGATGAAGCCCAGTCTGCTCTCGAAACCATCGCCAACGTTCAGGGAGACACGGGGCTGTTTAACGAGATCGGCTCCATGGCCAGAAACCTCCACACCTCGCTCAGGAACTTCGCAAAGAGTCTCGATCCTGGGTTGAGGGAGATGGTTGAAGAAAAATTGCCCGATTCCGAGCACCGCCTGGAGCACATCCTGGAATTGACAGAGAGCGCTGCCAACACAACCATGGATCATGTGGAAGCCATTCGAAAGCGCATGGAAGGCGACCAGGCCAAGTTGAGGCAGCTTGAGCAGCATTTTACGCGTCTGAAGCCCATGGGGGACAGCGCCCATCAACGCATGAGAGAGAATTCAAGGCTGGTCAGGGAATTGAAGGGCTCCTTCGATCAGATTGAGCAGGATCTGGCCGTCATTTTGACCTCCCAGGGCTATCAGGATCTTACGGGACAGATCATCACCAAGATTGTGACCTCGCAGAAGGAGATGGAGTCCAAACTGGTGAAGCTGGTGAGCTATTTCGGGGGCAAGGTCAGGCGCGAAACCGCCAAGAAGAAAGACGAGCTTTACGGACCGGCGCACGCCAGAAGCGAAGGGGCTGTGCATTCGCAGGACGAGGTGGACGCCTTGCTCGCCGAGTTCGGTTTTTGAGAGGCCCTCTTGACGCGCAGGTTATGATGTAATCGGAAAGACCCTCTCTTTCCTCCTCCTGAGGGGGCCGGGTTTCCCTCCTCCTTCCCGGCTCCCTCTCTTCACAGATTCGCATCCGAGCAATTGCAGGTTCCGCAGTTCCCGGCAAGCCGGCAGAGAGACGGATATCGGCCGTCACGGCATTGCCGTGGGGGTTCTTCCACCCACCGAAAGCGATTCGAAACGGCACTCCCGGTCATTCCAGAATTGCGCCCGAAAACTGAAGTTTTGCGGCGACACGTTCAATGCCGAGGTGCTCTCTACAGGTACGGTTCTGCACCGAAAAATGGGGTGTTTCACCTATTTACATACGAACCATCGAAAATTAGGTTTATGTATACGAAATTGACGGAGGGTACTGGCACATTCGCCAGCCGCGATTCAGTGAAGAGTATAGAGGATTGCTGAGGGATTCATGCGTCCATCAAAACGGGTTCGACAGCGTGGCATTGACGGTCAGAGGGGGGGCACGTTGGAATACCGCAAACCTGGGGTGTTCTTTCGCAAAGTGTTGCAGGTCACTGCTCGCAAGCCGCGGGAGCTGTCATCGTTTGCCAAGGCCCCTGAATCGGAGCGGCCTTCGACTCCCGAGAGGCGGCAAGAGATCATCACATCCTATTTGAACACTCTCGATTGCCTGAAGTCACCTATTCGCAGCGAATCCGATCTCCCCTTCTCCAGGGAAGCCATCCAGACAGCCATCATCGAGGAGTTGGTCAAGAACCCTGAAACCGATCTGCGGGGCCACCTGGAAGTTGCTTATGCCGAGATCGAGTCTTTCATTCCCGTGGAAGAGTATGAATTGCTCCGGAGGTTCAAGGAAAGCTGTTCCCAGGTGGAGCAACTGGCTGAGCGGGGTGATCCCGGAGACATCGTTGCCTGTTCGCGCCTCGTGGACCGGAACTTCGGTGAAAAAGCGGTCGGGGTCCTGGAGCGGATTTCGCGGGCCATGAGGGAGCAGCTGCAAACCATTCGGTCCATCGGGATGATGCATACATCCATGGGCTTCGAAAACGCCTCCTCGTGATGCGGAGTCAAGCAGGGGGCTCGCGCCTTTTGACAAACAGCCCATCCTCACGATAGATCTTGCTCAGAACAATCCTCAGATGATCATCCGAAAAAGCCATGGAAAGCCTGAGCTCTTGGAAGGCCTTTCGCAGCAGTTCCATGCCGCTCTGCATGGATGGAGCTGCCAGGGAGTGGGCGAGAGTGTAATAGCCCCACACCTTGAAGGGAAGATCGTAGCCTTTCCGCTCGGACAGTTCGACGAAGTCATAAATGACGGAGCTTCCCTCTTCGAACAGGTAGCTCCGCTCCCTGATGGGGAGAGGGACCTCCTCCACATCCAGCCCCAGACTGAAATGCAGTCCAAGATACTCACGCAGCATTGTGACTTCGATCTCTGAAAAGTAACGATCTACGGTCCGCTCGAGATGTCTGCGTTCACGATCTCCCATGGCTGTGTGATCTGCAATGGCTATGGAGCAGTCCACATGGGGTTGAGCTCGATCCATGCAGTACCAGTTGAATGTCACTTCACTGTAAATCATCTCGCCCTTGGCAAAATTCCCTGTGGAATGAGCGCGGAAGAGACGTGGGCCGCTTTCTCCAGGTCCTTTTTCCTTGTCCTTTCCTCCCTGGATGACATGGAACCGTCTCACCATGCTGATCTCTCCTGTCGAGGGATGAAGGCTCTTTCAGAGCTTTCGGGGCGATCCAAAAAATAGTATAAGGTCGCTCCGGGAGTTGCGGGAGGGACACTTTCCTTTTCTCAACGGACAAGGCGGCTTCAGGATGGCTCTGCGCTCCTGTATGCTGCACGGTCATGGGGGAGTGAGTGGTTTCTCAGACGTTCTGGGACTCGCCCTCGGATCCCGGCAAGGAATTGTGCGGCGCCCGGAAATCCAGTGAAACAGAGTAGGGCCGCATCATGCACAGCCGACTTCATCGCTCACGACATGGGAGACGTTCATGCTGAAAGCCAAAGACATCATGTGCCGGGATGTTATCACGGTTTCACCCGAAGCGGGGATCGCCGAAACCGTCAAAATCCTCCTTGAGAAGCGCATCAACGGGCTTCCTGTCGTGGACCAGAGAGGTCGCCTCCAGGGCATTATCTGTCAAAGCGATCTCATTGCACAGCAGAAAAGGATGCCGATTCCGTCCGTGTTTGCCTTGCTCGGTGGCATGATTCCGTTGCAGTCTCCACGGGATTTTGAGAAGGAGGTGGAGAAGATCGCCGCCATACGCGTGTCCCAGGCGATGACCGAGAACCCGGTCACGGTGGGTCCCGAGACGCCCCTGGAGGAAATCGCGACCCTCATGGTTGAGAAGAAGTACCATACCCTTCCGGTCGTTGAAGAAGGGAAGCTCGTCGGGATCATCGGAAAGGAGGATATCCTGCGAACCCTCATGGGACAGAAGATGTCCGACTGAGCCGAAACAGCGGCCTGATGGGAGTGAACGGCTCATCCGTTCATGACGCGGTCATCCTGCCCACATCCTTGATGTCGCAGAAGGGCTCATTCCGGTAGTCATCCCAGGAAATCTGGAAGACGACATCGCGTGAATTGCCGTTCCGCCACTGGGCCAGGTCGGGTCTTTCGATTCCGCGCCACACGATACCCGGTATCCGATCCGCCAGGATGACGCGAAGGTGGTTGCGCTGCTGCCCGAAAGCCCCGGTCGCCCGGATCCGGACGTCCCGAAACAGGAAGGTTGGCGTCGGATTGCCCGCACCGTGGGGTTCGAGCTCCCTTAAAGCCTGTACGAGCCCGGGGGTCACCATAGGCGGGGCGATGCACACGTCAATGGATTTCCGGATTCGGAAGAGCACGGCAGGCTGGGTGGAGGCGATTTCTTCCAGTCTGGCGGCAAAGGGGTCGATGTGCTGTGACTCCAGGGTCAGACCGGCCGCCATCTGATGGCCTCCCCATTTGATGAGCAGATCATCACATCCGGAGAGGGCGCGGTGCATATCCAGGCCTGGAATGCTGCGGGCTGAGCCTCTGGCGATTCCCGTTTGTGGGTCGATGGACAAAACGACCACGGGTCCCCATTGAAATTCCTGCTGGATTTTCGATGCGATGATGCCCACGAGCCCCAAGGGCCATTGCGGATCCCCCAGCACCAGCGTGCGGCGCCCTGCCGGGAATTCGCCCAGTCGGGTGCGGACCTGGTCCATGATCCGCTTCTCCTGGTTTTGCCTCTCGATGTTCAGCCGGTTGAGCTCCCATGCGAGCTTCGCACCCCGGTCTTCGGCCTGGCACATGAGCAGGTCATAGGCCAGGCTTGCATCTGCAAGCCTCCCGGCCACATTGATCCGCGGGGCGAGTTGGTACCCGACATGCCGAGCGGTGATCGTCTGGCTCGTCAGTCCGGCGGCATCCACCAGGCGGCGAAAAGGTGCGGAGGCCCGGGTGTTGAGGGAGGCCAATCCTTGCTGCGCCAATATGCGGTTTCCCTCGATGAGCGGCACCATGTCGGCGATGGTGCCCAGAGCGGCCAGTTGCAGGTACTGGCCTCCCAGTTTGGGGCGCGGGAATTTCCCCGCGAGTGCCCGTCTCAGCCGTGTCAGGAAGAGCAGCGTCAACCCCGAGGTGCACAATTCCTTGAAAGGCGACTGGCATCCCGGCTGCTTCGGATTCACCAGGACAGTCGCCGGCGCCGAACCGTTTTCCGGCACTTCATGATGGTCGAGGACAATGCAGTCCGCCCCCTTGGCTCGCGCAAGGGAAATGGCATCCACGTCGCGTGTGCCGCAGTCCATGGCGACGAAGAGAGCGGCGTCGGGGTGTTCCCTCACGGCCCGTTGGGGCATGCCGTAGCCTTCAGCCCGAAGGGGGATAACGCTCTGGAAGTCGGTGTGACCGATCTCCTGTAGAAAAAGGGACATCTGGGCCAGGGAAGTGACTCCGTCACAGTCGTAGTCGGAGACGAGAACAACCTTGCTCCGTCTCTCAAGATGCCGAGCCATGAGAGCGGCCGCCTCGTCGATCCCTTTGATGGCTGCATACCCGGCCAGGTCATGCATCCCGCTCTTGAGGCGTCCCCGTTCCATGGATCTGTTTGTGAGCAGGATTTCCAGCAAATCATGCACGTCTGCCGGGCGGCGATCCGAAACAAGGTCCCAGTGATGCTGCATAGGTTCTCCCGTGATTCCTCATCTGCCGGTGGTGCTGGTGCGATGTGCCCAATGCTCCATTCGCGCGGCGAACAGTGCCTAAATAGTGGCACAAGTCAAGCTTGACAATAACGGGATTGAGCTTAATGGTAATGAGTCTCAATTGCATGGAGGAAATTCACTTGTCACAACAACGTGCTTCTCGCATGACCGTGCAGCGACGCTTGATCCTGGAAGCTGTGCGCGCGTCCCATGTACATCCAACGGCGGATGAGATCTACGAGCGGGTGAGGAGGCGGCTGCCTCGAATCAGTCTGGGGACGGTCTATCGGAATCTGGAGGCTTTGGCTTCTCAGGGGGCCATTCAGCGCCTGGACCTCTCGGGTGTTCAGAGGCGTTTTGACCACAAACCCGCGCCTCATTTCCATATCCGGTGTGTTCGGTGTGGAACACTCAGAGATGTTGATCTCAGGTCGTCTGCGCCTTTGGAGGAGTTGATAGACGAAGCGGGTGGTTTTGAAATCCTCGATGCGAGACTGGAGTTTCTGGGGATTTGCCCCGAGTGTCAGGAATCCACTGGAGGCCCCGATGGCCCATCCAACTGTCAATGAAAGCAAACTCATTCTGAAGGAGGTTTCATGCCGAGTTTGAAGGGAAGCAAGACTGAAGGGAACCTTTTGGCATCCTTTGCCGGCGAGTCGCAGGCTCGCAACCGATACAACTATTTTGCCGGTCAGGCCAGAAAGGATGGATTCGTCCAGATCGCTGCCATCTTCGAGGAGACAGCAAACCAGGAAAAAGAGCACGCCAAGCGCTTCTTCAAGTTCCTGGAAGGTGGAGAGATCACGGTCACGGCGGCTTTCCCGGCGGGTGTGATCGGGACGACCCTGGAGAATCTGCAGGCTGCCGCCGAGGGGGAGAACCACGAACATACGCAGATGTACCCTGAATTCGCCCGGATTGCGGAAAGCGAGGGTTTTTCTGAAATTGCCGACGTGTTCCGCGCCGTTTCGGTGGCGGAGAAGCAGCACGAGAAGCGATACCGGGACCTGGCGGCCAACATCCAGGGGGACCGGGTGTTCAAACGACCATTCATGCAACCTGTTGAAATCAAAAAAGATATTTACTGGGTGGGTGCTGTGGACTGGGATATTCGCGATTTTCACGGCTACTCGACTCCTAAGGGAACCACCTACAATGCCTTCCTGATGATGGACGAGAAGATCGCTCTGGTGGACACCGTGAAGAAGCCGTTCCTGGACGATCTGGTCCGAAATGTACAGAAGCTCACCAGTCTGAAGAAGATCGACTACATCATCGTCAACCACGTCGAGATGGACCATTCCGGGGCGCTCCCGATCCTGATCGACATGATCCAGCCCGAGAAGGTGATCTGCTCCTCCATGGGGAAAAAGGCGCTTCTGGAGCACTATCATCGTTCCGATTGGCCCTACGAAGTGGTGGACAGTGGCCAGACCATCAATCTCGGCAGGAAGAGCGTTCAGTTCATAGAGATTCGGATGGTTCACTGGCCGGACAGCATGGTCACCTATGTGCCCGAAGATCAGCTGCTCATGTCGAGCGATGGTTTCGGGCAGCACTGGGCCACGTGCGAGCGCTTCGACGATCAGGTGGACATCAACGAGCTGCTGCCACATGCGGCCAAGTACTATGCAAACATCCTGCTGCTGTACTCGCCGCTGGTTCAAAAGCTGCTGTCCAATGTACAGAAGCTCGGGCTCAAGATCGACATGATCGCTCCCGACCATGGGCTCATTTGGCGCAGCCACCCGGACAAGATCCTTGCTGCCTATGACCAGTGGAGCAAACAGGTCTCCAAGGACAAGGCCGTCGTGGTTTACGACACCATGTGGCACAGCACGGAGACGATGGCGCAGTCGGTTGCCGACGGATTGATGGAGGAGGGGCTCAGCGTCAAACTCTTCAATATGAAGGTGAACCATCGCAGCGACGTGATGATGGAGGTTCTGGATTCCAAGGCGGTGGTTCTGGGATCCCCCACCCTCAACAACGGCATTCTCCCGACCATGGCCGACATCATTTGCTACATGAAGGGTCTGAAGCCCGCCAACAAGGTGGGGGCTGCCTTCGGATCATACGGCTGGAGCGGTGAGGCGGTCAAGATCATGACCGAAGCGCTGCATGACATGAAGTTCAACGTGATCGAGCCCGGAGCGCGCATTCAATACGCACCCACTGTCGAGGCCCTCAAGTCCTGCTACGATCTGGGACGGAAGGTGGGCATGGCTGCCAAGGAGATCGTTTACTGAGGCTGAAAGGCACTGTTGCATCTCTTGAAACAGAAAAGGGCCGCATGAGCATGCGGCCCTTTTTCCTCATCTCGTCCCTATCCGTCTCTTGTCCGATTCACTGGTCGGGACGAGAGGATTTGAACCTCCGTCCTCTTGCACCCCAAGCAAGCGCGCTAACCAGTCTGCGCCACGTCCCGACGAGCGTCTCCCCATGTACCACCGATGCTCAGGTGTGTCAAGCTGCTTTCAATCGTGCACGGGAGCGGAAAGCCACAAGGAAATTGGCAATTCGCAGACCTTAATCAATCGCCTGGCAGCGAAGCGAGCCGCTCGCAGTCTGTTCAACTTCCGGCCGTGCCGGCGGAGGCTTGGAGCATCGGCCCATGTTCCTGCGGGATTTGATCCCGAGAGGTTCATGCATCGGCAGGCGCTGCCTCAGTCTCGACGATAGCCAGGGCCTTCATCTTGCGGTGGAGGTGGCTTCTTTCCACTCCGATCTGAGAGGCAGTGAGGGAGACATTCCACTGATTCTCTTCGAGCTTCCGCATCAGGAACTCGCGTTCGAAGGCATTTCGGGCTTCACGGAGAGTGGTGAAGCGAAACGCGTCGTTGTCGGCAGGCGGCTCTTTGAGCTGACTCAGAAAGTCCTTGGGCAGGTTCTCAGGGCGTATGGCTTGCCCAGGGGTCATGATGACGAGTCGTTCAACGAAATTCCTGAGCTCGCGAACGTTGCCCGGCCAATGGTATTGCTGCATGAGCTCTATGACCTGCCGGTCGATCTCCTTCCTGCCCATTCCCGTCTGATAAGCCATTTCGGTCACGAAGTCCTGAACCAGCAGCGGGATATCCTGGAGACGCTCGCGCAGCGGCGGGACGTTGAGCGGGATGACATTCAGCCTGTAGTAGAGGTCCTGGCGGAATTGACCGGTCTCGATGGCCTTCTGAAGATCTTTGTTCGTGGCCGAGACGATCCTCACGTCCACCTGGATGGGACGCGCGCCCCCCACGCGCTCGAAAACCTGCTCCTGGAGGATGCGCAAGACTTTTGCCTGCGTCTTGAGACTCATGTCTCCGATTTCATCCAGAAAGAGGGTTCCGCCGTTGGCCAGGTCGAATCGACCCTTTCTCCGTTCGTGGGCCCCCGTGAAAGCGCCCTTTTCGTGGCCGAAGAGCTCGCTTTCGATGAGCTCCTCGGGAATGGCGGCACAGTTCACCTCGATCATGGGGCGATGACTTCTGCGGCTCAGGTCGTGGAGCATCCGGGCTACAAGCTCTTTTCCCGTCCCGTTCTCACCGGTAATGAGCACGGTGGCATTGGTGGGGGCGGCCAGCTGGACCTGCTCGCGAAGGGCCTCGATGACCTGGCTCTTTCCGGAAATCCGGACCTTGCTGGAAGCCTTCTGGCGCCATATGCGATTGTCTTCCTGAAGCCGGGTGAATTCCAGCCCATTCTGAATGGAGACCAGAATGCGCTCCAGGGAGAGTGGCTTCTCCACGAAGTCAAAAGCCCCGAGCTTGGTGGCCTTGACGGCGGTCTCGATATTGCCGTGCCCCGAGATGATGATGACCGGGAGCTGAGGATGGGTCTGGCGCAGTTCCCCAAGCGCAGTCAAGCCGTCTATTCCCGGAAGCCAGACATCCAGCAGCACGAGGTCCGGGACGTCCTTTCGCACCTCCTCCAGCGCTTCTTCGCCCGTCCGAGCGAGGCTCACCCGGTATCCCTCATCGTCCAGAATCCCTTTGAGGGACTGGAGGATGCTGACTTCATCATCCACCACAAGGATCTTAGATTTCATTTCCACTGGCCATCCTCTTTACCCTCCCTCAACCTCCGTCGCAGCCGCAGGCCGGCAAGGCACCCTGAAAAACACCTGCCCAAACCCAAGATTCGAGCTCCCGAACCTGCGAAGGAGAACCCAAAAACTGGAAACCAGAAACAAGAAACCGATCTCAACCCGGCAGCTCGATGATGAACACCGTTCCCCGTGGCGAATTGTCGCGCACGCGGATGAAGCCCTGATGATCCGCCACAATGCTGGCCACAATGGCGAGACCGAGTCCCGTGCCCTTCTCCTTCTTGGAGTAATAGGGTTCGAACACGCGGAGCTTGTCTTCCGATGAGAGCCCATGCCCCGTATCGGAGCATTCGAGGCGTACGATCTTTAGAATGGGGTCGTAGAAAAGCTTCACGCTGATCGTACCCCCAACGCCGTCGAGAGCATGGATGGCATTGTCCAGGAGGTTGATCATCACCTGTTTGAACTGATCGCCGTCCAGGTTGAGGAGGGGGATGTCTTCCGTCTGTTCCACCTCGAAGGTGATGTGTGAAAAATTGTGCCGGTAGAGGGCTATGCTTTCCCGGACGATGTGGGAAAGATCGCAGGGGGTTGGATTGGCTCGCGGCAGGCGGGCGAATCGAGAAAACTCGTTGACCAGGTGCTTCATGTGGTCCACCTGCTGGATGATGGTGTCGGTGCATTCGTTCATTACGGAGTCTTCGCTTTCGAGGATGTCGGTGTATTTCCGACGCAGCCTTTGAGCACAGAGCTTGATCGGCGTGAGAGGATTCTTGATTTCGTGGGCGATGCGCCGGGCCACTTCACGCCATGCGGCCATGCGCTGTGCTTTTTCGAGGTCGGTGAGATCGTCGAACACGATGACGACTCCCAAGGGGCTCCCCGTTTCGTCCTGAAGCACGGACACTTTGATCAGGAGCACCATGGGACGGTTTCCGACGATGACTTGCAGCTGTTGTTCGAGGTAAGGCTGTCGGGTTGTCCGGTGG
The DNA here is from genome assembly GCA_041310025.1 of Syntrophobacterales bacterium. Taxonomy (GTDB): domain Bacteria; phylum Desulfobacterota; class Syntrophobacteria; order Syntrophobacterales; family Syntrophobacteraceae; genus JALOOX01. Next base: position 13,489 of record JBFYYO010000092.1, read on the forward strand.
GTGTTCATGAACGATCTGACGATGTCGAGCTGCGGGTTCTGAAGGAAACGGGAGTAGTGCTGCCTTCGGGTTTCTTCGGCCTTGACTCCGAAGATGGCCTCGGCCGACTTGTTCATGGTGATGATGAGCCCCTGCTGATCCACACTGACCACGCCGGCCGCAATGTTCGTGAGGACGATCTCCATATAACGGCGCCGATCCTCCAGCTCGACATGGCTTTGCTGCAGGGCTCCGTAGGCATTGGCCAGCTGCTCGCGGCCCTCACGCAGATCCCGCACCATCGTGTTGAATGAACCGATGAGCATGCCCAGCTCGTCGTTGCGGTCGGAGTCCAGCTCAACGTTCAGGTCACCCTCTGCCACACTGCGAGTGGCTGAGACCAGGGCCTGGATCGGGCCGGTAAGGGTTTTGGCCAGGAAGAACCCGAACCAGATGGCTGCGAAGATGACCAGCAGGGTGACGATGGAGTAAGTGATGAAGTGACTGATCTTGAGCGGTTGATGGAGGAGCTTCATCTGGAGATAGTCTTCATAGCCGGCCGTGATGCCCACGAACTTGCTGGTGATGGAGGAGGGAAGGGCTGCGACCACCACCACTTCTCCCATGGCATCGGGATGGGAGACGAGCTCGGGACGAATGGGGGTCCGTGCCATGAGTCCTTCCCGCTTGTTGGCGAAGGTGAAGGGAATCACGGGTGCCGAGGGCTCGTTCATCAGGATTCGCCGAATGCGACGCGCATGGATGTTTGGCATGTTCGAGCTGCGGCTCTGCATGAGGAGCTTGCCGTTGGCTCCGAACACATAAATGCCGTCCAACTGATACTGACCGAGCAGGTGGGGAGGTATCGTGCCGGGGAGCTCGGACTCGTCTGATTGGAACAGCGGACTGCCCAGCAGGTCCAGGGCGACCAGTTGGGAATCCCGCAAAAGCTCCTCGCCCTCATATTCAAGGTAGTCTTTCATGAGCGAGATCGATTGGTCCAGGGAATGCTCCACCTTCTGGGTGAACCAGTGATCCATGCTCGAGAAGATGAACTGGGTGGTCAGCCAGAACAGGGGAATGGTGGGGATGAGGGTCAGCCCCACGAAGGCAATGACCAGGCGGGTTCTCAATTTGTGGCCGAGGATGTTTCGCTTCCGCTCGAAGATGAGCTTGACGATGTTGCGAAGCACCAGATAGGTCAGGAGAAGCAGGAGGATGACATTGAGATTGACGAGAGCAAAGAGGATGTTTCCAGTCAACGGCACATCGGATTCAAGCCGGAAGAACCATCCCTCCATGACCCCGAAGTAAACGATGACCGCAAGCGTCGCCATCGTCCAGATGATTCGCTGCCGTCGCTTTCGTTTGTGGCTTTGGGTGCTTGATGGATCCATGAGAGCGGTTTCGGGCTTCGAGTTTTGAGTTTCGGGTTAAGGGGCTCGGGAACCATGGTCAGGCAAACTTGTTCAGAGGTCTATGGACAGGTGTACCCAGTCCGTCTCAAAATCCCACAACGATATGAAAAACAGAATGTATCGAAAGAACAGAGGCAAATGAAATTTCGAAAGCTCAGCTTTCACGAGCAGTTGATAAGAACCCGATTCCGACAGGCGCCAAAGGGGGATAACCCGCAGATTCCGGACTGTGCTCATAACGGCCTTCGCCTCTTCGAAATCTTTCACGAGGACTTCGCTCTCCGACTGCTCGGGCAGCCTGATGCGAAACCGGTCCTTCAGTCGGTCGTACTTGATGGTATGCTCCAGCACAATGTCGAGGAGGGCTTTTCGGAGAAACGGGAACTTCTTCTTCCTCTGCAAAACGACTCGAAACCGGAATGTCGTCGGGACCCCACTCAGAATGGCTTCCTCCATTTTGGGCGAGAAAGAGTCCTCCACACTGAAGCTCAATTCCAGGTTTCCCTGGTTGCGTACCGCCTGCATGTTGCTGATGCTCGCCTCCTGGACCGGCCGGAGCAGCGTCGCGATGAGCCCCATGGTTCCGAGAAGGAGCAGGCTGAGTAGAACATTTGTCAGTACTTTTCTCATGGGATCAATGCATGACCGTTGGGAGCCTTCAGTTCAGTAGGCGTGAATTCTAGACAAGCACAGGGTCGAAAGCAAGCCCTACCTCTCGGGATGAGCCGTCCTCCGTGCGTGATGATCGGGAGGTTCAGGCTGAAATCGCGGCCGTCACGGTCAATGGATCAGCCGCCGCTGCATGACGAAAAGCGCTGCGGGGAAAGCCAGGGCGGAGAGGCCCGTGAGATAGGCCACGGACCAGAGGTCTGCCGTGGAGGGAAGTCCGAGACACAGGTCTCGTGTGAGTGTCACCAGGTGGGTCAAGGGAAACACCACCGTGAGACTCTGGGCCCACGGGGGGAGGTTCTCAACGGGGAAGAACGTTCCGCTGAAAAGAAACATGGGAGTAATAAATAGAAAAATCGGAAGGTTGAAAAGGTCTATGCTGGAGAGAATGCCTGTGAAGATCATGCCCACGGACCCGAAGGCAAACCCGCCCAGGAATGCCACGGGAAGGATCAGCAGTCCGGTGGGGAAATGGACCAGGCCGAACAGGCTCACCACCGACAGCATGATGGCCGTCGCGATGAGCGATTTGGTGGCCCCCCAGACGATCTCCCCGGTGATCACCTCCTCCAGTGAGAGGGGAGTGGCCAGCATGGCGTCGAAGGTTTTCTGGTAGTACATGCGCACAAAGGATGCGTAGGTGTTTTCAAAGAAGGCGTTGTACATGATGTTGATGGCCAGCAATGAGGGCGCGATGAACGAGATGTACGGGATGACTTCCCCTCTGTATGTGATGGACTCGATAAAAGAACCGAGCCCCACCCCGAAGGCCAGAAGATAGAAAAGGGGCTCGAGGATGGGCGGCAGGAAATTGACCTTCCAGATCCGTTGGTAGACAATGAGATTCCGCCGCCAGACCCGGAAAAATCGACGGCTGATGTGAATAGGCCCTATTTCAATCATTCGCGAAGCTCCCTGCCGGTGAGCACCAGGAAAACATCCTCCAGTGTGGCTGCCCGCAGCATACAGTTTTCGCTGCAGTAGATCTTGCCGACGCGCTCGAAAAGACGGTCCCCTTCGTCGCCGTAGATGATCAGTCGATGTTCCAGATCTTCGTGCCTCAGTCCGAGCTCCTTCACGAAGCTCCGCAGTTCGTCCCCGGGATTCCTGACTTCGACCACGTCCCTCCCCACGTGGCTTTTGACCAGCTCCGCCGGTAGTCCTTCCACCAGAACCCTTCCATGGTCGATGATGACCAGCCGGTCACAGAGGCGGGCGGCCTCGTCCATGTAATGAGTGGTGAGCAGGATGGAGAGTCCCTGGGAGCGGAGAGACTCCAGGCGGTCCCAAACCTGGTGCCGGGACTGGGGATCCAGGCCCGTGGTCGGTTCGTCCAGGATGAGGAGCTCGGGACTGTTGATGAGCGCCCGGGCGATCACCACCCGGCGCATCATTCCCCCGGAGAGCTCGGTGACCCTGGAGTCCACCCGGTGGTCCAGGCCCATGAATTCCAGGAGCTCCGCGGCTCGCTTTGCCGCCTCCTTAGGCGGAATGTCGAAATAGGAGGCAAAAACCTTGAGATTCTGGAGGACGGTCAGATCCGGATCCAGGTTGTTCTCCTGCTGGCAGACCCCGATGCCGTACTTGATGGACCTCCAGTGCGCCTTCATGTCCTTGCCGAAGATCTCCAGGGATCCGGATGTCATGGGGGAGAACCCGTAAACCATCCGAATGGTGGAGGTTTTGCCGGCTCCGTTGGGCCCGAGCAGCCCGAGGCATTCGCCTCCATGCAGCTCAAAAGACACTTCTTCCACGGCAACGAATTCACCGAAGGATTTGCGGAGATTCTTTGCCTCAAGCACCTTCCTGTCATTCAAATGCACACTCCCGCCCGTCTGCATGAGCCCCATGCTGCACCCGGACGCTCCAATCCGGAGCTCGCCTGGGGCTTTTCACCTGGTTGCGGTGGAAATCAAAACAGCGTAACGGACATAGCCAGCTGCTCTCATTATGGGATCTCTTTCATAGCTCATGAGAGCATAATGCGCTATAAGCTTATCCACAACCGTATTTTGACGGCAACCCGCCTGATCCCGGCTGTTCCACTGCTTTGAGGGAAGATCACATGCCATCGACCAGTCCTGCAATTCGTGCGGCGGAAGAAGGCGTCATCGTCGAGATCTACGTGCAGCCGAGAGCCAGCAGGAACGAAATCGCAGGCATGCACGAGGGCCGCTATAAAGTTCGTCTGACGGCTCCGCCCGTTGAAGGCGAGGCGAACAAAGAGTGCATCCGCTTTCTGGCCAAACGGCTCAACGTCCCCCGTTCCTCGGTGAGCATCGTTCAAGGATTGAAGTCGCGCTCCAAGACACTGCTCATCCGCGGAGTCGCTCCCGAGGAATTGCTGCACAAGCTCGAAGAGTCGCCTCCTTCATCCCATCCCTTTGTTTGATCTGATCACATTCTTTTTGAAATGGGCTCTTGTTTTTGATACAAGGGCCTCCAACAATCCAAATCCATCGGTTGACGTGACAGCTATTGCACAAGGAGAAGGCCATGCGAGAAGCGGTGATTGTGAGTGCCGTCCGGACCCCCCTGGGGAGCTTCAATGGCACGCTGAGCGGTCTTGGGGCCACGAAGCTCGGGGCCATTGTGATGGAGGAAGCTCTTCGGCGTGCCGGCGTGAAAAAGGAAGACGTGAACGAAGCCATCATGGGAATCGTGCTGCCCTGCGGCTACGGTCAGAACCCGGCCAAACAGGCCAGCGTTCAAGCGGGGATGCCGTGGGAAGTCGAGTGCCTCACCATCAACAAGGTGTGCGGCTCGGGGCTCAAAGCCGTCATGATGGCGGCCCAGGCCATCCAGCTGGGAGACGCCGACATCGTGGTGGCGGGCGGCATGGAGAACATGAGCATGGCTCCATACTTCCTCAAGAAAGCCCGCTTCGGCTACCGGATGGGTGACGGCACACTTCACGACCACATGCTTCATGACGGTTTGTGGGATATCGTCAACGATTTCCACATGGCGATCTCCAACGAGCTCTGTTCCGAGCGATACAACGTCAGCCGGGAGGATCAGGACCGATATGCGGCGGAATCTTATCGGCGCGCCCTTGCGGCCCAGGCTGCAGGCAAGTTTGACGACGAAATCGTTCCCGTCGAAATCCCTCAGAGGAAGGGGGCTCCCCTGGTCTTCAGCAAGGACGAATGTCCTCAGGATACCAGCTATGACATTCTCGCCAGGATGAAGCCCGCCTTCAAACAGGGCGGCGTCACGACGGCCGGGAATGCGTCCATCATCAGCGATGGCGCGGCGGCAGTGGTGGTGATGGCCCGCGAGAAGGCGGAGGCCATGGGATGCAGGATCATGGCGACCGTCGGCGCTCAGGCCTCGTTCGGCATCGACATGAAGTACGTCCTGGTGGCCCCCATCTGGGCGGTTCCCAAGTGCCTCCAGAAGGAGGGGATTTCCAGGGAGGACGTGGACCTCTATGAAATCAACGAGGCCTTCAGCGGGTCCACCGTGGCAGCCCTCAAAGAGCTGAAGCTGGATCCGGCCAAGGTCAACGTCAACGGCGGCAGCGTGGCGCTGGGACATCCCATCGGAGCCAGCGGGTGCCGGCTGCTGGTGACTCTGCTGCACGAAATGATCCGCCAGGACAAAAAGAGGGGGCTCGTCTCCCTGTGCCTGGGAGGTGGCGAAGCAGTGGCCATGGCTGTCAGGCGCTAATGGATGCCGCGTCCCATGATCTTCGCAACGCGGCTGCAAAAAGTTTCAAGTTTCAGGTTTCAAGTCTCAAGTTAAGACCGGCCCCCTTGAGCCTTGTCGCCGTTCAGGGTGGCCCAAAGGGGCATGAGGGACTGTTCAGAACAAGGTGTTCGAACCGCCTTCCCGCCGTTGAGTGAGCCGACGCTCTGTGGAGCGCATCGGTTTGAGGGGAAGGCGATCGATATGGAAACTCCTGCGGATAAAGGAGGCATCAGCCCATGGAAGTGAAAACGTTTGGAGTCATTGGCGCCGGTCAGATGGGAAACGGAATCGCCCAGGTGGCCGCCATGAGCGGCCTTCAGGTCATCATGAGCGACATCAAGGACGAGCTCGTCCAGCGCGGCCTGCAGAACATCACCAACATTCTGAGCAAGAATGTGGAAAAGGGGAAGATGACGGCTGTGGAGAAGGATGCCGTCCTCGCTCGCATCAAGCCCACCACCAGCCTGAACGATATGGCTCCCGCGGATTACGTGGTCGAGGCCGCCACGGAGAATGAGCCCATCAAGTTTCAGATCTTCAGGGATCTTGACGCCATATGCAGGCCGGCAGCCATTCTGGCGAGCAACACTTCGTCCATTCCCATCGGACGGATCGCGGCGCAGACGAAGCGCCCCGACAAGGTCATCGGCATGCACTTCATGAATCCGGTGCCCGTCATGAAGCTCGTCGAGATCATCCGGGGTCTCCCCACTTCCGACGAAACCTTCAAGATCACCTGGGATCTCTCCATCAAATTCGGGAAGACGCCTGCCGAATCCAGCGACTATCCGGGCTTCATCGCCAACCGAATTCTGATGCCCATGATCAACGAAGCCGTCTACTGTCTCTATCACGGCGTTGGGACCAAAGAAGACATTGACACGGTCATGAAGCTGGGCATGAACCACCCCATGGGCCCTCTCGCCTTGGCCGACCTCATCGGACTCGATACGTGCCTGGCCATCATGGAGACCCTTTTTGCGGGTTTTTGCGATTCCAAGTACCGCCCTTGCCCGCTCCTCAGGAAGTACGTGGAGGCCGGATGGCTGGGAAGGAAGACGGGGCGCGGTTTTTACGAGTATAAATAAATAACGTCGTCAGACAGACAGGAAGCACACTATGGATTTTGAACTGACCGAAGAACAAAAAATCATACAGGATACGGCGGCGAAATTCGCCAAGCGCGAGCTGGAACCGGTAGCGGCCGAGCTCGACGAGACGAAGAACCGTGAGATTCTCAAGGGCAATCTGAAGAAGCTGGCCGAGCTTGGGTTCATGGGGCTCAACGTGGATCCGGAATACGGCGGCACGGGTGCCGGTGCGGTGGCTTTTTCACTGGCTATGACGGAGCTGGGCCGCGGCTGCGCCTCCACAACCGTGACCACCTCGGTCACCAACATGGTGGCCGAGTGCATTCAGGTAGTGGGTTCCGAGGAGCTGAAACAGAAGTATATTCCGCCGCTGTGCAGCGGAGAGTACCCGGCGGGGAGCTTTGGCCTCACCGAGACCTGTGCGGGTTCGGACCCGGCCGCCATGCGCACCTCGGCGGTCCTGGACGGCGACCACTGGGTGCTGAACGGCAACAAGATCTTCATTTCCAGCGCTGAATACGCCGGAGTGTTCGTGGTCTGGGCCGTGACGGAGAAGGATGTACCAAAGGGGAGGGGCATCAGCGCGTTTTTGGTGGAACCGTCCTTCCCGGGTTTCATCGTGGGCAAAGACGAGAAGAAGATGGGGCAGAACGCCTCCTGCACCAACGAGCTGATCTTCGAAAACTGCAGGGTCCCCAAGGGAAATCTGCTGGGCAAGCTGAACGATGGTTACCGCATCGCTGTGGCGGAGCTCGCGGGGGGACGAATCGGAATCGGCTCCATGGCGCTTGGAATCGGCCTCGCAGCCATGGATTTTGCCACGGGGTATACCAAGGAGCGCATCCAGTTCGGCGTGCCCATCGCCAACAATCAGGCCATCCAGTGGATGATCGCCGACAACTACACACGGCTGGAGGGCGCGCGGCTGCTCCTGATGCGCGCAGCGTTCCTCAAGGATCAGAAGAAGCCGTATTCCAAGGAAGCTTCCATGGCCAAGGTGTACGCTACGGAATCAGCCAACAAGGCTTGCTACGACGCCATCCAGATGCTGGGGGGCTACGGATACACGAAGGATTTTCCGGTGGAGCGGCATTACCGGGACGTGCGGGTGACCTCCATTTATGAGGGGACCAGCGAAATCCAGAGATTGATCATTGCCCGCGAGCTCCTCAAGAAATAGCGAATACCGAGTACGGCCGCATGCTCTGCCTTCCGGAGCCAGCGGCCGTACTCGATCCTCCCGCCCCTGCCGTGACCCGTTCAGACTTCAGAATCACAAGTCGTATATATCATCCGTGAGACGCGTATAATCAGTATCGGCAGTGAGTTAGCTCGCTCATGCGGAAATAAATCGTGGGCTTGTGCAGGTTTTCGTTGGTGCTCCCGCAAGGACCTGTGTTATAGATGGCCCACTATGTGTGCGGAGGCCCATTCCATAAACTCGACAAGCCGAGGAAATTAGCTGCATTTTGATGGTTTGCAGCCGGGGGTGAGCTGCCTCTTTCCGAGGTCTCCCGCCCCCTGGTCTTGTTGTCTATTGGGGATGGGGTGGCAAGGACCTGAAGGGGAGGAGCCCAAATGATTCGCCTCGAGTGCGGCCGCGACCTGGTGGATTTGCGCATCAGGACTTACGAGGGCTGGAACATCACCGCATTCCTGGATCATGTTCTGAAATGCGATCAGTGCAAGTCTTCCGAAGGAAAGCTGATCGGCGAGTTGAACAAGATCATCGGCGGTGAAGAGTCAACGAACATTTGAAGGGGACAATCTCTGGCATTTAAGCGCTTAATGCAATGATCACGTTCCGCCGGGAGGTCCTGGGCACGTTGAGATGCGCTCCGGGCCTTCCGGCAACTTTCCAGGCTCCCTCCATGGTCATCCTCCATGATCGTCCGGATGAGACCGCTGACGCCTTCTCCCTCCCATGATCACAGCCTCAAATGATCAGCTCGTTTTCATCGTCGAGTATTCTAACGCTGAATCCCGACAGTTGCCGGAGCTGAGCTGTAATCGCATCCCGGTGAAAGGGCTTGAGGTGAGTGACGAAAATCCTCTCCGGAATGGCCGGCATTTTGGCCAGCTCTCGCCCGAGCAGGAGTGGGGTGAGGTGGCCCGAAGCCAGAGCGAGATGCTCCAGTTCATTGGGAAAGGAGACTTCCACAATGAGCAGATTGACCCGTTGACCTGCCGTTCGCTC
>JBFYYO010000093.1:0-13151 GCA_041310025.1 Syntrophobacterales bacterium
GAGGATGGGAACATCACCCTGTCCGGGTCGGGAGACGAGATCTTTGGGGATGCCCATCTCCAGCAGATCCTTTTTGGATCCGATATCCCCACCATTCCCTCCTGACGCACGCAGGCAAGCGGAGTCCAGCCGGCAAGCTTCAGAGGCGACGGAAACCAAAACCACGATCGATGCATGGCGATTGGGTCAGGCCGGACTCGCAGAGAGGAGGCTCAACCTTCGCTGTCCCGATCCGGTGAGCGGGCTGCGATCTCCGCGTCGAGTTTGGCCTCAACCCGGGAGACGAGCAGAGATACTGACTGGTAGCCGGATGGCGTGGGTTGGGAGGCCAGGATCTCCTCCAGGCCCCAGGAATCTCGGAAAATTTCAACATGCCGGCCTCGCGGCCCCCACACACTCGGATCCGTTGGTCCGAAGATGGCCACGGTGGGCACCCCCACCGCCACCGCAAGGTGCGTCACACCTGAATCGTTTCCGATGTAGAGCGCTGAATCGCTGAGGAGAGCCGCCAGGGCAGGAAGCTCCACGCTGTCGACAACGTGAATGCGCCCCTCTGCGGCCGTCTCATGAACGAAAGACCGGATTCGCCCGTCGGCCGGCCCCAGGACGATAGAGACCCGCAGGTCCTGTCTTTGGGCAAGCCACCGCAGAAGGGCTCTCCAGCGAAAAAGTGGCCAGACCTTTCGGAGCCCTCCACTTCCCGGGTGCACCACAACTTGCCGCCGCTCTCCCGCCGCACCGTGCAGCCTGGTCCATTCCCTCACGGCCGCCAATTCATGGGGGTCGGGCGTGAGTTTGAGGGGGGCCATCTCGAGTGGCAGGCGGCAAGCCTTCACCTGGTCCTCGAGAAAATCCGTGGTATGCCTTCCTTCATCCCCATCCGGAAAGGACTTGATCCAGTGCACGGGGGCTTGAACCCTGGCTTTCACACGCTCCACCACGAAAGCACTCGAGGCCTGGCCAAATACCAGTATGTAGCAGGCATCCACCACACCCCGCGGCAGAGGACAATTCTGCCAGCGGGTGTCCTCGTAAAAGGGCATCCACTCGGACCCGCCCGAATAAAAGGACGAGATGAGGTATGGTTTTCCATGGATAAGAGAAAGGTGAGCCGGATGTGACCAGAAATCGAACTTCACTTCCGGACTGGCTCGATGAAGCCCTTCAATGACCGGCAACGCCAGCAGGAAGTCCCCGAGGGCGCCCTGATGCACAATGACGCCGCGAGCTTCCGTCATTATCCGCATCCTGACAGATCTTCAACCGTCCGATCCACCCGGCGGGGATTGACTCTGGGAGAGCTTCTGGCGGGACCATCGCCTGAGGAAGCCAGTGAATCGGGTCGCAGCAGGCGATTCGACAATGGGCGTCGGCAGGACCCCGGCAGTCCGCAACGCCTTCTGCAGGCATGCCTTCACCACAATGCAGCTCAAGCACTGCTCCTGCGGTTGAAAAAAACCTCTCTCGTCTTTGGGGCAGACGACAGCCGGGTCCCCAAAGCATGGCGGGGCATCTTCATGCCGAGCCGGGTCAGGCAATCTCTCGGTGTCTTCCTCTGACTTCATGAGCAATGGCGCAGGCGATTCCTTATTCCAGGATTTCGAGCACAGCTCGTTTGCGAAGCTTTGTGGCCGCCGCGTTGACGATGGTCCTGAGCGCGTGGGCATTCCGGCCTTCCTTGCCGATGATCTTTCCAAGGTCTCCCTTCGCAGCCCGCAATTCGATGACGGAGATCTGCTGGCCCACAATCTCTTTGACCTTGACTTCATCCGGGAATTCTGCCAGGGCTCTGGCAATCACTTCGACGAGCTCCTTCACTTGGATATCTTCTTCCATGCCCCTACCCCGCTCCATTCGATTCGATGAGGATGGTCAACAGCCATTGGATGGTGCATTCAGAACATGATGCCGGCTTGAAACGTAGCCTCAAGATTCAGCAGCAACGGACAACTCATCAATGGTATTCAACAGCATGGCGCATGAGGATCTAAAACCAGCTCACTCTCAACACTCGGCACAAAACGCCTGTTAGCCTTACTGCGAGCACAAACTCCAGCGACCGGGTCCACTCTGTTCCCAAGAACACTTGGTCCAAGCGGGTTGATCAAGGCTAGCTTACGAGAAAGTCAAAAACATGTCAAGCTGACAACCTTCAAAGGATGGACGGGGCAACTGAATCAGACCCCTCCAGACAATGAGGTGACCGAACCACTGGCCCAGCAGCTCGCCCCCCCGCATCCGGGGAGCACAGACCCGCAGGAGGGGAACGGACCCCTTCTCCATCCGATTATGAATATACTGCCTGCTTATTCATCTCATCTCCTTGCATGGTCATGGAAGGTTCGTGCGATAGAATCAATTATTGCTGCCATTTTTGCAGGATTTCCATGTGGAATTCCTGTTGGCCTTCTGCTATATGGGATTTGATGACGGTCTTTTGATAACAGGTATACTGGTGCATGAAGTAATCTCCGAGCTCGGAGCACTTGCTTCAGAACATGAAGAGCCATAGTTTAACTTTCTTTCATGCCAGCGAGTTGTCCCATGTCATTGAATCTTCCCGGATGGCTCCAGCACCTTCCCATGGTTGAGTCCATCCCAGTTGAGCTTCCGCTCCCTCACCTCAATGACAACACCGGAGACCTGGATCGATTGCTGCGCCAGCTCGCCGAGAAGGGTTACTCGCCCGTTCAGGTTCAGCCGTCGAGCCTCAGCCGGATCCTTCGGCGGATTCGCGAAGGGGGTTTCTCCGTGACCGCGGTGCTCGGATACACCCCTTGCCACTGGGAGCTCATTGATGTCTTTCCCGGTTTGTCAGAGGATCCCCCACTCGGATTCGGGGTAGACCTGGGAACGTCCCGCCTCGCCTTCTATCTGGTGGACCTTGGAACGGGGAAGATCCTGGATGAGGCATCCGCAGACAACCCACAGATCCCGCACGGTGAGGACATTCTCACGCGGATTCTCTACGCCAGGCAGGAGCGAAACCGGGTTGAGCTGCAGAGGCTTCTCATTGGGACATTCAATGAAGTCATGGGGGACCTGACAGATCGTCACGGCCTCGACCTGGGGCAGGTCTATGCGGTCACGGTGGCTGGAAACACGACCATGAGCCACTTCTTCCTCTCCCTGGACCCCTGCAACATCTGCAAGGAACCGTATATCCCGGCAGTCAATCGATTCCCTTTCTTCCGAGCCTCCGACCTGGATCTTCACATCCACCCACAGGCTCTCGTCTGCGTCCTGCCCAACGTGGGATCCTATTTCGGGGGAGACCTGACCGCCGGGATCCTGGCCGCGGGTTTTCATCGCTCGGAAGAGGTCAGCATCCTGGTTGACGTGGGGACCAATGCTGAAGTGGTGGTGGGCAACCGGGACTGGCTCATCGCCTGTGCCGGCGCGGCGGGGCCGGCTCTCGAAGGAGGGGTGGTGGAGCGTGGCATGATGGCGGCTCCGGGGGCCATCGACCGCATCCGCATCGACCCTGAAACCTTGGAGCCCACTTATCACGTGCTTGGAGATATGGCGCCGGCGGGACTGTGCGGCTCGGGCCTCATCGACCTCATTGCCGAGATGTTCGGGGCTGGAATCCTGACCGTCCAGGGACGCATCAACACTCGCCTGGATTCTTCCCGCATCGTCCGGTCGGCCGACGGAACATCCTATATTGTGGTTCCGGCTGACAAGAGCGCCGACGGCAAAGACATCGCCATTTCCGACATTGACATCGGGATTTTCCTCAAATCCAAGGCCGCCATGTTCACCATCCTTTCAGTGATCATCAACAAGGTGGGACTCAGTTTTCATGATTTGAGGAAGTTTTTCGTCGCGGGGACTTTCGGCAACTACATCGATCCCGCCATGGCGATCCGGATCGGCATGATCCCCGATCTCCCTTTGGAGACCTACGAGGGCCTCGGCAACACTGCGGGCCGCGGAGCTGTGATGGTCCTTCTCGACCGTTCCCTCCTGGGTGAGATGGAGCGGGTATGCAGCAAAATCACCTACATTGAGTTGAACGTTAACATGGAGCTCATGAATGAATTCAGGGGTGCCCAGTTTCTGCCGCACACGGACCCGCGCCTGTTTCCTTCTGTGCATATCCCGGAGAGAGCCATGAACAGTGGCTGACGGCCAGCGAGACAGATGCCTGAGCGCTATCTCATGCCCCTTCGCGACCCCCTGGATCATCATCGGGGTGACAGGCCAGAAACCAGGAGCTTTGTGCAAAAGTCGCTCATGCCTCCTTCGGTCCACCCCAAACAAGCAAAAGGACCAGGGCCGAGCCGGGTTTCAACTTGAGACTTGAAACCTGAAACTTGAAACACATCAGAGCAGGAGAGACAAAGATGACGAGTCACGCTCGACCGATGAGGCAGCTCATCCGCTTTCGGCTCCCCCCGATGGAGCTCCCGGGCACGAGCATCCTTCAAGGCTTGTTTGTGATCATCCTGGTCCTGAACTTCGTCATGTTTTATGCCATCTTCTTCTCCGATCGGGGCCTGCCGGGCTACCGACAGCAGAACAGGCAGGTGGAAGAGCTGAACGCCAAGGTGAAGGCGCTGAAAAAACAGAACCGGAGGACCTTCAACCGTATTCAGGCACTCAAGAACGATCCCAGGACCCTTGAAAAAATCGTCAGGCAGGAACTGGGCTGGGCCAGGCAGAATGAGCTCCTGTTCGAGTTCGTTCCCCCCAAGAAACCGAGCCCATGACTCCCCGTTTTCGGAGCGCCGCAAGGACAGCGTTGGAAACCACCCCAACTTCCCGCTATCCCATCGATGCCCGGATCAGCCCAAAAAGGCCGATCGTTCCCTTGTCTTTTCGATCATGACCCGCATTCCGAAAAAGGCTGCCGGCTCCCTTCAGCAGGGCGCAGTGGCCCATCGGTTCCCCTTCCCGTGAAACGGATCCAAGATTCTCCTTGACGGTTTTCCTCGCCATATGCTAGCAAATGCAGTTCTTGAATGACAGGCTCCTTGCTCCTTCCGGATGGCCGGGAGGGGCTGCCAACCCACAAGGAGGAAATCACAGATGAGAAAGTACGAGACCTTCTTCATTGTCGATCCGGACTTGCCCGACGAGGTCAATGCCGTCATCGACGAAAAAATCAAAAACGTCGTCAGCTCCAACGGGGGCAGTGTCCTGGATTACAGTCCCTGGGGCAAGAAGAAGCTGGCCTACCCCGTGCAAAAACGCAACCGCGGGCACTATGTGCTCATGGAGTATGCCGGGGGGCCGGAGCTCGTGGCCGAGCTCGAGCGCAACATGCGACTGGATGAGCGCATCCTTAAGTTCATCACGGTGAAGCTTGAGGACCGCTTCGATCCCGAGAGGGAAGCAGCCCGCAGAGCGGCAGCCAGCCCAACCGCTTTCACCGAGGAAGAGGGAGGCAAGCCGCTGCCGATTGCCGGCGCAACGGAAGATGCGGATGAAGAGGAAGTGGAGGACGAGGAACGGGAGGAAGGCGAAAACGAGGAGGAGTAGCTTCGCCCGTTGCGTCGCCCCTGGCATCGACCCGTGACTGTCGCATGAACGCCTGAGTGAGGGAGTGAAGATATGGTGATTCGCCGAAAGAGACGTACATTTCATCGTCGCAAGGTCTGCAGGTTCTGTGTGGATGGCGAGCTCCGGATAGACTACAAAGATCCCAAGACGTTGCGTTATTTCGTCACCGAACGTGGGAAGATTGTTCCCCGACGCATCTCCGGGAACTGCGCCAAGCACCAGCGTGAACTGACGCTTGCCATCAAGAGGGCAAGGCAGATCGCCCTTCTGCCTTTCACCACGGTCCAAACCATCTAAGGGACCGCCGGCGCACGATCCGGTTCCCGGGCACCTGGAAGAGCAATGGTTGAGGGCGACGAGAACAACTTGCAGGCCGTCAGCCCCTCCGTCAGGAGGGAGATCGCGCTGGGCATTGCCGCAACGCTTCTTTTCTTTTTGTCGGCACTGATGGTCCCTGTCATGGGCTTCATGGCGGGGATTTTCACGCCCTTGCCCACGCTGCTGACGTTCTATCGCCTGGGAGCCCCGTCGGGCCTGTGGATCCCCGGCGGCGCCCTGGGGCTGGGGTCAGCCCTGCTGCTCTTCCTGGGAATGGGCTCCAGTATCCCTTATCTTCTGGAGATGATCGTTTTCGGGCTGATTCTGGGAACGGGCATGCGTCAGAACTGGTCCACCGAGAGAACCCTGGGCACCGCCAGTCTGGTCGTCTTTGCTGCCGGTGCCATGGCCTTCTGGTTGGCCAACGGCGGCCCCGAGGGAAACCTGGTCTCTCAGGTCGAAAACGAGTTAAAACAGACGGTCGCCGCGGCCCTGGAACAATACGGGGGCACCTCCATAGATCGCCAGTTGATCGAGGAGTCGCTGCAGCAGTTCATACCGGTCATGGTGAAGCTGATGCCGGGGATTTCCCTCGCGACCTCCATCCTGATCGCCTGGCTCAACGTTCTGATCGCCAGGAGGTATTGCAGGATTCACCGGGTTCCGCTTCCGCAGTGGCCTGAATGGTCGCAGTGGAAGGCTCCCGAGGTCCTGGTTTGGGTCGTCATCGGGTGCGGCTTCGTCCTGCTGGTGTCGGACGGAGCATTGAGGATCGCGTGTTTGAACCTCCTGATCGTGCTGAGCACGATCTATCTCTTTCAGGGTTTGGCCATCGTGGCCTTTTACTCGGACAAATGGAAAATCCCCAGGCTCTTGAGAGCCTTTATCTACGGATTCTTGCTGCTGCAGCAGTTCGCCACTCTGGGTGCGGTGCTGATGGGTCTGTTCGACATGTGGTTCGATTTCCGGCGACTTTCGCGAAAGCCGTCCGAGCCCGCACAAAGCCAGGATAGTTGAGCATTTGGAGGAGTGAGTCATGAAAGTCATTTTGACGGAAAATATCGCTGCCCTCGGTGAAATCGGGCAAATCGTCAACGTTGCGCCCGGGTATGCCAGAAATTTTCTCCTGCCCCAGGGAATAGCCCTTGAGGCCACGGGAAAGAACGTGCGCGAGCTCGAGCACAAGAAGCTTGTGCTGGCTCAAAAGCGTGAGAAGGTCCGGCAGGAGATGATGTCGCTGGCCGAAAAGTTGAACCAGGTACGCATCGTGCTGCGGCGCAAGGTGTCTGAAGAGGACAAGCTTTACGGGTCCGTGAGCGCCTCGGACATCACGGCGGCTCTGGCCGAAAAGGGTTTCGACATCCAGCGCAAGGATCTCCTTCTGGAGCAGCCCGTCAAGCAGCTCGGTGAAACCACAGTGCCCGTGCGCGTGCATGCCCAGATTTCAGCCAGCATCAAGCTGGTCGTCGAAAAGGAAGAGTGAGTCCATGGAGAGCAGCATCTCCGATGAGCTCCAGAGGATCCCCCCTCAGCAGAACGAAGCCGAGCAGTCTCTGCTGGGGGGCCTTCTCATCGATGGAGACGGATTCCCGACGGTTGTGGAGATCCTCAAGGGAGATGAGTTTTACCGTGACGCCCACCGGACCATTTTTCACGTGCTCCAGCTGCTCTTCGAGTCCAATCAGCCCATCGATCTCGTCACGGTGGCGGAGAAGCTCTCCGAGCGGAACGAGCTGGAAGCCGCGGGCGGCGCCACATACCTGGCAGCCCTGGCCGAGCGCGTCCCTTCCGCTGCCAATGTCGCCACCTATGCGAAGATCATCAATGAGAAGGCCTTGCTGCGTCGGCTGATTCAGGCCGCGAGCGAGATCAGCTCCCACTGCTACGCCGGCGGAAAGAGCGTCGAGGAAATCCTGGACAGCGCCGAATCCACCATCTTCTCGGTCACCGAGCGCAGCATCCGCACCAGTTACCATCCCATCAAGGATGTGATCAAAAAAAGCGTGGAAGTCATCGAGAACTTCCACGAGTATCACGGGGTCTCGGGCATTCCCAGCCATTTCGCAGAACTGGACAAGCTCACGGCAGGCTTCCAGCGCTCGGACCTCATCATCATCGCTGCTCGCCCCAGCATGGGCAAGACCGCCCTGGCCCTCAACATCGCCCGGAATGCCGCCCTCGAAAGCGGCTATCCCGTTGGGTTCTTCTCCCTGGAAATGAGCAAGGAGCAGCTGGCCATGAGGCTGTTGTGCTCCGAGGCGCGTGTGGACTCGCAGAAGATTCGCACCGGCTTCCTCAGTGCCCATGAGGGTGCCAAGATGATTCAGGCGGCCAGTGCCTTCATGGAGGCCCCCATCTTCGTCGACGACACGCCGGCCATTTCGGCCCTGGAGCTCAGGGCCAAGGCACGGCGCATGATGGCGGAAAGGGGGCTGGGCATGGTCATCGTCGATTACCTGCAGCTCATGAGGGGTCGAGAAGGCATAGAGAGGCGTGAACAGGAAATCTCGGAAATCTCGAGATCCCTCAAAGCCCTGGCCAAGGAGCTCTTCATTCCGGTGATCGCCCTCTCTCAGCTCAACCGAAAGGTGGAGGAGCGGCATGACAAGCGGCCCCAGTTGAGCGACCTGCGCGAATCGGGTGCCATCGAGCAGGACGCCGACGTCATTGCGTTCATCTACCGGGATGAGATGTACTCCAAGGAATCCAACGATACGGGAGTGGCCGAGGTCATCATCGGGAAACAGCGGAACGGCCCCACGGGTACGGCCAAGCTGGCTTACATCAAGTCTTACACACGTTTCGAGAATCTCGCCTACGGGTCGTAGATACGCGACCGGTAACGCTTTTCCTATGAAAGCCCGTCAACCGTCATCCCCGCGTGTTTTGGTCGGGGGTCCAGAAATCCTCACAGGACATGGATTCCCGCCAAGGAATATCTGAAGATGAGGATGGATCCGTGACAACTCATGAAATCAAAAAGAAGCCCGGCAAGTACTGGGACGAATATGTGGAAACCCTCTCAGAATCAGAGATTCAAGCCCTTCAGTTCTATCGGCTGAAGCAGACGCTGGAGCGGGTCTCCCGGTGTGGTTTCTACGAAAAACGCTTCAAGGGGAGCGGGCTGGACGTCTCCGGGATCGAGAGCCTGGAAGATCTCTCCCAGTTCCCCTTCACCACCAAGCAGGACCTGCGGGATGCCTACCCTTACGGCTTCCTGTGCGAGCCCAAGGAGCGCCTGGTTCGCCTTCACGTCTCCTCCGGCACGACGGGACAGGCGACGGCCATGTTCTACACCCATGGAGACCTGGAGTCCTGGGCCGACCTGATGGCCCGCTGCATGCACATGACGGGAGCCCGCCCGGGGGACACCTTCCAGAACATGATGGGCTATGGCCTCTTCACCGGAGGGCTCGGATTCCACTACGGTGCGGAGAGGCTGGGGCTGCTGACCATTCCTGCCGGGGCCGGCAACAGCAAGCGCCAGATCCAGCTCATGCAGGATTTCTCGACCACGATCATCCACATCATCCCCAGCTATGCCCTCCACCTCATCGACATCATGTCGGAGCTCGGAGTGGACCCCAGGCGCGATCTTCAACTGCGGATCGCCTACACGGGCGCTGAGCCCTATTCGGAAGAGATTCGCCAGCGGATCCAGGAGTATTACGGCGTCAAGGTTTACAACAGCTACGGTCTCTCGGAGATGAACGGCCCCGGGGTGGCATTCGAGTGCCTGGAGCAGAGCGGGCTGCACATCTGGGAGGATTCCTATTTTGTTGAACTGATCGATCCGGAAACCCTCGAGCCCGTGCGCGAGGGAGCCATCGGGGAGCTCGTCCTGACGAGCCTGCGGCGCGAGGCCATGCCCCTCATTCGCTACCGCACCAAGGACCTCACCCGCATCATTCCCGGCCATTGTGCCTGCGGACGGAAGCACCGCCGGCTGGACCGGATTCAGGGCCGATCCGACGACATGTTCATCATCAAGGGCGTGAATATCTTCCCGATTCAGGTGGAACAGGTTTTAATGAATATACCGGAAGTGGGAAACAACTATCTCATCGTCCTTCAGCGTGACAACAACGTGGACAACATGATCGTCCGCGTCGAGGTGACGGACCGGACCTTCGTGGAGGACATGCGGCATTTGCAGCGCATCCAGAAGAAGATCACTCGAGATCTCAAGGGTGAGCTCTTCGTCACCCCGAAGGTGGAGCTGGTGGAGCCCAACAGCCTCCCCCGCACCGAAGGCAAGGCCGTCCGGTTGGTCGATGAGAGAAAGCTGTGAGAAGGGAGGACGCCCATCAGCAAAGTCTACGGTAGCGTACACGGACTGAAAAGCAGTATTCGCCAGAGAGTGGAAGCGCTCTATCGAAGAAAAGTCACTTCAATGCAGGTGATCTCACCCGAACTGGCACGGGATCTCGCTCGCCTGTCGTTCGAGTCCGGCCGCCAGATCGGGCTCCTCCTCGCCCGAGACGGCACCGTCGAGATGGTACTCGTCGGTGGCGCCCGCTCTCTCTTCATACCCGACCTCCCCAAGAGCCGCGAAGGCCGCTCCCGTTTGCGGGGTCTGCGCCTGATCCACACGCATCTCGAGGAAGATTCCCTCACCCAGGATGACCTCATGGATCTGGTCTTCCTGCGGCTGGACTGTGTGGCGGCCGTACGGGTCGACCGGCATGGCGGAGCCACTCAGCTGGAGGTGGCCCATCTGGTGCCCTCCGCCATTCAGCCCGGAGCGGGATGGGACATCCTCCCCCTCATGCCCTGCTATGACCCCGATCTGGACTTTCAGAAGCTGGTGCAATCCCTCGAAGAGGAGTTTGACCGCGCCCGCCTGTCCATTCCGGCAGAAAAACAGGAGGACCGCGCCATCCTGGTGAGCGTGACCAGCGCCGACAGGGAGACCGCCAGGCAATCCATGGACGAGCTGGTGGAGCTGGCTCATGCGAGCGGCATCGTGGCGGCCGATGTGATCATCCAGCGTCTCCGGGATGTGAGCCGAAGGACCCTGATCGGCAAAGGGAAGCTGAGCGAAATCGTGCTCCGGGCCCTGCAGTGCGGCGTCGACCTGCTGATTTTCGACCAGGATCTCAACCCCTCACAGGTCAAGGCCATCACCGACACCACCGAGCTCCGGGTCATCGACCGCACCCAGCTCATCCTCGATATTTTTGCCCAGCGCGCCCAAAGCCGTGAAGGCAAGATCCAGGTGGAAATGGCTCAGCTGAAATACCTGCTCCCACGCCTCGGCGTGAAAGACGACGCCCTGTCGCGCCTCACCGGCGGAATCGGAACGAGAGGCCCCGGCGAGACCACGCTGGAGATCAACCGCAGGCGGACCAAGGATCGCATCGCTCACCTGGAGCGGCAATTGGACGTGGTCCGCAAGAACCGGGGGCAGCGACGGTCCAGAAGAGCACGGAAAGAGCTCCCCACCATCTCCATCGTGGGCTACACCAACGCGGGCAAATCCACCCTGCTCAACACCCTCACCCAGAGCGCGGTCTTCGTCCAGGACAAGCTCTTCGCCACCCTGGACCCGAGCAGCCGCCGACTGCGCTTTCCCGAAGACCGTGAAGTCATCATCACGGACACCGTGGGGTTCATCCGGGACCTGCCCAAGGATCTCATGGAAGCCTTTGCGGCGACCCTCGAGGAGCTCGACGACGCCGATCTGCTCGTCCACCTCGTCGACATCAGCAATCCACGCTATGAAGAGCAGATGGCAGCCGTCGGGCGGATCCTGGAAAAACTGGAGCTCGAGCGGAAACCCACCCTTCTGGTCTTCAACAAGGCCGATCTCGTGGATCCTTTCATCCTGGAAGAACAGGTGCGAAGGCACGGAGCCGTGGCCATCTCGGCCCTCTCCAGCGGAACCCTGGGGCCTCTCATTGCGGCCATGCAGCGGGAAGTCCGCGGCCTTTTCAGCGGCACGGGCGAATTGAGGCAAGGTTTGAGCCGAATAATCTCGTCTGAGGACGAGGAGTGGCGGGAGGGAAGTGAGTTTGTGTGAGCCGGGGGGCACAAAGAGACTCAGTATCTTCAATCTGAGCTCATGAGAGCCCCCGGAGATTGAACTTCCTCGATTCAGCTTGATTCAGTGGGCGACAAACCGGAGCACCTGATCAGCACCTCGCGGGCACGTTCCACGTCGCGACAGATCTGCTTTGCCAGCTCTTCGGGGCCGGAGAATTTCTGCTCATCCCTCAACCGATCGATGAAACGCACCGTGATGCTCTTGCCATAAATGTTCTCGTTGAAATCGAAAATGTGCACTTCGAGAGAAAGAGCCGTGTCCCCGAATGTCGGGTTGTAGCCCAGGTTCGCGGCTCCACCGTGCAGGCGGCCGTCGATGTCGACCTGAACGGCATAGATCCCGCGTTTCGGCGTCGCATGATTCGCCATTTCGATGTTCGCCGTCGGAAAACCGAGGAGCCTGGCACCGCGATTCCGCCCGCTGACCACGGCCCCCTTAATCTCGTAGGGACGCCCCAGCAGGCGGCCGGCTTCCCTGAGATCGCCTCCATGGATGCACTGGCGGATCAAGGTGCTGCTGACGACCGTTCCCTCGACGTCGATGCCGGAGACGGCATCCACATGGAAGGCATATTGCTCGCCCATTCTGCGAAGAAAATCGATGTCGCCTTCCCGGCCCAGCCCGAACCGGTAGTCATGGCCGACCACGATGGCCTTGATCCCTACCCGGTCCACCAGGAGATCCTCGACAAACTCGGTGGCCGATGTCCGGGCGAATGTCTCGTCGAAGGGGACCACGATCGTCACGTCGATTCCCGCCTCGCCGATGAGCTCAAGCTTCCGTTCGTGAGTGGTGATGAAGGCCGGTCCGTTGCCGGGCCTGAAGAATTCCAGGGGATGAGGGTTGAAGGTCATGACGACCGACTGGCCGTGCAGCTTTTCCGCCCAGCTCTTGACTTTGCTGAAAAGCGCGCGGTGACCCAGATGCACGCCGTCGAAGTTTCCGATGGTGACAGCAGGATTTTTGAGACGCTTTCGGATGTTGTCGATACCCACAATGACTTCCATAAAGAACCAGCGAACCTCCGGAGCAACTGAATTTGAGCCTTGACACATAAAGATTTTCATAATATGTTCGCGCCCACTGAAAAGCAATGTTTTTAAAGGCCGAAGTGGCGGAACTGGTAGACGCGCTAGGTTCAGGGTCTAGTGGGCGTACGCCTGTCGGGGTTCGAGTCCCCGCTTCGGCACCAGTAAAATCAAGGGGTTACGAGGGAGACTCGTAGCCCCTTTTCTGTGGGTGGCAAATGGTGTGCATATAGTGTGCACGGCTGTCTGCC
>JBFYYO010000094.1:0-13416 GCA_041310025.1 Syntrophobacterales bacterium
TATGAGGGCAGGGATGCGTGGCGACCGGAAGCACCGGTCTCCCCGGCACCACGGTAGAGTGGAGGGGGGGGCGGTCTCCGCGACCCCTTCCTCCCCATCCCGTTCTGACCCATCAAATCTCGATCATGCTCTCCTGCAGGAGCTCAATATCCTCGATCTCTTCCTCCAGGTAGGCTTTCAACTTCTTCTTGAGCCGGCTTTCGATCTGGCGCACCCGCTCTCGGCTGATCCCGAATCGATCGCCGATTTCCTGGAGCGTCATTGGCTCTTCGGTCAACAGCCGCCTGTCGAAGATGACCGCTTCCTTGCCCTTCAGCTGCGCCCGGAAGAGAACCAGCTTGTCGTGGAGGATCGCCTTGGCTTCCCGGTCAGCGATCTGATCGTCCACGGGAAGGTCATCCGAAGGCAGAAAAGACTTGTGCGTGTCCTCGGAATCCTCCTTCAGCGGACTGTCCAGGGAAATCTCCCAGCTGTTCAAACGCTGGTCCATCTCGATGATTTCAGACTCCTTCACGTCGAGCCGATGACTGAGCAGCTTGGGCGACGCCTCGATCCCCTGAGACTCCAGCAGGCCTTGATCCAGAATGAGGCATAGTAGGAAAACTTGTACCCGCGGTACGGGTCAAACTTCTTCACCGCCTGCATGAGGCCCACGTTCCCCTCCTGAATGAGATCCATCAGGTTCTGCATCCAGTAGCGCTGAAAATCCATGGCGATCTTGACGACGAGACGGAGATTGGCCGTGATGAGCTTGTATCCCGCTTCGATGTCGTCCTTTTCCCGGTAGCGGATCGCGAGCTCCCGTTCCTCCTCGCGACTCAGCAAAGGGTACCGTTTGATCTCTTCCAGGTAGATGCGAAAAGGGTCGAACGAGACGGGATGCGCTCTTTCCTTCGGTGGAAGGGCGCTATTCCGAGCTTCCTCGCTCACTTCCTCCTGACCCGTCTCTTCGTAGTCATCCGACTTTTTTTTGGTTGCCATCGTGTGTCGCTGCCTCACTTGTGGGGTTTCCCCAACTCAAACGAAGACCGAATTGCCGGGTTCTTTAAGTTCATATTGAACACTAAGTTAGTATATTAAGGGTACCCCGGAAACAAGATCAAGGGAAATCGGGGCGCCCAGAAAGTGATTGCGTTTTACAGTCGACTTCATTAATAAGAACCGGACTTCAAGGCGTGGCCAATCCACTCATGGAAGCCTCAAGAATCCGCGTTTGTGGCTTTGTGACACGGAAATCATGAATATTGTTTCGAGCCTTCTCAAATGATCGTCGCAGTGGACGGCCCGGCCGGGGCGGGGAAAAGCACGGTTTGCAGGCTTCTCGCCCGTGAGCTGGATTACACTTTTCTCGATACCGGCGCCATGTACCGTGCGCTCGCGTGGGCGTTGCGCCAGCAGTTCACCGACTGGGACCAGATCCGATCCTTCGAGCAATCACCCCTCGATACCGCCTTTCCGCTCAGATTCGAGATTGAGGACGCCGATCTGCACATCTTTTTCTCCCAAAGAAGCCTCGGCGACGAGATCAGAGAACCGGAAATCACCCAGCTGGCCTCAAGCGTCTCTCAATTGGCCTGGGTCAGGGAGTACCTCACGGGGTGGCAGCGACAACTGGCCCGCGATGGACGCGTGGTCGCCGAAGGCAGGGACATGACCACGGTGGTCTTCCCCCATGCGGAGGTGAAGGTGTTTCTCACGGCGGATCTGGCGACGCGCGCCCGCAGACGATTCCTCGAGTACGTCCAGAAGGGGATCTCCGTGGACTACGCTGCGCTGGAATCCCAGATCCGGGAACGCGACGAGGCGGACTCCCACAGATCCCTGGCCCCCCTTCGCCCTTCGCCCGACGCCCGCATCATCGACACATCCGAAATGGAGATTCCTCAGGTGTTGCGGGTTCTGGTTGAAATGGTGCGCTCGCGGGAGATCCACTGAGCACGCTAAAGCAGCGCCCCAGGCGATGCACGCCTGGGTGGCGCTCAGCACTCTTCCTTAAAACTGAGTGACCGGTTTCATGGTCATTGCCGCATGTCCCCGGCGGGAATCCAGAGGCCTTCAGATGCCTGGATCCCAGCCAGGGACATGCGGCAATGCTGTTGACTTAAGCCCATGATTCGCTCTGGTCGTCATTCTGGCGAAAGCCGGAATCCCGCGTTCTATGCGGGTTTCCTGGACCCCGGCCTTCGCCGGGGTGACGTTAATTCAACAGCATTGGGGACATGCGGGGGCAAAGGCCTGATGTCGAGGAACGGAGCTTTGAGTGGAGATGGCCTCGAGGACTTAAAGATTTTGCGTTCGTTGATTATAAAATGCGATTGCCAAGTGCAGTTGTTTTTGATAGCGTTCCGGATTCAAGAGAGTGGCGCAAGCCAAATACCGACAAGGGGGTAACTCATTCAATGGTCAACAGCGACGACAACAACACCAAAGAAATCTTTCAAGACGAGATGACTGAAGCTTCCGCAGGGGACGACACGTTTTCCGATGCCGATCTGGAAGACATGGAAACCCTTCAGGATCTCTACGAGCAAAGCTTCAAGAACATCCAGGAGGGCGAGGTCATTCGGGGCCGGGTGGTCCAGATCAGTGACGATTTCGTCATGGTCGACATCGGCTACAAGTCCGAGGGCCAGATTCCCATCCATGAGTTCAGGGGCGAAGAGGGACTGATGGAGGCCGCCATCGGGGATGAAGTCGACGTCTTGCTTGAATATCACGATGACGAAGATGGAAGCATTCATCTGTCCAAGGAAAAAGCGGCCAAGATCAAGATCTGGGACGACATCAGCCGCATCTACAACGACGACGGCATGATCGAAGGCCGCATCGTGTCCAAGGTCAAGGGTGGATTGGCCGTGGACATCGGTGTCCAGGCGTTCCTGCCCGGCTCCCAGGTGGACCTCCGGCCCGTGCGCAACCTGGAGAGCCTCATCGGACAGATGTTCCCGTTCAAGATCCTCAAGTACAACAAGAAGCGCAGAAATGTCGTTCTTTCCCGCCGAACCCTGCTGGAAAAAGAGCGCGAGCACATGAAGTCCCAGACCCTGGCCAACCTGGAAGAGAAGAAGGTGGTCGAGGGCATCGTCAAGAACATCACCGATTACGGCGTTTTCGTGGATCTCGGCGGCATCGACGGCCTGCTGCACATCACCGACATGAGCTGGGGGCGCGTGGGACATCCCTCCGAGATGTTCCAGATCGGCGACAAGATCCAGGTCCAGGTGCTCAGCTTCGACCGCGAGCACGAACGCGTTTCCCTCGGCCTGAAACAGCTCATCGAAGACCCGTGGACCAATGCGGAGCAGAAATACCCCACCGGCACCCAGGTCAAGGGCAAGGTGGTCAGCCTGACGGACTACGGGGCATTCATCGAGATCGAGCAGGGAGTCGAGGGCCTCGTCCACGTCTCCGAAATGTCCTGGACCAAGAAGATCCGCCACCCGTCGAAGATCCTCAGCGTGGGAGACGAGCTCGAGGCCGTGGTGCTCAGCATCAACCCCGAGAGCAAGCGCATCTCACTGGGCATGAAGCAGCTCGAGCCCAACCCCTGGGATGTCATCGCCGACAAGTACCCGGTGGGGACCACCATTGCGGGGCGCATCAAGAACATCACCGATTTCGGTGTCTTCATCGGGATCGACGAAGGGATCGACGGCCTGGTTCACATTTCCGACATTTCCTGGACCAAGCGCGTGAAGCACCCCTCCGAGGTTTTCAAGAAGAACCAGGAGGTCCAGGCCATTGTCCTGAATATCGACAAACAGAACGAGCGCTTCTCCCTGGGCATCAAGCAGCTGGAGCCCGACCCCTGGGAGACGATCCCCGAACGTTATCCTCTGGGACATCTCATCGAAGGCCCCATCACCAATGTCACCGATTTCGGGCTCTTCGTGGAGCTGGAAGAGGGCATAGAGGGGCTGGTGCACGTTTCCGAGATCAGCAAGGAGAAGATCAAGTCTCCGGTGGGCCAGTACAAGATTGGTGACCGCATCACGGCCAAGGTGATCAACATCTCACCCAAGGACCGCAAGATCGGACTCTCGGTGAAGAAGGTCGAGGAGCAGGAAGAGCGCACCAGCTACGACGACTACATGAACAGCGCCAAGGCCGCCACATCCAACCTGGGGGAGCTCCTCAAGGAGGAATTGGAAGCCAAAGCCAATAGCTCGCTCAATCTGGACAAAGATCGATAGATTCTCGCTCCCGGATCGAGATCTTCCCACACCCGGTTCACGCTCATGCGGCTGAAGCCGGGTGTTTCCTTTTCAGCGGGGTGTGAAGCCTGATGAGTCGAAAAGTTTTCTGGATCTTTCTGTTCATCATCGTTTTCCTGGGAGTCATGTTCTGGATCGGCTCGGCGGATCTGGAGTTTCTGGCCAGTCCAAACCGGATCGGTGTCATCGAGGTGCGGGGGTCCATCACCGACGTTCGAGATCACCTCAAAGCGATCAAGCGTTTCAGGAAAGATCCCAACACGAGAGCCATCATCCTGAGGATCGAATCGCCCGGCGGAGGCATCGCTCCTTCCCAGGAGCTTTACCGGGAGATCAAGCGGACGGTCCCCGAAAAGCCCGTCCTGGCATCCATGGGAGCCGTCGCCGCATCGGGCGGGTATTACATTGCGGCTCCGGCCAGCCGCATCATCGCCAACCCCGGCACCATCACGGGGAGCATCGGAGTGATCAGCTACTTTCCAAATGTCAAGGATCTCCTGGAAAAGATCGGCGTTTACACCGTCACCATCAAGAGCGGGTCGCTCAAGGATCTGGGCAACCCGGGGCGTGAGATGACCGCGTCGGAAAAGGAATTCATTCAGGGAACCCTGGATGAGGCACATAGGCAGTTCATCCGGGATGTGGCCGAAGGGCGGAAGATGAGCGAAGAGAAGGTCCGGGCCATTGCCGACGGTCGGATCCTCATGGGCGAAAGCGCTTTGAGCCTGGGCCTGGTGGACGAGCTCGGAAATTTCGAGGATGCCGTCGTAGCCGCCGCCGGCATGGGCAATATCCCGGGCGAGCCTGAGCTCATCTACGCCAGGAGAGACCGGAATTCACTGCTGGATCTGCTGCTGGGGGACGAGTTGTCTGAAAAGGTCGGCTCATGGCTGCGAGGAACGGACGTTCACCTGCGCTACGAACTGCCATCCGGCGGCTGGCCCGTCAGCGGCCAATGACGCGGCTTTTGCGGGGATCAGGACTCGAAAGGCGAGATGTCGCCGCTCCCGGCGCGGATGATTTCGGGTGCGTCGTCAATCAGGGAGACGACACTGGAGGGTGATCCGGTCACGATCCCGCCGTCAATGATCAGGCTCAACGCATGCCCGAGCTTACCCCTGATCTCGTGGGGGGTGCTCAGAACCTCGGCGGTCTCCGGATCAGTGGCTGTCGTGGTGATCACGGGATGACCGAGCTCCTGGACGATGGCCAGCGAGATGGCGTGATCCGGCACGCGAATCCCCACATTCTTCCGCTTGGTCAGCATGATGCGCGGAACCAGCCGCGACCCTTTGAGCACGAAAGTATAGGGACCGGGCAGCAGGCGTTTCATGGTCTTGTAGGCATAGTTGGTGACCTGAGCGTACTCACTGATGTTTTTCAGGTCGCTGCAGATGAAGCTGAAGGGCTGAGTCTGAGAGCGCCGCTTCAGCTGGTAGATCCTCTCGATGGCGTCCTTCTTGAACAGATCGCAGCCGATGCCGTAGTAGGTGTCCGTGGGATAGGCGATGATGCCGCCGTCCAGCAACACCTCAACGACTTTTCGGATCTTGCGCGGCTCGGGATGAAGAGGGTTGATTTCCAGGATCATCGACGAATCTCTTTTCGTGGCCAGGTTGTTTGCGGCAAGGAACATAAACGCTCAACATGAAAGTTTCAAGCTAAGAAAAGGAGGCGCGGATTGGGAGGGGCCGACGACAATCCCCGCTATGCTGCCATCGACATAGGCTCACACACGATTCGCCTGCTCGTGGCCCGTCTGGATGAAAACCTCGTTCTCGTCCCCCTGCAGAGTGAACGGAGAATCACGCGACTGGCGCACCAGTTTCAATCCGACCAATGCCTCAAGCAGCCCGCCATCCGGACCAGCATGGAAGTCCTTCGGGAATATGCGGACATCCTCGCATCCCGGGGTGTGCGATCCGTCGCCTGCGGAGCCACCGGCGTCGTCCGGAGGGCGGCCGATGGCTTCCCATTCATGAATGAGGTCAGGGCTTGCTCCGGCATTTCGGGATCGATCCTTTCCGAGTCCTCCGAAGCTTTCCTGTCGGCCAAGGGAGTATTGAGCGTCCTGCCCCGAAACGGAAAGGGGGTGCTGACCTTCGACCTGGGGGGCAGCACGACGGAATTCCTCGCGGTGGAACCCAGCAGTGAAGAGCCGGCCTGGAGCGACAGCGTGTTCGTCGGTGCGTCCACCATCTCCGAGAGATTCCTGGCAGAGGCGCCTCCATCCGCTGATGCTGTGAGGCAGGCTCGAGAGGCCGTCAGCGGGGGCATCCGGGAAGTGATGCGTCGCTGCAGCACCGGACTCGAGGGGGACCTGCATCCATGGGAGCTTGTGGGAACGGCGGGCACGGTGACCACGCTGGCGGCCATGCATCTCCGGATGGATCCCTACGAACCGTATCGGGTCAACGGGGCTGAGCTGACCCGCGAATGGATTGAGGACATGATCGGGCACCTCGCGCGAACGAGTCTTGCCGAGCGCCGCCTGCTTCCAGGCCTGGAAGAGGGCCGTGAAGACATCATCCTGGGCGGTGCCCTGGTCGTCCATGAAATTCTCCTCGGGCTTGGCCGTTCCAGGCTGCTCGTCACCGATGCGGGCCTCCTTGAGGGGTTGCTGCTGGATCTCGTGGAAAGAGAGCGCTTCGGATCCGCCGGCTTGCGCACTCCGCTTCAATGGCGATTTCCACGAACGGAGCCAGGCGCTTTCGCGATTTGATTCATATTCGACCCAACTCCATAAAATTATTGATGATCCCTTGACGATGGAGACCCACTCTATGGAGAACAGACAAGCTGGAAATATTGCGGATGCCCTGACCTTCGACGATGTCTCTCTCCTGCCGGATTATTCCGAAGTCCTGCCCCATGAGACGGACATCGGAACCCGCCTGACCCGTGAAATCGCCATGAACATTCCTGTCACCAGCGCGGCCATGGACACGGTCACCGAGTCGGAGACGGCCATCAGCATGGCGCGCGAGGGGGGAATCGGCATCGTCCACCGGAACATGCCCGTGGACCGGCAGGCTCGCGAAGTCGCGAAGGTCAAGAAGTCGGAGAGCGGCATGATCATCGATCCCGTGACGGTAGACCCGGATGAGAAGATCGCCGATGTGCTGAAGCTCATGTCCCGCTACCGGATCTCGGGCGTACCGGTGGTCAAGGAAGGCCAGCTGGTGGGCATCATCACCAATCGCGATCTGCGCTTCGAAACCAACTTCGATCAGAAGGTATCCGAGGTCATGACCCGGGATAACCTCGTGACAGCTCCGGTGGGCATCTCGCTCGAGGACTCCAAGCGACTCCTGCACAAGAACCGCATCGAGAAGCTCCTGGTCGTGGATGAAGACGGGCGGCTCAAGGGGCTCATCACCATCAAGGACATCATGAAGTTGAAGAAGTACCCCAACGCGTGCAAGGATAACCTGGGGCGCCTCCGGGTGGGAGGTGCAGTGGGGGTGGGAGCGGACACCCGGGACCGTGTCATCGCTCTCCGGAACGCCGGCGTGGACGTCATCGCCGTCGACAGCGCCCACGGACATTCCCGGAACGTCATCCGGACGGTGAAGCTGATCAAAGAGGAATTCCCGGATCTGCAGGTCATTGCAGGCAATGTGG
This sequence comes from Syntrophobacterales bacterium, assembly GCA_041310025.1. Lineage (GTDB taxonomy): Bacteria > Desulfobacterota > Syntrophobacteria > Syntrophobacterales > Syntrophobacteraceae > JALOOX01. The sequence goes on from JBFYYO010000094.1 coordinate 7,839, forward strand.
CCACGGCTGAGGGCGCCGAAGCCCTCATCCAGGCGGGGGCGGATGGGGTCAAGGTCGGCGTGGGCCCCGGCTCCATCTGCACGACCCGCATCGTGGCCGGTGTCGGCGTCCCGCAGGTTTCTGCCATCATGGCCTGTGCACGGGTGGGGGTTCAATACGGCGTCCCGATCATCGCCGACGGTGGCATCAAGTACAGCGGGGATGTTGTGAAGGCACTGGCATCAGGTGCCGACAGCGTGATGATCGGAAGCCTCTTTGCCGGCACCGATGAAAGCCCCGGTGAAACGGTCCTTTACCAGGGCCGCAGCTACAAGGTCTATCGTGGGATGGGCTCCCTCGGCGCCATGCGGGAAGGCAGCCGGGACCGCTACTTCCAGGAAGAAGTGGTGGAGCCTAAAAAGCTCGTACCCGAAGGCATCGAAGGCATGGTTCCCTATCGCGGGCCGCTCAATGCCAGCGTGCATCAGCTCCTCGGGGGGCTGCGGGCCGGCATGGGGTATCTCGGCTGCGGGAGCCTGCAGGAGCTTCGGACCAGGGCGCGGATGGTCCGTGTCACCAGCGCCGGTCTTCGTGAGAGCCACGTCCACGACGTCATCATCACCAAAGAAGCGCCCAACTACCAGGTGGATCTGAAATAGACGGCAGGCCCGACCGCCCCTCGCCGGCCTTTAACTTGAGACTCCTCAGAGCGTTCCCCCATGCCCCGGCGGGCCACTCTGAACGACGAAATGGCTCACAGTCGAGCTGGTTTTCAACTCGAAACCCGAAACCCGAAACTCGAAACTTTTCAGTGCAGATCGACCTAGCGAGGCTCAATCGATGGATTTCGACCATCTCCACGAAGAACGCATCCTGATTCTGGACTTTGGCTCCCAGTATACCCAGCTCATTGCCCGAAGGATCCGGGAAAGCCACGTCTACTGCGAGATTCACCCCTTCAATATCGGCATGGAGAGGGTCAAGGCCTTTGGCGCCAGTGGGATTGTGCTTTCAGGCGGCCCTTCGAGCGTGCACGACGAGGGGGCTCCGCTGGCGGATCCCGGGGTCTTTTCTCTGGGGGTTCCGGTGCTGGGCATCTGCTACGGAATGCAGCTCATGGCCCACCAGATGGAAGGCGCCGTCGAGAAGGCCGACCGCAGGGAATACGGGCCCGCCGCCATCGACCTGGAAACCGCGTCCACGCTCTTCCAGGATGTGGAAACAGAGAATGTGAGAGTCTGGATGAGCCACGGGGACCGGATCATTCGACTGCCTCCCGGCTTCTCCGTTCTGGCCCGGAGCGAGAACTCCCCCGTGGCAGCCATGGGCGACTCGAGGCAGCACCTCTACGGAGTTCAGTTCCACCCGGAGGTGGTGCATACGCCGTGCGGCAAAACCATCCTCGAGAACTTCCTCTTCCGGATCTGCCGTTGCCGCTCGACCTGGACCATGAAATCCTTCGTGGAATCCGTCACCGAGACGCTGCGTGAGAAAGTGGGGGACGACCAGGTGATCTGTGCCCTGAGCGGCGGAGTGGACTCGTCGGTAGTGGCGGTGCTCCTGCACCGGGCCATCGGAGCCCGGCTTCACTGCATTTTCGTGAACAACGGTCTGCTCCGAAGGGGCGAGGCGGAGAGCGTTCAGCGGATCTTCAAGGACCATTTCGAGCTCAACCTGATCACCTTGAACGCCACGGAGGTCTTCCTCAATCGTCTCGAGGGGGTGACGGATCCCGAGCAGAAGCGGAAGATCATCGGCAACCTGTTCATCGAGCTCTTCGAGATCGAAGCCAAGAACCTCAAAGGCGCGAAGTATCTGGCCCAGGGGACCCTGTATCCCGATGTCATCGAGAGTGTTTCGTTCAAGGGACCGTCGGCGACCATCAAGACTCATCATAACGTGGGGGGGCTTCCGGAACGGATGAACCTGGAGCTCATCGAACCGCTGCGTGAGCTGTTCAAAGACGAGGTCCGCCTGGTGGGACGCGAGCTGGGGCTGCCGGAGCACGTCATCAAGCGCCACCCGTTTCCGGGGCCGGGCCTCGCCATCCGCATGATCGGAGACATCACGCGGGAGAAGTTGGAGATGTTGCGGGAGGCCGACAGCATCCTGCTCGAGGAAATCGAAGCTTCCGGCTGGTACGATCACGTCTGGCAGGCTTTTGCAGTTCTGCTGCCCGTGCGGTCCGTGGGAGTCATGGGGGATGAACGGACCTACGAGGAGGTCATCGCCGTCCGGGCGGTGGAGAGCGTGGATGCCATGACGGCCGACTGGTCCCGCCTGCCCTATGAAGTGCTGCAGCGCATATCGAACCGCATCATCAATGAGGTGAAGGGGGTCAATCGCGTGGTGTACGACATCTCCTCCAAGCCCCCCAGCACCATCGAGTGGGAGTAGTCGGGCAGGACTCAGGACTCCGGACTCCCGACTCATCCTGGCGGAGAGACTCGGCATTGGGCAAACAGGCGTCCGACCCCTCGCATCGCTTCTATCGCTATCGCCACCAGCTCACGGGGGATTGGTGCAGCTTTCAGGTGCGGTATCGCGAGACCGACCTGTGGATTCGAGCCCGGCAAAACCTCGAGACAGAGGCGCTCGAAGCCGTCCTGAAATACAGACGTCAGATCGAGGACACGATCTCCCGGACTCCCGAGCTCCTGCACTCCCTCACCCCCCTGCCGGAAGATCCCCTTGCGCCGCCCATTGTGAAGCGAATGATGCGTGCGGCCGGGGAGGCCGGCGTCGGCCCCATGGCCGCCGTGGCCGGAGCGGTGGCCCAGGCCGTGGCCGAGGATCTTCAGCGCTGGTCCCCGGACATCGTCATCGAAAACGGAGGGGACTGTTACCTCGACCTGCAGGAGAATGTCACGGTGGGAGTCTATGCAGGGCCGGATTCTCCCTTCGGAGATCGTATCGCCCTCCGTTTCGAAGGTCATCGGTTTCCCATGGCCATCTGCACGTCTTCGGGAACCATCGGACATTCCCTGAGCTTCGGGAAGGCCGATGCCGTGACCGTCGTGGCCCGGGATGCCGCCCTGGCCGATGCGGCCGCCACCGCCGTCGGCAACCGGGTCAAGACACGGCGAGACGTCGACCAAGCCCTTGAGGCGGCCCGTTCCATTGCGGGAATCGATGGCGTCCTGATCGTCATGCGCGACAGGCTGGGGATTTGGGGCGACATGGAGCTGGTGCCTCCTCCTGCCTGATCGAATGAGCGTCCGAATCCCCGCCGGCATTAATGCTTGTGTTTTGGGAAAACCTTGGGATATAAACTCATGCGGGATTTGATTAAAAACCTGGTGATATATTACCTATTTATGTCGTGGAGCCCATGAGAATCGTGGTCATGTCGGATACGCATCTGAACCATCCGACAGAAGAATTTCGAGAGATATGCAGCCGTTACTGCGATCAGGCCGACCTGGTGATCCACCTCGGCGACTGGGCGCGCAGCACCATCCTGGATTACCTGGAGGGGTATTCCCTGCAGGCGGTGGCGGGGAACATGGATGACCACGCCATCCTGCAGAGGCTTCCGGCAAAAAAGGTCATCCGGACCGGGAAATATCGGCTCGGCATCATTCACGGGTGGGGATCGAGCCGCGATCTGCGCCAGCGGTTGGCGCGGGAGTTTGAGGATGTGGATGCCATACTCTACGGTCATTCGCACCTGCCGTATGTGCAGCGCGAAAACGGCCTGCTGTGGTTCAACCCGGGGTCGGTCTTCATGGGCAGGGGAGACCTGCCCGGGAGTATCGGAATCCTGCATGCCGATGAGGAGCTGTGGGGGGAGATCATTCCTTTATGAATGACTGAGGTTGCCCGTCGATCTTCGGGCCTTGAAGTGGAGGAGAGTTCCTGAATGCAAAACCTCTGGGCACCCTGGCGCATTGATTACATTCTCGGAAAGCGAGAGCCCTACTGCATTTTCTGCCCTGAAGGGGACGGTCTGTCGGATGAAGAGCGCCTGATCCTCTGTCGCGGGCGATCCAGCATGGTCATGATGAACAAGTACCCGTACAACAACGGACACCTGCTGGTGGCACCCTGGCGGCATGTGTCCACACCGGTGGAGCTGAGCCAGGAAGAACTGCTCGACGTGATGCAGTGGGTGAACCGCTCCATTAACGTATTGAAACAGGTCATGCGGCCGGACGGCTTCAATGTCGGAGTGAATCTCGGGACCGCCGCCGGCGCTGGGGTCGAGGACCACGTCCATTTCCACATTGTGCCGCGCTGGCATGGCGACACGAATTTCCTGATGGTGTTCGGGGAGGTCCGAAGTATTCCGGAGCATCTGCGCCAGACTTACGCAAAGCTGCTCCCCCATTTCAGAATGGAGGATTCGGATGAAGCTCTTTAAACTGATCACGAGCGCTCTGGTCGCGGGCATTGTTTTACTGTTCATCAAGCAGAACATGGCGGCATACACGACCAGGATTCCTTTCACCCTCGATCTGTACATCCGCGAGCCCCTGAATTGGGGGCACTCGGTTTACGGTCTGATCATCATGTCGGGTTTGGGGGGCTTTGTTTTGGGCTTTCTGGTCCTGCTCCGCCCCTACATGCACATGCGCCGGCTTCTGGCTGAGAAACGGGACGTGGCAGAGGTGGCCAGGGAGCAGGAACCTCCCCCTCCTCCTCCGCAAGTCGACAGGGCTGTCAAAGAAGCCCCGGCCCCTCCTGCACAGGAATAGAGGATTAGACCGCTCGAAGACCCGCCCACCTGACCTGTCCATGTAGACTCAGGCATGCAAATTGCTTAAAGCCTATCGTTTCGATTCCTTGGACGCGCGGTTGATCCTCATTCAGGAAAGGGGTTTTGTGAGCGAACAGACGGCCTCGATGGCCGAAAAGATTGTCCAGGCAACGGGGGATTTGCCAACCATGCCCCATGTGGCCAGCATGGTATTGCAGAAGTTGGGCAATCCCAACACGAGCCCCAAAGAGTTGCACCAGACCATTTCAGCCGACCAGGCCCTGGCCGCTCGTGTGCTCAAGGTGGCCAACTCGCCCCTCTATGGCTGCTCGAGGGCCATCAATCGTTTGACGGACGCCGTGGTCATCATGGGGTTCGACAGTCTTCGGTCCCTGGTCATGTCGTCGGTGATGCAGGACCTCTTCAAGTCTTTCGGCTTGACGGAAAAGCTCCTCTGGGAGCACTCCTTCGGCTGTGCCGCCATCTCCAAGCATATCGCCAAGGTCATCAAGTACCCGAAGGTGGAGGAGGCATTCCTGGCCGGGCTGCTCCACGACATCGGGAAAGTGGTGTTGAACCTGAAGATACCCGACAAGACCAGGGAGATCGTCCAGGAAGTCTACAACAATCCCGACGTCAGCTTCATGCAGGCCGAACAGGAAATGTTCGGCTTCAATCATGCCCAGGTTGGGAAGCTCATTGCCAGAAAATGGAACTTTGCCGAAACCATCGAGGAGACCATTGGATGCCACCACGACCCGAGGCAGGCGCGGATTCTGCCGGTGCTGACGGTCATCGTCAACTTCGGCAACCTGGTGTGCCACAAGCTCGAAGTGGGTCCGACGCGCAACCCCGACCTGGACCTCTTTGAATTCGAGAGCACGCGGCTGCTTCGCTTCA
>JBFYYO010000095.1:0-12872 GCA_041310025.1 Syntrophobacterales bacterium
GCGGACTCAACCACCGGCTAATGGCTTTGAACCCTCCGGGTTCGCTTCTGATCGTTGTTCCAAAAGATCTGCACCCAAAAATGGTTCAAGATCCGAATGTCTGAAAGGTTGCCGGCATCATGTCTCAAAAAGGAAAATACCCAAGGTTATGGGCACTCGTTGTCGGCAGTTCTCGACCCTATTCCTGTCGTTCCCGGGCATAGCATCCGGAAACGACAGGAATGATGAATTCGCCTTGACTACTTCAAAGAATCCTCCCAGGCCTTGAGCTGCTTTTCCGCCTCTTCGCGTGCGATGCCGTGCTTTTCTTGTATCTTGCCAAGGAGTATTTCGCGTCTTCCAGCAATGACGTCGATATCGTCGTCGGTGAGTTTGCCCCACTTCTCCCTGACCACGCCTTTGATCTGCTTCCAGTTCCCTGCGATTTGATCCCAGTTCATTTCATGCTCCTTTTCTCTTAAAAAAGTTCGTTGCTTACGATTTCGGGACCATGCCCCTTCTCAAGGGCTCCCCTCTCTCCGGTTCTAAAGTGCGGGCCATTTGTCTCAACGGCTTCATTCTCTTTATTCTCGCAAGGCTTTGCTTACTGATTCAAGCAGTCCTTCCTGTGTCTGCGGTTTAACGAGGTAATCGGCAGCGTGCATGCGAAAGCTCTCCTGAGCTGTTTCTGAACTGGGATATGCCGTCATCATGATCACTCGAGTTTTAAGGCCCCTCTCCATCACATCCTGTAAGATATCTATGCCCCATCCATCCCCGAGATAGATATCTGCAAGGATCACTTCAAATCCTCGTTCATCCATCCTTGCCAGAGCTTCCCGGTAATTACTGGCGGTGCTCACATCATATCCCTCAACTTCAAGGAACCTGCTGAAGCTGAACCTGATGGAATCTTCATCATCGATGACGAGTATGTTGGCCTTCATCCATTCTCCTGGGGATGGAATCCTCTCTTTCAGAAGGGGCACTACAGCACGCGCATCTTCAAGAAACGGCAGCCACTGCTCACCTCTCGGACTTGACAGGCGAGAGATGTGCAAGACGGCTGTGCGCTATGGCTTGGACAGTCAAGATTTGTGCCGAAGACGCAGACGACACCATTCATCCCATATTATGATGGAATAACATGATGTTAACGCTGCATGGGGGAGCGAATCGGGCTGTGGCTTGCAAGCAAAGAGGTGTTGCATGCAACGGAAGCGTTGCGTGTTTCCGTGGCGCGTGCAACACTTCAATTTCAGGGGGTATCTCAAGTGCCGACGGTCTGTGAAGAACCTGCTGCTCTCCAGTTGTTATCTCGTTCGATCACTGTTACTTTAATAATTGGTGCAGTCCAAGTTGATTCGGTTTCTCCTGATGATGGCCCGCTCAATTTGCGCCACCAGCTCAGGCGGAAATCTGCCCTCAGTCATTTCAGCAACCACTTTTTCGCCTGGGAGCGCGGCGGTGCGTGAGACCGTCCAAGATGAGCCTGACGGCGGTGGCGTCATCGTTTCAAGATGAACAGAGCTCAAGCCTCCAGGAGGCCAGAATCACCCTTCACCTCGGACAAAGGGAGTCCCATGAACATCTACGTTGGAAATCTGTCATTCAAGACCACACAAAAAGATCTGCAGGATAGATTCAAAGCCTTCGGAACGGTGAAATCGGCCACGATCGTCATGGACGGTTACACCGGCAAGTCAAAGGGTTTCGGGTACGTTGAAATGCTGGATACGGCTGAGGCCAAAGCGGCCATTGCGGGAATGAATGGAAAGGAGCTTGACCTGAGCCCGCTGATCGTCAAGGAGGCGAAACCTCGCGGAGTTCCCTCCAACAAACGTTCCAGCCTCCACTAGCCAAAGCCGTTACGACCGCCGGTGTTCGACCGGTGGTCTCAGGACTGTGGCGGTTTCCACCATTTTGACAGTGCCCGTGCAGTGAGCCGTACGCAAACGTGCAGTCAGCGGAAGTTTGAGGATGGGGCGCATCCATGCTCCCGCCGATTCCCTGGTTCCCATGGTCTCGAACAACCAATCAGGAGGAAGTCGTGAAGTGTCAAGAGTGCTTGTACTGGCAAATCAGCGATCGTCAGAGGGATGAAGGGGCCTGTCGTCGTAATGCACCAAAGCCTGCTCATGTGACGAGCGGCCCGTCGGAAGGTGCATTGCACAGTGTTACATGGCCTCGAACCAGAGCCTCTGAATGGTGTGGAGAGTTCAGGAAAAGGGATGGAGGCCAGCCGACCGTTTACTAGGGCATCGGTCACGCTGACTCCGGCCCATGCAATCACCCAATCCCGTATGCTCCACAAGGCTCGCCAACGAGATTCAACCTGCCGCTTCGGTCGAGGCTTGCGCTCCGGCCGTCGCGGCTTCCATCCTCACCTCCTCGGCAAACTTCTTCAATTCCTCGCCGTCGATGGACTCCTGTTCCAGCAGGATCCCGGCGAGCCTTTCCAGCGACTCTCTGTTATTCTTCAATTTGACGAGGACCTGCTGGTGTGCGTCATCCATGATTCTGCTCTTTTCCTCGTCGATCTCCTGTGCCGTTCGCTCGCTGTACTCCCTCCCCCCCGCCCCCAGTCCCAGGTCAAGGTACCTGGACTGCGGCTGCTGGGTGTAGGTCAACAGCCCCAGCCGTTCACTCATCCCATACTCCATCACCATGCTGCGGGCGATGTCGCTGGCGCGCTGGAGGTCATTCTGGGCTCCCGTTGACATGTTCCCGAAGATCACTTCCTCCGCTGCCCGCCCTCCCAAAAGCACCTGCAAACGATCGAGAAGCTCATCCCGCGTCATGAGGTAGCGATCCTCCGTGGGAGTCTGCTGGGTGTAGCCCAGTGCAGCGATTCCCCTGGGGATGATCGAGACCTTGCTGACCGGGTCTGTACCGGGCAGAAGCATCGCCACGAGCGCATGGCCTGATTCATGGTAGGCCACGATTTCTTTTTCCTTCGGGCTCATCGCCCTGTTCTTCTTCTCGAGACCTCCGATGATCCGCTCCGCTGCATCCCGGAAGTTGGCCATGGTCACTTCGTCTGCATCCCCCCGGGCCGCAATGAGTGCAGCTTCATTGATCAGGTTCGCCAGGTCGGCGCCGACAAAACCGGGAGTCATGGCTGCGACCTCTTTGAGATCCACATCCGGGCCGAGCGTGACCTCCTTTGCGTGAACCTTGAGAATAGCCTCCCGCCCCCGAATGTCCGGCTTGTCTATGGCCACATGGCGGTCGAACCGGCCCGGGCGCAGCAGAGCGGGATCGAGGATGTCCGGGCGATTGGTGGCGGCCAGGATGATAACCCCCGCCCTCGGATCGAATCCGTCCATTTCCACCAGAAGCTGGTTCAAGGTCTGTTCCCGCTCGTCATGCCCGCCCATGGGGTTGAGCCCGCGGGCCTTGCCCAGTGCGTCCATCTCATCCAGGAAGATGATGCATGGCGCGTGCTCCTTGGCCTGTCTGAAGAGATCCCTGATGCGGGCGGCCCCCACTCCCACGATCATCTCCACAAACTCGGAGCCGCTCATGCTGAAGAAGAACACACCGGCCTCGCCCGCAACCGCTTTCGCCAGCAGGGTTTTCCCGGTTCCGGGCGCTCCGACGAGAAGGACCCCTTTGGGAATGCGTCCTCCCAGACGCTGAGATTTCGCGGGGTCTTTGAGGAATTGGACGACTTCCTCGAGCTCCCCCTTGGCTTCATCAATTCCGGCCACATCCTTGAAGGTTACCTTCACTTCCTTCTCTGCGTATATCTTCACCCGCGCCTTGCCCAGGGAGAGCACGCCCTGAGGGCCGCCGCTCATGCGTTTGATCAGAAAGAACCAGATGAAGCCGAAGAACACGAGCGGCAAAAGCCAGGAAGTCAGCAAGGCTATCCACTTGTTCTCCATATAGCCGCTGAACTTGATCCCCTTTTCCTGAAGCTCCCGGACCAGTTCCGGATCTTCCACGCGAACGCTCATGAATGGTTTTGCCGACCCTTTCTCGTCATTCACGTTGCCCGATATGGTCTCCGGCCCGACAACCAGATCCGACACCTTTCCCTCTCGGACCCATCCCTTGAAATCCGAATAGGTGACCTTTTCCCTCTGCTGGCCTCCCATCTGCCCATGAAACCAGGAAAGGAGCAGCATGGCCGCGATGAAATACCAGATGGAAAACCGGACGTTCCGCTGGGATGTGTCGGAGCCTTTCGGGACGCCCTCTCCCCGATCCTTGATGCGATTCATGATCTTTTCCATCAGGCCGGGATCTTCGCTGCTCTTTCCTGCCATTGATCACCCCTTTATGGTGAGAAGACGCCGTCATGGGACGGTTTCGGAGGAATTCATGCTGCATACCAGAGCACAGCAAAGTAGTGGCAGGCAGTACCCAAAATGACGAACAGGTGCCAAACGAAGTGGCTGTAGCGTATTCGCTCAGCCGCGAAGAATGCCACACCGACCGTGTAGGCGATGCCCCCTGCCAGCAACCAGAGGATGCCTGCCAGGGGCACGCTGGACAAAAAAGGCCGGATGGCAATGAGAATCAGCCAGCCCATCGCCAGGTAGAGGCCCGTCGAAAGGCGCGGGTGCTGGAGAATTCCCGCCACCTTCAATGTCAGGCCGAGGATCCCCATGCCCCAGACCAGGCCCAGGAGCGTCCAGCCCCAGGCGCCGCGCAGGACGCCAAGTGTGAAAGGGGTGTACGTCCCCGCAATGAGGATGAAAATGGCCCCGTGGTCGAGTACCCGAAACGCGCGCTTTGCCCTGCTCTCGGGAAGCAGGTGGTACAGTGTGGATGAAAGGTACATCAGGATCATCGCCCCGGCGAAGATGCCTGCGCCCAGGGTGCTCCACGGGCTATCCTGCCCGTAGGTGGACGCGAGGAGAAACGGCGCTGCGACAAGGCCCGCGACCAGGCCTATGCCGTGGCTGACACCGTTGGCAATCTCTTCCCCGGGCGATTGCGGCCGTTTGTGCGCCGTGAAGATGTCATGCATTGACCCATATCCTTCTGCAACCTGCAAGTGAGTGGATCTTGCGTGGGTCGACACGAGCCCTCGAGTCCAGCCGAGTTGGTCAGGCGCTTGACGAGACCGGCACACCGGTCCTTGAAGGCTGAGGTCTAACCGTCTCAGATTCTTCAACCACATCACATCGTATCAGGATAAATTCATTTTAAGCACAGTGGAGATGAAAGTCTCTTTGGGCGACGGTGATGTTCTCGGGATCTCTCTGGAAGGTGTCGGTTGGTCCGGGGATGGGGGGCGAGCCTCCTTGAGGGGGGCTCCGCCCTTTGCTGTCGCACACAGGGTCACCCCAAAGGGAGCTTGGCCTGGATGAGAGGCTTTGAGCTGGACAGGCAGACGATTTTCCGTTATTCGCTATGCCAGGATGGGCATATTTGCCGGGCCGCCTGCGACTCAGGTGGCTCCTTGATGGGATCGCCAGGGTAAGAGAGAAGATCTCAGGTTTATCAGAGAAGGTGTGGCTTGGAACCGAAGGAGAGAAGAACATGAAGAAACGGCTGACGCTTCTGGTTGCTCTGGTTCTGCTGCTGTCCGTCTTCCAAATCGCTCAGGCTCAGGACAAGTACGACGGGGAATATGGAACGGGCCCCAATCGATTCACCCTGGCAACGGGGAGTCCCGGAGAGCTCGGCTTGTTGAAGGTGCTGGGAGAGGCGTTCTCGGCGAAAGCGAACACCGTCCTGCTCTGGAAAAAAGCGGGATCCGGCGAGTCGCTGAAGGCCCTCAAAGAGAAGACCGTCGACATGATCATGGTCCATGCCCCGGCGGCCGAGAAGAAGGCTGTGGAAGAAGGATGGGCCACCAGGCGGGTCCTTATCGGCTCCAATGAGTTCTTCATCGTCGGACCCGCCGACGATCCGGCAAAAATCTCCGGGGCCCGTGATGCTGCGGATGCTTACACCCGCATCGCCCAGGCGAAGGCGAAGTTCTTCTCCCGAGGAGACAATTCGGGGACCCACAAAAAGGAGATGGATGTTTGGCAGAAGACGGGCATTACCCCTTCGGATGACTGGTATGTGGTGACGAAGGACTTCATGACAGCTACGCTCAAGAGGGCCAATGACGAGAAGGGCTATTTCATGACGGACAGCAGCACCTGGGCGGCTGAGCAGAAGAACGTGCCCAACCTCAAGATTCTTTTCAAGGGGGATAAGTTCCTCGTGAACACCTACCATGCCCTTTGCCAACCTGCAGGGGCCACACCGGGGGCTCAATGGGCGGAAAAGTTCATCGAATTCGTCGCTTCCGAGGAAGGCCAGAAGATCGTTCGGGAGTACGGAAAAGACCAATACGGCCAGGGACTCTACGATGATGCGGCCTATGCAAGGCAATATGATCATTGAGCGGTGTTCCACGGCATGGATTGGGATATCCCATTCCCGTTGACAGTGGGACGCCTGGAGAAATCATTCGCGTTGAGGCCTTCCTGTTTCGTCAGGTCGCAAGGGACTCAACTGTATTGTGGATCAAGCCTCCCGGATCCGCTTTTTGTATTCATGTCCATAAGATACCGGAAAGGTCAGTGGGGTATCCGTGATACGCGCTTACGTTGGTTTTGATGACACGGACACGCTGGATTCGGATCGTGGAACCGGCAAACTGGCCCGGTGGTTCCAGGACGAACTGCCCGAAGGCTGTACCCTGTGGGGGGTGGTGCGCCAGCAGCTTCTGGTTCACGAGGATATCCCGTACACCTCGCACAACAGCAGTGCATGCGTGATCGTGGAAATACCCGAACTGAGCTTCCTCGATGATCTGATCTCGAGGGCTGTCCGGCATCTCGAAGGTCATGCCCTCCACGGAAGCGACCCCGGCCTTTGTGTCGCTCATGATGGGGACCCTGGGCTGCCTCGACTGGTCGCCTTCAGTCAGAAGTGTACCAACCTGGTGGTAAGTCAGGAGGATGCCCTGGAAGCCACACGGGATATCCATCTTTCCGGGCACGGCGGCTCCAATGATGGCATCATAGGAGCTGCCGCCGCCGTGGGGTTGACCGTTCACGGATGGAGCGGAAGATTCATTGAATTCGGAAGACTGCGCGATCTGCCGGATCGGGTTCGAGTCTCAGAGCTCGAGGGACTGAACATTCTCCCCGTCTCTCTGGATCGGGACGGGTTGGCTCCGGCCCCTCGAGACCTGGTCCACACCAAGGGATGGCTGCGTCCCCGACTCTGGGGAGGCAGGCCCGTGCTGCCCGTGCTTCCCAAGGGGGACGGACTCTGGGAGTCCGTGGGCGAGAAGCGCAGGAATGGTCGAAAAGAGGACACGCTTCATATTCTCAGGGCCTAATCGGCCTTGTCCTTCCCCTCCTGTCGGACCAGCTGGTACTTCTCCACGAAGGCGGTCAGGGTTCTGGCCTGTCGCTCCATGTAATCCACCCAGAGGGCCAGCATCTCCTTGCCCTCCTCAGTGAGGTAGTACATCCGCTTGGCCGGGCCCGTGCTCTCCGTGTTCCACTCGGATGAGACCAGGCCATCCCCTTCCAGCTGGTGCAGGTGACGGTAAATCATTCCCGGCGGAGCCTGCCCTTGCACAAATCCGAACTTCTGGATGTTCTGGATGAGCTCATATCCATAGGATGGCTTCGGATAAAGCCCCAGCAGGATCGAAGGCTGAATGTAGCGCTCTCGCTTGCCTTGTCGCGGTCGTGATGTCTTGTTTTTGGGCTCTACCATATCTTTTCTTGATCTATATCCTGTAAGGATATATGTTTTAATCGAATCTAGCCGGAAAGGCCCCTTTTGCTTTTGACCCAGTCAAAGGAGAAACCCATGCCCACCATCTTTGTTCGCGAGAGACGCAAGGTCGAGGCCGGTGAGAAGAAACCCCGCTACCGTGTCGTCGGAGTCCACGACCTCAATCTCAAGATCTACATCGAGCATATCCGCAAGAAAGAGCTCGATCAGCTCGCCGAGGCCACCGGAGCCAACGTGGTGATCCTCAAGGGCGGGAAAGAGGAAAAGGAAAAGCAGTCGGCAAAGGGCGGAGAACAGTCCGACTAGTCCATTCGCTCATGGGAGAAGCTCTTTCCCGGATGTCCCGTGCGGCTGATCACTCCTCTTTGTAGATGATGGTGCCGACGTGCTTGCCTGCCAGGGCATCCAGGATGTGCTCCGGATGATGCAGGGCATCGATGATCTGGAGCTCTTTGAGGCATTTGGCTCTCTGGAGCAGCGTAAGGATTGGCCGCTCGATGATGAGATCGTCGAGATCCAGCTCGAGGAGCTCCCGGGCAGAAATCCGGTCGAAGAAGCGCAGGTTCTTGCGCTCTCCTTCAGCGACCTTTTTAGGGTCGTTGCTGAAGAGGCCCTTTTCATCCTTCAGATAGATGAGTGAGCGGGCGCCTATATTTTCAGCCAGGAGAAATGCCCCACAGTCCGTGCGGTGGGGAGGAATGGAGCCGAATTCGGCGGGATGTTCGAAGAAACCGTAGGGTGGAATTCCGTACGTGATGGGCAGGTAGCCACGCCGGCAGAACATGGTGAGCTGCTCCAGGTTGTCTCCGTGCCCGATTTTGACTCCTCCGTGCTTGTTGAGGAGCACGCTCATCATCTCGGCGTTCTGCCAGGAGACCTTGTCTCCGAGCTTCGACAGCACGCCGGTGGGCATGCCGAGATCGATTCCGATGCTGTAAACATGCCTTGCGCGGGTACCGCCGCCGGTCATCAGAAGGATCTTGTACTCATCCTTCGCCTGCACCAGCACGTCGACAATGGGGAGCACCGCTTTCGCACCCCGATCGATGATGCTCTGCCCACCGATCTTGACGACGTTGATCTCGGGCTGCATGCGAAAATACTCTTTTATCTCCGTGCGCTTGAGGAGCTCCTTGCTGACCAGCGACTCACCCATGAGAGGGGATTCAATGTGGAGCCTTCCTGTTTCGGTTTCTTCCTTAACCAGCTTAGCCATGCGTCTCCTCGTTCCTCCATTGCCCGGGGCCAGGCTTGGACATCCTCAAGATTCGATGTACCACTTTGTCGTGACAGGAGCTTGTTGTCACCGTGAGTGCTCCAAATCATATGGACAGGGTGCTCATAAGTCAAGCACGGGCCAACGGTCACAGGCCAACGGTGGCCGCACCGAGGCTGCCCGCAGAATCTTGCAAGCGGGAGCGCAGCTGGAGTATGCAGAGGTCTTCAGAACAAGGCGACCATGATTTTTGTCCTGATCCTCACACATCATCTCCGCATGCTTCCGGCGGGGAGCCCAGCATCTGAAAACCGCTGGATTCGCGCCAGGAGCATGCGGGAATGACGATTCATTCGGTCACTCAATGGTGTAGAGATGTACCAAGGGATGGAACCGAAGAGCATGAAGGATTGTTCGGATGCCTGGCAAATCTCGGAAATTGACGGTTAAGTCCAAGATATGGATAGAAGATGAAAACGGGGATGTGGTGTTCGGGTCGGGTCGGCTGCACATCTTGAGCGCCGTCGAAGAGCACGGGTCGATCCTGGCTGCGGCGAAGGCGCTCGGAATGAGCTACCGCGCCGTGTGGGGGAAGATCAAGGCCACCGAAGATCGTCTGGGCCAGCCGATCCTCACCAGGCGAACGGGAGGCATCCACGGAGGAGGATCGGAGCTCACCCCATTTGCGAGGGCACTCCTTGAGCGATTTCGGCATCTCGATACTCTGATCAGGACGACGTCCGACACCCTGTTTCAGGGACTATTCATGGATGCCCTGGCCCAAAAGCCAGCCGGAACCGCATCCGGCCCATCCGGAGAAACGAGGGGGAGCTGAGCTCGAAGGCGTGCAGAGGCTCTCTTCGCCATGAAGGCCCATGGGTGGTGGACCCCTGGATGAATCACCTCCAACAGGCGATGGCTGCGCTCGGAGTGTCTCGCATGCGTCCGTCTGTCTGACCTATGGCATATGATCGAGCAGTTCCCGCAGCATGGTTTCGGATATCAGTCGCTCTTCACCGATGCAGACACCGTTTCGGAAATGCCTGACGACCATGGCGGGCGGTTCAACGTGCAGAAAGTACCCATCCAGGGGCTCGGCCGAAGCCCTTCTTCTGAAATCGGAAAGCTCTACCACCTCACCCATTCCTGAACATCTCCTCCCCAACAGTTTTGTTCCGTCTCCCCGCACAGCCCTGGTATTCGTGAGCGCGGGCCCTGCTCTACATGGGAAGCCCCTTCGCCTCGACCGCGACTGCAGAGCTGGCCGTATCTTCGCCTGACACAAGATTCCATGCGCACCAGGCCGCCGGCAGGAAACCCTTCTGTTGAGCGATCACATCCAGGTGAACCAGGCCGACGGCTGCCACATCGAGCACCGATTTGAACGAACGCCGCCGAAGATCGATGCTCAGAACATAGCGGTGACACTTATTGCATGCCTCCACGCGCTCCTCTTCGCGCCCCACGATATAGTGCACGAGGAGGTTCGCGTGGTCATCGGTCTCGCAAAATGGGCAGACCAGCCTGGGGAATCGCCATTCATGACCGCAAAATGAGCACTTCAGCCATCGCTGTCCCTCCTCTCCCTGAAGGAAAGACATTTCTGGCATGGACCCGCAGAGGGGGCAGTAACCTTTGTTCCACGAAAGGTCTCGAATCAGGGGCTCAAAGGCCTGAGCCCTCTTCTCAACCAGGGGTTTGGCCACCTGGCCCATCACGAACCCGACTGTTCGCAGGTCAGCCCCGATACTCCCGATCAACCCTTCCGCTTCCTCGCTGCGGCCCTCAATCAAGGCTCTCAGGAACTTCTGACCATCGAGTCTGCCGGCTTCCACGGCATGTTGGACGGCGGTTATCGCTTCCCTGAGCTTCGGGAACCCGCGCTCCAATGCCGGTATGATGCGCTCCATGGCCATCATCCAGAGAGGGGCGGGGAAGTCGATGAGCTCGGCACCTCGCAGAAGGCTCACTCCTCGCTGGAATCGGTCCTGGTCAAATGCTGCAGCGTGACCCGTCTCCGGAAAAGGGAGATCTGCTTTGAGTCGGGCTTTTTCGCTGAGCACGTGCCGGAATGCCTCGATAACGTTTTCGAGGGGATCCAGGTCTTTCCGCAATGCGTCCAGAGCCTCGTTGACCTTGTCTGCTGCGACCGCAGCATCCTCAGGAACCTCGGAAACCATCCCGTCTCTCCATTCAGGTCTGTGTTGTCAGAAAAAAAGAAAGGGCACGGAGGCTCGCTGGATCAGCTTCATCGACCGAGCTCCGTGCCCGTCCGGTAGGACAAACGTTCGGGAAACCTGTACCCGGGGCTAAGGACTAAGCCGCCGCAAATTCATGATACTTCTTCGGGTCATCGGTCACGATGTAGATCACCCGGACGTCGTCGGGATTGAGAGCCATGGCCTTGGGATAGGACTTTTTCAACTCCTCCACCCGTTTGGCCGCCAGTTCCAGGATTTCCTTGCGGTCCCCAAAAACCATGGCTCCCGTGGGGCACGACTGCACACACGCGGGAGGCATGTTGTGGGTGATTCGATCGAAGCACATGGTGCATTTGATCAGAGCCTTGCTCTTGGGGTTCTGGCGCGGGATATTGAACGGGCAGGCCGCACGGACCTCTTCGAAAGGAGCCTTGCCGGCTGGATCCTTGTACAGGACCGCGCCCGTGGATTCATCGCGCACTCCTCCGCCTTCGACATGGCCCGCGATGGCGTCGAGGCACGGAGGATCGATGCAGTGCCGACACTGGTCGGAAAAGAAATACCAGTAGGTTTTGCCGTCCTCTGTCCTCCCGTCGGCAAAACGCACCACCTTGAAGGTCTCAAAAGAGAGATCTTCGGGGTTCTGGTGGGTGCCCCTCTGTTTCGTCTTGGTTCCAGGCAGGCCGTTCCACTGCTTGCATGCCACCTGGCATCCGCGGCAGGCCGTGCACCTGGAGGTGTCCACCAATATGGATTTTCCGCTTGACATGGCTTTGCCCTCCTAGACCTTGGTCACGTTGACCATGAACGCTTTGTACTCAGGGGTCATGGTGTTGCCGTCTCCCACCGTGGGGGTGAGCAGGTTGGCCGAGTCACCACAGTCCTTGGGAAAGAGCCAGCCGTAGTTGAAGGTCATCCCCACCTGGTGGACCTCTTGACCGCCGCAGTTGAAGGGACGGAACCGCGGCGTGACCATGGCCACACACTGGAGAGCACCGCGGGGGGACTCCACCTTCACCTGGTCGCCGTTCTTGATCTCCCGAAGTTTGGCCAGCTCCTCGCTGATTTCGACGTAGACCTGTGGCTGCGCTTCCGTCAGCCAGGACTGCCAGCGCGTGATGCCGCCCGTGCACCAGTGCTCGGTGCTCGTGTAGGTCGTCATGACAAAGGGGAACCGGATGTCACAGCCGGAGAACTTGTCGCACTCCTTCGTAAAAATCTTGATGATGGGGCTGTTCAGCTGCCCGGAGAAAGGATTCCTGGCTAAAGGCCCCTCGAGGGGTTCGTAATGCTCGGGGAAGGGGCCGTCGCCCAGACCGGGACCAAAGAGCGATGAAACACCGTCGGGCTTCATGATAAAAGGGTATTTCCCCTTTTCCAGGTCAGCCATCGGTGGCCAGGGGCCGTCGGGAACATCCCCCACCCACTTGCCGTCCTTCCAGGCCAGAAGTGGCCGTTGAGGATTGTAAGGCTGGCCGTTCAGGTCCACGGAGGCCCGGTTGTAGATGATGCGGCGGTTCACCGGCCAGGCCCAGGACCACTCGGGGTAGAGGCCGAGGCCCGTCGGGTCGTTCTTGCCGCGGCGCTTCATGAGGTTCGTGCCGTCTTGAGCGAAAGACCCGGCAATGATCCAGCAGCCGCTCGACGTCTTGCCGTCGGCCTGAAGGAGCGCGAAGGATGGAACATGGTCACCCTTCTTGTAGCTCTTGTCTGCAATGGTCACGTCCTCGAGGAACTGACCGTTGACGGCCCTGGCAACCTTCTCGGCA
>JBFYYO010000096.1:0-12648 GCA_041310025.1 Syntrophobacterales bacterium
AGGGGGCGGGCTCCACCAGACGTGGAGCGCGGGGTCAGGCGGCGGTGTCGTGAAGATCACAGCCACCTTTGCCACGATCAATGGGTCGATTCTGGCGAATGGAGGGAACGGTGGGTACGGAGCGGACCCTGCAGGGAGCGGGGGCAGTGTCCGGCTGGATGTGGGGACCCTTTCCGGCTCAGGCGTCATCGCTGCCAACGGCGGCAACGGCTATGTGGCAGGCGGCGCTGGCGGAGGCGGCCGGGTGGCCGTTTATTATGCGAACATGAGCGGGTTCAGCCTTGCCAATGTTCAGTCTCACGGCGGCAAGGGAACCAACGGCAACGCAGGGGGCGCTGGGTCGGTGTACCTGAAGCCGTCAGGCGGGATGGGGACGCTCCGCATTGACACCAACCTCACGGCTGCTGACAGCACGCCACGAGCACTGACGCCCCTGGGCATCCCGGGGGATACCACGTTTCAGGTCGAGCGCCTCGTGATAGCGGGAAGATACTCTGTGGCGGTTCCTGAGAGGGCGGGACTCGCGATCCAGGGGGATGAAATCGTCATCGAAAGCGGCGGTGCCCTCAGCCATCGTGCGGCATCGGCAGCAGAGGTGTTCACCCTCGATGTCACCACTGGGACGCTCACCATCGATTCGAACTCCGAATCCAGAATCGACCTGACGGGAAAGGGATATCTTCCGGGGCGGACCGCGGGGAATACCACGAGTGGCGCGGCCCAGGATTTTTCAGGCGGAAGCTACGGGGGAGAGGGTTTTGTCCCTGCTGCAAGCAGCGGGCGAACCAACCGGGCCTACGGGGATTACAGGAATCCGACGCAGCCGGGGTCGGGTGGCGGGCTCCATCTGACGTGGAGCGCTGGGGCAGGAGGCGGTGTCGTGAAGGTCAGCGCCACCTCTGCCACGATCAATGGGTCGATTCTGGCGAATGGAGGGAACGGTGGGTACGGAGCGGACCCTGCAGGGAGCGGGGGCAGCATCCGGCTGGATGTGGGGACCCTTTCCGGGTCTGGCGTCATTGCAGCCAACGGCGGCAACGGCTATGTGCAAGGCGGATCCGGCGGAGGCGGCCGGGTGGCGGTTTATTACACGGACATGAGCGGGTTTACCCTGGCCAATGTGCGAGCCCATGGCGGCACAGGAGGGTCCGGCGCCGGAGGGGTGGGTTCCGTGTATCTCAAGACTCCGGCCGGAGCAGGGATCCTGCGCATCGACAACCACGGGAGCACGGTGGGCGCGGTAATGCCCTTGGGCACACCGGCAGACACCTCTTTTGAGGCAGACCATCTGGTCATTGCAGGCACGGGCACCCTTGTCACGCCCGAACACAACATGCCGATCGTGGCCAACAGAATCTCTCTTGAAAACGGCGGCGTCCTGACCCACAGGGCCGCCAGTGCAGGGGAAATTTTCACCCTGCAAGTCGAAGCGGCGGAACTCGTGATCGATGCGACCTCCAAGATCGATGTCACCGGGAAGGGCTATCTCTTCGGTCGCACCATGGGCAACACGACCCTTGGCGGCGCCAAGAGCCGCGCCGGAGGCACCCATGGCGGAGAAGGCTTTGTGCCGGAATCAGGCACTACGTCCTATGGACCGACGAATCGCGCCTATGGGGATTATGCGGATCCGGCAGAGCCTGGGTCCGGCGGCGGTCCCTATTATGGAAATGCCGGCTCAGGGGGCGGCGTCATACGGATCAGCGCCACCTCTGCGACGATCAACGGATCGATTCTGGCCAATGGAAGGAACGGGGATTTTGCCGCAGACCCTGCAGGCAGTGGCGGCAGCATCCGGCTGGATGTGGGGACCCTATCCGGCGCCGGGGTCATCGCTGCCAACGGCGGCAACGGCTATGTGGCAGGCGGCGCCGGCGGAGGCGGCCGGGTGGCCGTTTATTATGCGAACATGAGCGGGTTCAGCCTTGCCAATGTCCAGTCGCACGGCGGCAAGGGATCCAACGGCAACGCAGGAGGAGCTGGGTCGGTGTACCTGAAGCCCTCGGGCGGGATGGGGACGCTCCGCATTGACACCCACCTCACGGCCTCTGACACCACGCCCAGGGCGCTGACGCCCCTGGGAATCCCCGGGGAAACCACGTTCCAGGTGGAGCGTCTGGTCATTGCAGGAAAAAACTCTGTGGCCGTTCCCGAGCATGGGGGCCTATGGATTCAGGCCGATGAAATCTCACTTCAAAGCGGAGGCGTTTTGTCCCATCGGGCAGCCACCGCAACTCAGGTTTTTTCCCTCGCCGTGGAGACGACGAACCTGTTCATCGACGCCTCTTCCTTCATCGATGTGAGCGGGAAAGGGTACCTCGTGGGCCGAACAGAAGGGAACACCACAGCCGGAGGTACCACGGGGACCTCGGGGGGCGGGTATGGCGGTCGGGGGTTTGGTTCTCAAAGCAACGCAACCTACGGAGATCCCTTGTACCCGTACAAACCGGGATCCGGCGGAGGGACCAACTGGTCTGCTGCCGGCGCAGGGGGCGGCGTCGCTCACCTCTTCGCACAAGAGATCACGGTGCAGGGCGGAATCAAAGCCAATGGCGCGGACGGCGCTGTTTACGCGGACCCGGCAGGGAGCGGCGGCAGCATCCTGATCAATGCCGCCACCCTATCCGGATCAGGCACGGTTTCCGCAAACGGCGGAAAAGGGTATGTCCAAGGAGGGAGCGGAGGCGGCGGAAGGGTTGCCGTTTATCCGCTGGGGGACATGACCCTCCCGCGTGCAAACATAACCGCATCGGGCGGAACAGGCGGAGGTGGAGCAGGACAGGAGGGCACTGTGCGGATCCCTGAAGAGCCGGTCTTCCTCTGGGTGGAGCAGGACAACGGGCTGTTCCACAACGTGGAAACCCTCGAATGGATCGCCCTCGGACTGGACCCCGCGGAAGGTCTCCTCGTGGATGTGATCGCTCTGAGCCAGGATCGGGTGTTCTCTCTGGCTTCGGCTGTTCCGGGAAGCGGCGCCGTGCAGTGGGACACGACCAAAGTTCCTGACGGGTCCTATCAGATCAACGCGGTGTTCAAGAACGCCCTGTCCGAGGTGCTCGCGGAAGTCAGCCGGACCGTCATCGTGAATAATTCCGTGACCTGGCACAGCGGAGAGATTGTGTCCAACGAAACGTGGACGGCCAACAAGGTTCACGTCGTGGAAGATCATCTGAGCATCGGCTCCGGAAAAACCGTCACCCTGGACCCCGGAGCGATCGTCAAGCTAGCCGCAGGCGTGCGGCTCATTGTCCAGCCCGGTGCGGCACTTTCCGGCACGGGAACCATACAGTCTCCTGTCACCCTCACCTCCCTGGGCGATGACGAGGCAGGCGGGGACACGAACCTGGACGGCACGGCTTCAAAGCCTCAACCCGGCGACTGGTCGGGGTTCAGCGTTCAAGGGAACGGGCAACTCAATCTGAGCGGGGTCGTGGACATCCGTTACAGCATGCAGGAGCACGCCGGCACCCTGTCCTCTGGTGAAACGTGGTCCGGGAAATTCCTGCACCACCTGACCGGCTCTTTGACTGTCCCGAGCGGGGTCACCCTCACCGTTGAACCTGGCGCTGTGATCAAATTCGATCGCTTCCTCGGGATCACCGTGCAGCCGGGGGGCCGGCTGGTGGCCGAAGGAACCGTGGCCAGGCCGATTGTCTTCACTTCCATCCTGGACGACTCTGTGGGGGGCGACACGAATCGGGACGGCAATGCCAGCTCGGCCGGGCCGGGCGACTGGCGATGGATTTACATTGACGGTGCGGAGGCGACCTTCCGGCATGGGCAAGTCCTCTATGGCGGGGGAACGAGCAGCGGCTCCTGGGACCAGACAGGCGTGATTCGGACCTCGGGAAGTGCGAACGTGACGATTTCCAACTGCCTGGTGCGCGATGCATTCTATGACGGGCTTCTGGCCTGGGGCGGGCCGGTGACCGTCACCAACAGCGTGTTTACCGGCATGGATCGCGCGATCTGCGCCCATCCCGGTTCGGTGGTCAACGTGCTGAATTCCACCCTCGATGACAACCGCATCGGTCTCCTGATTCACGGCGGCGAATTGAACGTGACCAACTCGATCGTGACCAACAGCATCACGGCCGGGGTCTTGCACGATTATGGGTCGGATGCCTTTACCATCCGATATTCCGACGTGTGGAATCCTGATGCGGTGAGCGGCAATTATGTGGGCACCGCGGATCGCACCGGCACCAACGGCAACCTGTCCGTTGACCCGTCTTACAAGAACGCTCTGGCCGGCAACTACCGGCTTCGCTACCTCAGCCCCGTGATCGATGCGGCCGAAGGGGCCGCAGCCCCGGAATTCGATTTCATGGGGGCCCCGCGCTACGACGATCCCCGGAGCGCCAACACCGGCGTTGCCGCCCCCTCCGGCGCCTTTGCCGACATGGGCGCCTACGAGTTCGTGGAGACGGCTCAATCGGACCTGGACCTGGTGGTCACAGCGATCACCCTGCCCGCAGAGCCAGGAAACACAATCTTCGTGAGCTGGCAGGTACAGAATCAGGGGACAGGAAAAGCGAGAGGATCATGGGTTGATGCTCTCTACCTCTCTTCAGACAAGGTTTGGACTCCGGAGGACATCCTTCTGACCACGCAGCTCCACTCCGGTGACGTAGGGCCGGGGCAAAGCTATGTCAACTCCTGCGAGACGGTGCTCCCCCAGGCCAGGCCGGGGAATTACTACGTGATCGTTCGCACCAACTATCAGCAGGATCTTTTCGAAGGGGTGAATCAGTACAACAACGCGCGAGCGTCCTCCGGGACGATTCTTCTCGATCTGCCGTCGTTCATCCCGGGCGGCGCATTCACAGGAAGCTTTC
The DNA here is from genome assembly GCA_041310025.1 of Syntrophobacterales bacterium. Classification (GTDB taxonomy): domain Bacteria; phylum Desulfobacterota; class Syntrophobacteria; order Syntrophobacterales; family Syntrophobacteraceae; genus JALOOX01. The sequence continues at coordinate 4,839 of JBFYYO010000096.1, forward strand.
AGCAGGCCGGCGATGCGAGATACTTTGAACTCCTCGTTACGGCCAAGCAGGATGTGTCCATCGAGCTTTCCGGCCCTCAAGGGGCGGTGACCGAGCTTTATGTGAGAAGAGCGGAACTGCCTACCGAGCAGGACTTTCAGTGGCGAAGCGTGATCGCAGGGTCGACGAACCAGTACCTTTCCCTGAACGACGCGGTTCCGGGCAGTTACTTCGTGATGGTTACCGTGTCGAGCCTTGCGACGCCGGGGGAATTCAACCTGTCGGCCCGCACGAGCGAGTTCTCCATTCGCGGGGTCAGACCTCAGAAGGGCGGCAACGGCGGAAAAGTGACCGTCACGATTGACGGCGCCTTGTTCGACGGTTCCAGCAGGGCCCGGATCATCGATTCCGGCGGCAAAGCGGTGGAGGCTTCTCAGGTGTACTTTGCCAACTCGGGCGCCATGGCTGCAACCTTTGACCTCGCCGGGTGCGCCATCGGGATGGCCGACGTGCAGGTGGTGACGGGGACGGGAGTGACCACCACCCTTAGCCGGGGGTTCGAGATCGTAGGCTCGGTTCCGGGAACCCTCAGCGTCGCCATCGAGGCCCCGAGTGCGGTTCGCGTGGGCCGCGACTTCAAGCTCTATGTGGATTACCGCAACACCGGGCTCCAGGACCTGGTGGCTCCCATCCTGAGGCTCCGGGTACCGGCATCGGTGGCTTCTGTGGGCCTGGGCGCAGCCATGGCGGATGCCTCTTCGGACCTGTGGATGGTGGCTGTGAACCCGGACATGCCTGCTGGCATCCTGCCACCCGGTGCAAGCGGCCGAATCACTGTTTTCGGCCTCTCTTCGGCCGGCGGAAGCATCCTCTACTCTCTGGACCTTTCAGTGATTGACCCCCAGCAGATCGACTGGCCGGCCCTGAAGAGCAGCCTGCGGCCTCCGGACCTGTCCGAAACAGAGTGGAACCTTGTTTTTGCGGAGATTCAGGGAATCGTGGGAGAGAATTGGGAAGACTACGGGAACGTCATCTCGGAGGCGGCAAACCTCTTGACTCCTCTTCGGGGCGCTCCATCCTCCTTGTACGAAATCTTTCAGTTGATTGTTGATCAAGCCCAAGCGGCCCTGAACCCCTCGGTTTCCGGATCGGCCTTTCTCGTCGATGGGAATCATCCCCTTCCGAACGCGCGACTCAGGCTTTGGGATGCCGCAACGGATACGCTGGTGAGCACGGTCACGCTCAGCGACGGCCGTTATCTTTTCCCGGATGTCTCCCCGGGCACGTACACCCTTGCCGTGGAAGGCTATTCACTGCCACAGCCGGTCACAATCACCGTGGGCACAGGGGATGTGGTGGTCCCGAACGTCACTGCCTTGGAACAGGCATATGCGATTACGGGAAGGGTTTTCACCGTGCCTGACGGCATGCCTGCGGCGGAGCAGCTTGTGGGTGCGGTGGAGTCCGCAGGCGCTGCGTACACCGCTGTGACAGGGGAAGACGGTGCCTATCGCATCGAAGGGCTGCCTGCCGGCACCTTCACGATCATGAGCTCTGACGAGTTCCTGGGCCGCGCGCAAGTCGAGGGCATCCGGCTCGAGCCGGGCAAAGAGATTCAAACGGTCAACCTGGCGCTGTCGGCCGGGTCGTCCATCTCAGGAACCCTCACGGGCTACGCGGGAGACTTCCCGGCAGGAAGCAGTGTCTATGCCGTGGATCGAACCGGACGGGTCAAGGGGTTGAGCGACGTGACCCCTGCCGGAGCCTATGCCATCACGGGATTGGCGGAAGGAGTCTACGACGTTTTCACGAATGTGCCCGGAACAGTCAGGCAAGAGACGCGAGGCGTAGTTGTCGGAACCCAGTCCTTTGTCACCGGCGCTGACATGGTTCTGACGGGAGCCGGGTCTGTGGAGGGAACCTTGTCGGTCGCAGGCGGAGCCGCGCTGCCCTATCAGTTCGTGACCGTAATGGCCGGGGACACCTTCTCCATGGCCGGCATGAGCGACGGCGAAGGGCATTTCCTTATTTCGGGTCTCGCTCCCGGAACCTACACGGTACGCGCCAGCGTGATCGGTTATCTCCCGGCTGAAGCCGCCGTTATGTTTGCGGCGGGCGGGACGGCTACCGCGGATCTGGTGGTCTCGCCGGCGGCGGTGATCCAAGGGAGCGTTGTGGACGCAGAGGGCAGCCCCCTGATCGGAGCCGTGGTGACCATCAGAGCTTCGGACGGGAAGGAGAACTGGACCGTGACCAAGGACACGGGGTCTTACGAAATCGGGGATCTCCTTCCCGGCACGTACGGCGTGTATGTGGGGAACCCGGACAGCGGGGCAATGACCGGTGAAATATCTGTGGTTGCGGAGAGTGGCACACCGGCGCAGGCGGATTTTACAGTCCAGATCGCAGGAAGGATCACAGGAAAGGTGTTCGAGGCTGACGGCACAGCACCGATTGCCGGGGCCACCGTCCAGCTTTTCAAAGACGGCCTGCCGGTCGGGAGCACGGCAACGGATGAAAACGGGGATTATGAAATGCAGCTGCTGACGCAGGGAACCTTTGCAGTCGCCGCATTTGCGCCGGGGAAGAGCTTCGCTCTTGCCGCGGATCTCCTTGTGGGAGAAGGGTCGCAGACGGTGGTTGCGGATTTCACGGTTGGGACCTGGTCCAAGACCGGGCAAGTCCTGTTTGAACAGACCGGCACTCCCGTTTCGGCTGCGAGCGTCTCTGTATACCAGCAGATCTTCCCGGGGGCGTATGAACTCATTTTTGAGACGGTCAGTGATACCCAGGGGAACTTCTTGGTCACCGGTCTCGCCCCAGGTCATTACCTGGTTGCGGCGGAAAAAGCCGGATGGGCTTTTGCCGAGGGGGAACTGATTGTGGAGCAGCCGGGTCTCCGTGGCCCTCTAAAAAATGGTCTTGACAGCTCGGTCACCCTCAGCGTCGGTCCCAGCTCCTCGGTGTCAGGACAAATTCTCAACGAGTCCGGCCAACCCCTTGCAGGGGCAGAAGTGAAGATCAGCTATGCAGACGGCGATCGGGTCATTGCTTCAGGCAGTGCGGATGAGAATGGCAACTACACCATCAACGGCCTCCCTGGTGGAAACTACGATGTCTTCACCAGCGCGCCCGGACATGCGTACGGCAAGACGCCTGTGATCACGGCGCCCGGAGGAGCAGCCACCCTGGACAGTCAACTGCTTCTTTCCAAAGCAGGGGTGGCGGGGCATGTCATGGTCAACGGCCGACCGGTTTCCTATGCCGCCATCGTGGCCAGGGACAGCAGGAACCGGCCTATGGAGACCCGCGTGACAGGAAAGGACGGGACCTTTGAACTGAACCAGCTGATTCCGGGAAACTACGGTATGGTCATCACCAGCGAGGGAAACAGTCCAACCACCAACACCGTCGACATTCCTCCGGATGTCATCATCAGCCATCAGGAGGAGGCGATAAAGGCGGCCAATGACCCGAACAGCCCGGTGAACCGGTTTTTGCGGGAATTCGACAAGAACATTGAGTGGCTCAGAAACCTCGGGCCCAGGGGCATCGAATGGGTCTACGCAACCGCGTACAAGGTGGAGAAGGACAAACGTCATCCGGCCATCGTGCCCGATGCTGCCTTGGACTACTGCAAACCGCACCGCCAGTATGCATTGCGAATGACCAAGTGGGCTGACGAGCAGTTCAAGCTCTGGCAGGAAGCCCAGATGAACAGCATGTCCACTGTGGCCAATGCCGAACGGGTTGCCCAGTGGCTCATTCTCGGGAAAGAAGTAGCCCTGCTCTTCATTCCGGTCGCGGAAAAACTGGTCAAAATGGACAAGACCTTGAAGACCGCGAAGCGGCTTCAAAATGTTCAGCGCTGGTACAACTTCAGGAATAGGTACGAAACCATTAGCAACACGGCTCAGTATCTGAACAATCTCAACAATTTCGTGAAAGGGCTCTCGACAATTTATGACAAAATGGCTAGGCCTGCTCCGACGGACCCCGAGGAGAGAAGAGACCAGGCGGACGAATTCGTCGCCGATATGAACGATCTTGCCGGTGTGGGTGTCAGTCATGCGACGCAGTGGGCAGAAGCCTCGAAGAAATTGAGGGAATTTGAGCAGGAACTCAAAATGGCAGGGCAGGCCACGAGCGAAGTGCTATTCGTCCTTGGCGAGCTTTCAGGCATTGTCTCCGTGGCCATGCAGGCGGAGACCGCCTATAAAGAGTGGTTCGCGATCGGGAAAAACATAACGGAATCCAATAAGAGTTATGAGGATCGGCGCAAGGAATACCTGGGTGCCGTCAACAACGCTCACAACGCCATCATCATGCTTCAGTTGTGCAACAAGGGGATGAGGGTTCCTCCGCCCCGGCCGCCCCGGTCCTCGTCCATTGCCACGAGCTCCTCGAACAGCCTTCAGGCACAGGACCCTAACGAGAAAACCGGGCCTTCAGGCTGGGGTCCCCAAGGTTTCATTCAGGCAGGGACCGTGACCTATCACATCGATTTTGAAAACGATCCGAAGTTTGCCACAGCGCCTGCCCAGGAGGTCTTTGTCACAGATGTGCTGGATGAAGGCCTGGACCTCAACACTCTTACGTTCCTGAGCTTTGGGTTCTCGAACCGGGTTTTTCAAGTCCCTTCCGGCCTGGCCCGCTATCGGACCACCGTGGACCTTCGTCCGACGAACAACCTGATCGTCGATGTGTCTCTGACCCTGGACCCGCAGGCTCGTCAGGTTTCCGCGACCTTCCGTTCTCTTGATCCGCAGACCGGGAGGCTGACGGAAGATCCTTACGCAGGTTTTCTGCCGGTGAACCACGAGCAGCACGAGGGCGAGGGCTTTGTCGAGTTCTCGATTCGGACCCGCAAGGATCTCGTGAACGGCGCCGAGATCAGAAACCAGGCGGAAATCGTCTTCGACGTGAACCAGCCTATTCTCACAAACGAAGTCATGCACACCCTCGACAGCAGCGGCCCCAGCAGTCAGATCGGAGTTCTGCCCCCCACCGTCCTCTCAAGAGCGATCGCGCTCAATCTCTCGGGCAGTGACGAAGGCGGCTCAAGCGTACAGTACTATGACATCTACGTGTCGGACAATGATGGGCCCTTCACTTACTGGATAACCACCAGCGAGCCTTCCGTGGTCTTTGCCGGTGAATGCGGGCACCGCTATTCCTTTTACAGCGTGGCGGTGGACTTTGTAGGAAATGCGGAAGCACACCCGCCAGTTCCAGATGTCACCACAGAGGTGCTCGCCATCAAGGGGGACACGGATGGGAGCGGCGATGTGGAGCTGGCGGACATGATCCTGACCCTTCAGAGCATGAACAAAACAGACCAGGCAGAGTTGAGCGTCAATAGTTGCGCCGATGTGAACGGCGACGGCAAGATCGGCGTGGAGGAAGTGATCTACATCCTTCAGAAGCTGGGCGGCATGAGATGAGAGAAATTGCGCCCTGAGGTTTACCCGCCTTCGGCGGCGCCGGAGGCGACCAGGGTATCAAGGGTGAACGCGACTTTTTACGAGGACATCAACTGTGAGGAATTAACAAAAGTATGCGCAAGAGGAGGTTGTGAAATGTCTAAGATTCATAAGGTTCTTCTGATTGGTGTTTGCTTATTGGTTTTTATTTCAGTCCCGGGAACGACGTTTTCTCAGACCGTTCCCTTCAAGACCATCGAGAAGGGAGAGGTGTCCCATTATCGGTATGGTGATTCTGATTTTGCAGGGGCCGTGATGGACATCAGGGATTGGGGCACATGGGCGTGGTTCTGGAGGGCGCACAAGAACGGCAATCGACCCGTACCTCCTGTGCCGCCCGTGGATTTCACGACGGAAATGGTTCTTGTGGCTATCCAAGGGTATCAAACGTCAGGAGGAGGCCCCGGCATTGAGATCGTTTCTGTTGAGGACCTCTTTGCGTTCACGACAAGGCAGGGGAGGACCTTTCGCGTGCTAATAGAGGAGAACAGAGACCCTGGCCCACGGTGTATTATCACGAATCCATTTCACATTGTCAGAGTCCAGAAAAGCCGCACGGTCCTCTTTGAACGCGAAACGATCACGAACAGGTGCAAGAGCAATCTGGATTGTGACAAGAGTTCCTTCTGCCTGTTTGAGGAAGGGATGTGTGACGGCTTCGGGGTCTGCACTCAGAGACCGCAGGCCTGCATTGATCTTTACAAGCCCGTGTGCGGCTGTGACGGCAAAACATACGGGAATGACTGTGTAGCCCATTCGTGGGGGGTTTGCGTTGCCTACGACGGTGAATGCAAGACGCCGTCAAACGGGGATGCCGATGTTCTGCGCTGAGGGACGAAGCCTGAGTGCTTGGGCAATGAACCTGTCAGTTTATCGGCCGGGATGAGTCGACAGCGCTTTGGCATGAACGAAAAATGGGGCTAAGTGAGAGCACTCCGAAGAGCCCGGCGCTGGTGCAGAGGGGAAAGGTGTCGGCCGGTGAAGCGGGTTCCACTCTCCGGGGAGCCAAGGACAAAAAGGCCTCCATGATCGAGGACTTCCTGGTGAACGGAAACGATCACAGCCCCTTTGACCCAACGGACAAAATCAAGATCTCCATCCCGGGCAATAACGGCGGAGGAAACAAGAAAAAAATGCATTAACAGAATGCCACTGCAGTTTGCCAAGAGCGTATAGGTCTACACTGAGAAGTTCGAGTGTGGGCAAAAACCTGCGACAAAGTGGAAGAAAACTACCCATAAAGTTAAACGGATTGCTTTACAGTGCACCGGTTGAAACGGCAGTTATTGTACAACCTATTGAAAAGCATGTCTATTTCTGGACTCTAGAGCCTAAAACAAATGGTGCAGTTCTTGCACTATTGCATAAAGTTACAACATATACCCACTGCACTCCACGGCACCACCCGACAAGAGTTTGGGTTGTTCAAGAATTCAAGAACCCAATGGGTGCTGGTCCGTCAGTTAAGAACCGAAGGGATAAGTTATTATGGGTCTTATAAGAAGGTTTCAGCGGCCGAGAAAAAGAAACGGAGTCGTTACCGCGAAAAAGCGAAGGCGCAGAGCTTTCATGGAGACCCTGGAGCCGCGACTGCTCCTCGATGCCGCTCCTGTGGCGGTGGATGACACTTATATTCTACAAGAGGATGCGGGGCTGAGTGTCGATGCGCAGGAGGTGTGGAAGCGGGTGAGCCCCAGTAACGCTGAGGGGTTGTGTGCGGTCGGGTCGGATCTATATGCGGATCTTGGGGCATCTGGGTTGTGGAAGTATGATGGGGTATCCTTTAAGCGGATCAGCGCTTGGGACGCGCAGGGGTTGATGGGGGCGGGGAGCGTGCTGTATGCGGATTTTGGCGGGGTCAGCACCGGAGGACGAGGCTTATACAAGTATGAAGCCGGCTCTTGGGCTCGGATCAACAATAACGATGCCGTGGAAATGGCGGGTGTAGGGGCGAATCTTTACGTGGAGTTTGAAGATCTCGGATTGTATCAGTATGATAGTACGAGCTTTAAGCGGATCAGCAGGCTGAACCCTGAAGGGATGACCGTGGCCGGGGCGGATCTGTACGTGGACTTTGGTGATACCGGGGTGTCGCAATACGCTGGAGGGGTGCTGAAGAAGGTAAGCACCCTTAATGCTGAAGGGTTGTATGGGGTCGGGCTGAATCTGTATGGAGATTTTGGAGTTGCGGGAGGGTTGCAGCGATACGATGGGGTGAGGTGGACGAAGAAGATCTCGCTGGATGCAGAGGGACTGGTGCCGGTGGGTTCGGCGCTTTATGTGGACTTTGGGGCGAGAGGTCTTTACCGGTATAGGGGCAGTGTGCGGGCGAATGACATTGATTTAGA
>JBFYYO010000097.1:0-12565 GCA_041310025.1 Syntrophobacterales bacterium
AAAGGATCGGCCGGGGCTTTGACCACGCTCTTGTTTTCCGGGGACTCGTTGAGATACTCCACTTCGACTTCGGCATTGGGAACGGGTTTTCCTTTGTGAATCACCTGCCCGGTGAACACGTTCCCCGTCCAAAACCCATAAGGCCGCGTCATGGGGACGATCTCCATCTCCAGCCCCACCGGGTCGTCCCAGCCCTCCTCCAGCCCCAGTGCATTGACGCACACCTTGGTGAAGTGCACGATGAACTTGTCTTCCGCGGGCTCCCAATAGGGAGCGGGCTCCACGAAGAAGGTGTAGTCGCCGGGCCTCTTGATGGCATATTGCGCCTTCCAGAAGGTGAAATTCTCCTGCTGATCCGGACTCCTGCCCTGGGCTTTCTCCAGGGTGCTCAGGAGGTCCTGAGACTTCCCTTTGAATAACACTCCGAAACGTTTCGGCTTCTCCATTTCCATGAAGTGCATTTCCAAGGGGTGGATGAACTTCACCTCCACGGAAAGCGTTTTGGAATCCTCCTGGGTGACGATGTCGTCGGACGGAATGATGGCCCCGAAATGAGCATCCGCCCCGGAGATGAAGCCCATGAGCGCAAAAAGCAGAAAGACAAAACCGGTGAGCCCTCGCAGCACAAAACCCTCCCTCCTTGCGTCGGAGCACACCACAGCCTGCCGCTGCAGAGGTGCCCGCGCAAAAAAAGCCAGCGCTCGCACGCCGGCCTTCATGACCCTGTGTTGTGGACGCGATAAATCGTCTGGAACTGGAACACCGTGAAATCGATCTGCCTGGCACGCCCGGTTCATCCGAGCCTCAGAGGCTTCAGCCCCTCATTGAGTATCTTAGTAGATCAGATCCGGATAGTCTGTCAACGTCCAAATTTCCATGGATTCGAGCTCGCCAAGGATATCTGGAGCCTGCGTCGAGTCCCACGAATGTCCAGACTAATCATTGCTTGCTGGCATGTGCTTTCATTTCTGATAGGATGCATCGAACGCAGCAGGCAGGACGGCGGCCCTTCAATTTGTGAAGCCATTCCCTGGAGGGTGCCGCCTGCATTGGGATCCATGGACCTTTCGTTACCTGTTGGAGAGACCGTTCTTGCTATCCAAACCGGCCAATCGGGAGGGGCACCCTTCGGAGTCGGCATCCGTTTCACCGACACCCGACCCAGGGGTCCCTCCCCTCATCGAAGTGAAGGGGCTGTGCTTTCGTTACCCGGCAGGCGGCGCGGCCCTGGATTCCATCGATCTCAGGATCTACCCCGGCGACCGTTTGGCCCTCGTTGGCCATAATGGCGCCGGAAAGACCACGCTGGTCAAGCATCTGAACGGGCTCCTTCGGCCTCAAAGCGGAAAGGTTCTCTTTGAGGGAACCCCCCTGGAAGGGGAGCACCTGTCTCGATCTCGCCTCCAGATAGGCCTTTTGTACCAGGATCCGGACGATCAGCTTTTTTGCAACACCCTGGACGAAGACATCGCTTTCGGCCCCCACCACCAGGGGCTGTCCCCTGATGAGAGGGAGCTCCGGGCTCGAAAGGCCCTGGAGGCCGTCGGTCTCGAGCCCTTCCGCTACAAGGCTCCCCACCATTTGAGCTACGGCCAGAAGAAGCGGGCCGCCCTGGCCACCGTTCTTTCCATGGACCCTCAGATTCTCGTTCTGGACGAGCCCACGGCCAACCTGGATCCCAAGCAGGAAAGGCTCTTCCTGGACCTGCTGAAGGGCTTCCGGGGCACCCTGATCTGCATCGGCCATGACCTCTTTTTCCTTTACCAGATCTGCTCGCGGGCTGTGGTTCTGGAGAGGGGGAGGATCCACCACGATTTTTCCATGCAGGACCTGGTATCCCAAAAGGACTACCTGCGGGATCACGGCCTCGATTTCACCTTCCGCTTCAGCTGTTGCCGCGAGAACGGAGAACACCCCCACCCCCACCCCCACCCGCATGGACACCTCGACCTCGCTTCGGTGCATGCCCATCCTCAGGACCCGGTCCCGGGAGCGGCGGGCGCCCCGGATGAGCCGACCCCCGATCACCTCATTCGCCTGGAGGACTTTTCATATCGCTACGCCGACGGGTCCTGGGGAATTCGAGGCATCGATCTTGCCATCCGGGAAGGGGAGAGTGTGGCCATCGTGGGAGAGAACGGCGCCGGAAAATCGACGCTCGTATCCTGCCTGGCCGGCATTCTGGAAGGTCAAGGCCGCTACCTTTTCCGGGGAGACGCGGTCCGGGGAAGACTCAAAAAGGATTTGTGGCGTGAGATCGGACTGGTTTTTCAGGATCCTGCCGACCAGCTCTTCTGCCCCACCTGCCACGACGAGGTGGCCTTCGGCCCCAGGCGGCTCGGCTTCTCCCCCGCGCAGGTCGAAAAGAGCGTGGGAGAGGCTTTCCGTCGGGTCCGCCTGGAAGGTTTCGGCGGGAGGGTCCCCCACCAGTTGAGTGCCGGCGAGCGGAAGCGCATCGCCCTGGCGGCGGTCCTCAGCATGAACCCGCGTCTGCTCATCCTGGATGAACCCACGGCCAACCTGGATCCCCATAGTGAGGAACTGCTCTGCCAGATCCTGGGGCAGCTGGAAGCCACCAAGATCCTGGTGAGCCATGACATCGACATCATCGCCCTCCTTTGCCGGCGAACGATCGTGATGCACCAGGGGCGAGTGATCCGGGACTATCCCACGGCGGATTTCATCCAGGACAAGAGCCTCGTCTCCATCAACGGTCTCGATTACACCTTCAAGAATGCGTGCTGCCAGGAGATCTTGAGGCTGCAGGATCGGGCCATCCTGGCCGGGACGCAACCCGGCCCTGCCGTCTGACTCCCCCGTCTTGAAGCTTATCGGCATTTCCCCGTATGCTCCTGGCGCCGATCCAGGCATCTGAACGCCTCCGGATTCCCGCCGCGGACCTGCGGGAGTGACGACGAATTCGGTCACTCAACGGTTTGGACCTGCAATCACTGGAGCACATCCCATCCTTGTGTTTGCGCTTCCTCCGATGATATCTTCAAAATTGAAATGCTGTGGAACTGAGGAAAAGCAGCTTCGCTGAGTCTGGATCATTCGCCGGAAGGTGGCCCGGATTCCATCGGGGCCGGAATATGCCGGAATTCGCGAGGAGAGAGATGGCTTCCAAGAAAACCAAAACCCGCCCGGAGCCGGCCGGCCATCAGACCATCGACTATGCGGCTCTGCTCAACGAGGCACAGCTCAAAGCCGTCCGCCACCGGGACGGTCCCCATCTCGTCATCGCCGGGGCCGGAACCGGCAAGACCCGGACCCTGGTTTACCGCATGGCCTATCTCGTCGAACAGGGCATTCCGCCTCATTCCATACTCCTGCTCACGTTCACCCGGAAAGCCGCCCAGGAGATGATGCACCGGGCGAGCGAAATCCTGGATGAGCGGTGCGACAACGTTTTCGGCGGCACCTTCCACTCCTTCGGGAACATGATCCTGCGCCGCTATGGAAGGCATCTGGGGTATTCGCCCAACTTCACCATCCTGGACCGGACGGACGCCGAAGAGATCCTCGGGATTCTCCGCACGGAACTGGGATTCCAGCGCCTGAAAACGCAGTTTCCGCGAAAAGAGGCCCTCATGACCATCCTTTCGCGATCGGTGAACACCGGGAAGGCCATCGCGCAGATCGTGAATGAGGAATATCCGCAGTTTGCCCCCCAAACGGACGGGATCTGCAAAGTGTCGGACGAGTACGGCCGCTACAAGCTGGACCGGTCCCTCATGGACTACGACGATCTGCTCGTGAATCTGAAACGGCTTCTCCAGGAGCAGGAGTCGGTTCGGGTCCCCCTGTCGGATACCTACCGATACATCATGGTGGACGAATACCAGGACACGAACCGTATCCAGGCGGAGATCGTGCGGCTCCTGGCCTCCGAGCACGGCAACGTGATGGTCGTGGGAGACGACTCCCAGAGCATCTATTCTTTTCGGGGGGCGGATTTCAGAAACATCATGGATTTTCCCAAGCTCTTCCCGGACTGCGCCGTCACGACTCTGGAGCAGAACTACCGGAGCGGCCAGGCCATTCTCTCCCTCACCAATGCCATCATTGCCCAGGCCAGGGAGAAATACAGCAAGCACCTTTTTTCAGAAATCGTGACCGACGCCAAGCCCTTTTATTTCCGGCCCAAGAGCGAACATCAGCAGGCGCGGTTCGTGTGCCGCGAGATCATGGGGATGCTCAAAAACGGGGCCCGGCTCGGAGACGTTTCCGTGCTGTTCCGGTCCGGCTGGCACTCCAACGATCTCGAAGTGGAGCTGGCCGCCCACGGGATTCCCTTCGTGAAGCACGGAGGCATCAAGTTCGTGGAAGCCGCTCACATCAAGGATGTGCTGGCCCTCCTCCGGATCTGCCTCAACCCCATGGATTCCGTGGCGTGGCACCGGGTTCTCAAGCTGGCCAGTGGCATCGGCGGCGTCACGGCGGGGAAAATCGTCAAGATGGCGGTGGATGAAGGGCTCGGGTACAACGCCCTCATCTCCAGAGATCTTTCGAAGAAGCGGTTCGCCGAGGAGCTCCGCAGCCTTTACGAGCTCATCGCGGAGGTGAGGGCCGATCCGTCGGACCTGCCCGCCCTCGTGGGCAGGATCCTCGAGTTCTACAAGCCCTACTTTCGGGACAATTACGAGGATTACAAGGACCGGGCCAACGACCTGGTGTCCCTCCTCCACATCGCCGAGCGCTACACGAGCTTGGACAAGCTCCTTTCGGACCTCACCCTCGAGTCGCCCGAGAAGAGCGGGCTGGATGAAACCGCCGACGGATTGAGGGACAAGCGGCTGGTGCTCTCCACCATTCATTCCGCCAAGGGGTTGGAGTGGGACACGGTCTTCCTCATTCACCTGGTGGACGGCTGCCTTCCCTCGTCCTACTCGATGGCACGCCAGGAAAGCATCGAAGAGGAGCGCCGGCTGTTCTACGTCGCCGCCACACGCGCCAAACGGAACCTCTACCTCGTGGCCCCCATCCTCAGGAGCAGCAGCTTTTACACCTCCTATGGCGGCCCGTCGCGCTTCCTCTTCGAAATCAAGGACCTCGGCAAGCTCACGCGCAAGGTGGTCTGAGAAGCGCAACGCCTTTTTTGCCGGAGTCGAAGCATTCGGCATCCACCGAGCCGCCGGGCAGCTGGAAACGAATCCACTGAGCATTTGTTCCTGCCCCTCCGGGCCACCCTAAACAACGAAAAGGCTCATGGGGGACTGGTTTTCAACTCGAAACTCGAAACCCGTAACTCGAAACTTTTTAGAGCAGGAGATGAAGGCCTGCACTCAGTCCACGGAGGCTGTTCCGAACCATGGAGGCATCTGGGTTCCGATTGAAGTTGTTTCTGTTCCTGTTCCTGGCGGTGATGTTCCTGGCGACGGTCGTCTTCGCACACCTGGAGAACCTCGATCTCCTGGATGCATTCTACTTCAGCATCGTCACGGTTGCCACCGTTGGCTACGGAGACATCAGCCCGAGAACCATCGAGGGGAAGATCCTCGCCATTGCACTGATTGTGACGGGTGTCGGCACCTTCCTGGAAGTCGTTGCCGGCATCACCCAGGTCATGTTGAGAAGGCGCGACAAAGAGGTCCGGGCGGAAAAGCTGAACATGATCCTGGGGCTTTTCTTCAGCGAAATCGGCACAAAGCTTTTGGGAACCCTGTCGGAAGCGGATCCGGCTCCCTCTTCCCGGGTCGAGGTCTTCTCCACCATCGGCGACTGGGACGATCAGAGATTCAAGAAAGAAATGGACGGAGTCTCCCAGCATCCCTATCGGGTCGATGCGGTTCGCGTCGACCTGAAGAGCCTGAAGGGATTTCTTGAAAGGAAAGGGGATTTCCTGCTCCGGCTGCTCGAGAACCCCATTTTCCTCGAGCATGAATCCTTCACGGAGCTCCTTCGAGCGATCTTCCACCTTCGGGACGAACTGCTCAACCGAGACGACCTGCAGGCCCTGCCCGGTCCGGATTTGAAGCATCTCACCGGGGACATGGAAAGAATCTACGGGCAGCTCTCAGGTCAATGGCTGCTTTACATGAGGTATCTTCACAACCACTACCCGTATCTTTTCTCCCTGGCCAGGCGCACCAACCCGTTCAACAGGACCGCCTCGGCAACGATCCATGATTGACCGGCCATGCACTTGAGGGAAAGTTGCTTTGGATGCCTGTGATGTGAAAGGGAAGGGATCACCCGATCAAAATGGGCGACGCTGCATCCTCAGTCAGGGCTCACCTTGATGATCGCAAGGTCTGCATTGCCTTTGTTTTCCACGGTGAGCTCATGGGTGACCTCGACGCCCTCGTTGACCTCGCCGAAATCGTAGGTGGTCTCGGGCATGAAGATGGAAGGCCCCCCCAAGACATTGGCCGAAACCGACGGCTTGTTCTGAAGCAGGCTCACCGACGGCGTTCCCCCATACACACACGCAGCCAAAAGGCCTATCACCCAGGCCTTCGGCCATCGTTCATGGTTGAAAACGCTGCGACGCATGGCTCCCCTATCCTCCCCAGGCTGGGCGGCCCTTCAGGCTGGCTGAAGTATCATGCTCCGTTCAGAGGCGACCATCTCAGAGTGGGCGCCTGCTGAGGCAACCTCGCTCAAGAAATGCCCACGAAGGGCCTCACGATAAAATAGAGGCCCAACAATGCGATGGCTGCCCCGGCGCATTTTCTGAACCACTGGCTGCCCTCATGGAACGAGCTGTTCTCCAGGAGCTTCCTGACCGTTGCCGTGGAGCTCCCCGCCACCGCGATGGGGATGCAGTGGCCGATGCCGAAAAGCACGATGTAGAGGATTCCAATCAGGATCTTCTGCTGAATGGTGATGATGGCGAGGATCGGGGCGATGAAACCGAAGGTGCAGGAGCCCGAAAGAATCCCGTAGGCCAGGCCGAGCACCAGGGCGCCGATCATGCCCTTGACCTTGATCCGTCCCATGAGGCTCCCGGACATGGAACAGTGGGACACTCCCCACATGTCCAACGCCACCCAGATGAGGATCGCCCCGACGAGAATCGTCCAGTAGGGACCGACTTCCCCCAGCATCCGGCCTAGAAGCGAGCAGACGATCCCCACCAAGGCGATGCTGATGAAGAGCCCGATGCTGAAAACCCCAGCGTAGCAGGCGGCGTCCCGGGCCTTGAGCGCCCGCTCCTGGCCGGCCACGTAGCCCACGATGAGGGGAATGGATGCGATGTGGCAAGGGCTGAAGGCCACGCTCACCATTCCCCACAGGAAACAGCCCACGGCGGCTATAAGCAGCCCGCCCGACATCCATTCGTTGATGATCAGAAAAGCCTGCTCGAGCATTCCCCCTCCATCCTTATCGTTCTATTTCAGTTTCGGGACCATTCACCCGGAGCTATTTCACCCCGAGCTTCTGGAGCATGGCCACGATGGCCTTCTTGTCCATGAAGCCCTCATGCCGCGTCACCTCTTTACCTTCCCTGTCATAAAAGATCTGGGTTGGAATAGAGCGGATGCCGAACCTCTGCCCCTGATCCCTGTGCTTCCAGACGTCGATGAAGAAGATGGCGGCTCTCCCGGTCTCGTGGTACTCCTTTTCGAGCTCCTCCATGATGGGGGCCATCATCTTGCACGGAATGCACTCCTTGGCGCCGATGTCCACCATGGTGACCTTGCCCTTCACGGGTAGCTCCTTGGGTACGCCCGCGTCATCCGCACTGCGGCAGATCCCGCACAGACCAAATACCAGCATCGGGACGAGTATCACACTGATGGTTCTGAAGCGAAGTTTTTCTCTCACAAATAACTCCTTCAAAAGACTCAGGTTCGTGGATCTACCTTCCAGTTCTTCGAGAATCAAACAGGAAAAATGCATCGAGAAAAGGTCTCATATGTAGGCATGGACCTATAAGGAAGTGTGCTGTACAGCTCACAGCCCACCCCGTTCAAGAGGAGGAAGAGGACCAATATATGAAAGGAAGGGGGCATGACTCAGGCCGCCTTCCTGTTAGCGGGACGCGATGCGCCCCGTACCTGAGACCATCTTCCGGAGGATTTCATCCTGGGAGAATGAGCTATTGCGTGCATGGTAAGAGTTACTACCATCCGTGCCTGCCCCAGCCATGGCCCCCACGCATGCCGCCCTGGTAGGCGACGGACGTCCCGAGCTTTTCCTTCTGCTCAGGCGTCAGGAGCTCCCGACAATCCAGCTGATACTGCGTCGCCCGTTCCTGGATCTCGCTCTGGAGATCCCGGATCTCCTGCTGCTTGGAAGAAATCCTGGCCTGGTCCGGGCTCGGCTGGCTCCAAAGCTCCTGCAGCTCCATCCTCCGGCTGAAAAGCTTGTCCCTCAGCGGGCTCATCTCCTCAGCAAATACCTGTTGCCTCGTCTCGATCTGAGCCTTCTGATCTTCCGAAAGATTCAGATTGGATGTCCAATGAAAGGATGCTCCCGGTTTCGTGCCACATCCATTGCGAAACGCCCAGGCGTTCGCACCCGCCAGAATCAAGATTGCGCTCATGAGGATGATTTTCTTCATGGCTATTGCTCCTTAATTCTTCTGGTTCAAAACATGCCGCCTCCCCGCGGCTGCGGCTTTCTTTGATCGGCGCTCCAGGAGGCTGTCCGAGAACTGTCATTTCGAGCGACAGCGAGAAATCTCGTTCATCGCAACCCCAAGAGGTTATGAGATTTCTCGCTCCGCTACGCTCCGTTCGAAATGACAAAAAGGTGTTCTCGGACAGCCTTTTAGGGCATATCTCGTGCCAGCGCTGGCTTGCTCTGGATCAATAGTCTGAAATACTTAACTAAAATTCTGATCACACCTCATGGCTCCTGCGGTTTCAGGATCCTGACGGACCATTCGTCATGCGGCAAGAAACGTCGACCTCCTTCTGGCGATTTCAGAGGTAAGCCATTGAAATACTATTATTTTAATCGATTCGACAAATCATGCAGCCTGCAAGGCTCATTCGACAGTTTTGTCGAGTGCATTCCGGGCCTTCGTGGCATTCTTTCTCTGTTTTGAGCATGGTATAAAGAGTGCTAGCGCATGAAACGGGTGTGGCAGTCTTCATCCAAACGAATTCAAGGAGACCCATGACACGGGAACAACCCGGATACCGGGCCCAACGAAGGTTCGCAATGAATCCCCGCATGCTGCAGGCCGTCGTGCCGGCACTCGTCGGCCTGCTATTCGCCGGTCTCTTTTTCGTCACAGCCATGATGGACTTCCATCGGCTTGAGGGTCTGCTGCTCGAGACGTTGCGAAACAAGGCGATCTTCGTGCTCGAGGTGACTCACCGGGCATGCGAGAACAAGATCAGGCGGCTGGCAGGCGCGGGGGACGAGCTGCAGAATCCCCTTGCGGGTCTGGTGATGGAAGATGACACAACCCCTCTAGAGGTGAGCCTGGCGAGGTCGCTGCTGGAAGTGGCGAGGGCCGTCGACGCTGCCAGCGCGGATCAGGCTCGGTTGGCTGTGCCACGGGGGTTTCGAAGTGTGGGACTGTTGGATGAAGAAGGAGAGCTTGTCTATGTCGGAGAGCCCTTGCCTGACCGGGTGCTGGCCCACGCACTGGATCTGGCCGAGGGTGGAAGCGAGATCGATCTACACCTTTTTGATGGCATGAACCGCGACGACTACATCGGTTTTGTGGGTGTCCGGAGGCAGGGGGGTAAAGGCGCGGTCCTGCTGGTCATGGATCGTGAAAACCTCATGTCCTGGGTATGGAGAGCGGCGGTTCGAAACACGGTTCAGGAGATGAGCTGGGGGCAGGGGGTCGTCTACCTGGTTGTGGAGGATTCCGAGGGAAGCATTTTGGCCCAGGCGGGCAGCCTTCCCGATGAGAAACTGGGTGAGTGCCTCATGATGGCCAGAACCGTGCGCGAGGGAGCGAGCAACCTCACGGGCCAGTGTGTCAAGGTGGGCGACACGAAGTTTCTGGAGCTCGCCATGCCATTCGACCTGGATACCGACAAACGCGGTGTTGCGAGGGTGGGTCTCGAAACCGAGGAAACCGATCGCATCCTGAGCCGGAACCGACAGCACGTTCTGCTCTGGACCGGCTTCATGGCAGGGATCGGCCTGATGCTGATGGGGTTTCTGTATCGAACCCAGAAGCGGCACATATCGCGCCTGCAGGCAGTCCAGGAGCGGCTGCACCAGGCGGAGAAGCTTTCGGCGCTGGGTAAGCTCGGAGCGGGAGTGGCTCACGAGATCCGCAACCCCCTGAACGCCATCAGCCTGGCTGTGCAGAGGCTCAGGAAGGAGCTCCGCCCCGATGAACCGGAAAAGCGGGAGCCTTATGAACGCATCACCCAGATCCTCAGGGATGAAATCCACCGCCTCAACGCCATCGTGGAGGAATTCCTCAGCCTTTCGCGCACGTCCAGGCTGGACCTGCGACCTCAGCCCGTGATTCCCCTGCTGGAAAAGATCCTCTCCCTGTTTCAGGAAGAAGCGGAGGCGAGAGGCGTTGAGCTTCGAAGGCGCTGGGACGGAAGCGAGCTCGCCGTGCGGATGGACGCCCACAAGATGCAGCAGGCGCTCCTCAACATTTTGCGCAACGCCCTGGAATCCACCATGCAGGAAGGCGTGGTGGTGGTTTCCTGTGACCAATCCAGGGAAGGCCTGATGCGCATTCGCATCCGCGACAACGGGAGGGGAATTCCTGAGGGCGAAGAGGGCCGCATTTTCGAGCCCTTCCACACGACCAAGAGCAGCGGTGTGGGGCTTGGGCTGGCCATAGCCCATGAGATCATTGCCGCCCATGGGGGCGAAATACGGGTTGCCAGCAGGTCCGGTGTGGGAACCACTTTCGAGATCCTGCTTCCGCCATGGGATGGGGAGTGAGGAATCTGTTCGATTGAGTTTCGGGTTTCGAGTTTCGGGTTTCGAGTTGAAAACCAAGCCCGCCGGGAGGTTTTTCATGGTTGAGGTGGACTGGAGGGTTACGCCGAGCTGCTTTCCAAGATGCCGCGAAGCCTGGGGGGGCGGGGAGGAGCGGCGGACAATGACCATCGGAGATTATGGCCTTGGGCTTTGCTGATCTGGATATCCTGATCGTGGAAGACGAGCCTTTCCAGCGGGAGATGCTCCGCGACCACCTCCTCCGGGAAGGGCACCGGGTGCGGGAGGCGGAGGATGGGGACGAAGCCCTGGAGCTTCTCAAAGGGAATGCCTTCGACCTCCTGCTCCTGGACTACCGCATGGCCGGCATGAACGGCATCGAGGTTCTCAAAGAGGCCAGGCGGCTCTGCCCCGACGTGGAAGCCATCCTCATCACCGCCTACGGCGCCATTGAAACAGCCGTGGAAGCCATGAAGGCCGGGGCTGCGGACTACCTCACCAAGCCCATCGACCTGGACGAGCTGTCCCTGCTGATCGAGCGGATCGGCAAGCACCGGACGCTGGTTCGGGAGAACGATCTCCTGCGGCAGGAGCTGGGGGCGAGAGGCGTCTCCACGGACAGCATCCGATTCAAGAGCCAAAAGATGGCCGAACTGGTCCACCTGGCCGGCCGCATCGCCTCGAGCCAGGCGACGGTGCTCATCCAGGGAGAAACGGGGACGGGCAAAGAGCTCATGGCCCGGTTGGTCCACCAGCTGAGCCCAAGGGCCAATCGGCCCCTCGTGGTCGTGAACTGCGCCGCAATCCCCGAAACCCTTCTTGAGAGCGAGCTCTTCGGCCACGAAAAGGGAGCCTTCACGGGGGCGGTACAGCGGCGCATCGGCCGCTTCGAGCAGGCTGACGGGGGTACCTTGTTTCTGGATGAGATAGGGGAACTGACGCTGCCGGTGCAGGTCAAGCTGCTGCGTTTTCTCCAGGAGAGGGAGTTTCAGCGCGTCGGCGGCGAAAGGACCCTCAAGGCGGATGTGCGGATCATCAGCGCCACCCACCAGGACCTGGAATCCGGGGTCAAGCAGGGTCTGTTCCGGGAGGATCTCTTCTACCGCATCCATGTCGTCACCTTGAAGATCCCCCCGCTCCGTGAACGACGTGAGGACATTCCCGCTCTCCTGGAGCTTTTTATCGAGAAGTATTCACGGGAAAACCAAAAGACCATTGAGGGAGTGAGCCGCGAGGCGCGCGACCAGCTCATGCGCTACGATTACCCGGGGAATGTCCGGGAGCTCGAGAACATCATCGAGCGGGCCGTCGTCATTTCGCAGGACCCCTTAATCTCCACCCGCGACCTTCCCTTCCAGGACTGCCTGGGCATGGAGAATTCGGGAGAGGCGGACCAGTCCGGAAGCCTCCAGGAGGCCATGGAAGACCTGGAGCGACGAATGATCCGGGAGGCCCTGGAGCAGGCCGAATCCAACCAGAGCCAGGCCGCCCGTCTGCTCGGTCTCAGCGAACGCATGCTGCGGTACAAGCTGAAGAAGTATGGGTTCAAGTGAATCGCACCGAGGAATGACGATTCGATCGGTCACTCAATTCAGTGGAGATCTACTTGGAATTTCGGAAGGGTCCAGATCTTTTGGAACAACGGTCAGAAGCGAACCCGGAGGGTTCAAAGCCATTA
Organism: Syntrophobacterales bacterium; assembly: GCA_041310025.1. GTDB lineage: Bacteria > Desulfobacterota > Syntrophobacteria > Syntrophobacterales > Syntrophobacteraceae > JALOOX01. The sequence continues at coordinate 12,500 of JBFYYO010000097.1, forward strand.
GCCGGTGGTTGAGTCCGCGATAGCGGGCGATACCACCGGGATAGGAACGGGATAACGATTGCACCC
>JBFYYO010000098.1:0-12469 GCA_041310025.1 Syntrophobacterales bacterium
GCCTCAAGCCTGGAACGTTCCCACCAAGGAAGGGAACTGGATGGGATGGTATGCCGGCGGTGGCTGGACCGCTTTCGGCATCCTGACGGCGCTCCATTATCGGCACATCACCGGTGAGGGGCAGATGGTGGACGTGGCCCCCCCTGACGCCGAGCTCCGATTCTGCGACTACCACATTCAATATTACCACACGGTACAGCAGGTTCGCGGTTTGGTCGGCGCTTACGACAGCGCCGTCTTCCCTTACACGATCGTCAAGACCAAGGACGGCTACAGCTTCCTGGCTGGTTTCAGCGACGTGAACTGGGAGGGGCTCACCAACATCATGAAGGACCCCGAGCTGCGCGCCAAGTTTCCGACCATCTTCGATCGACTGAACAAGGCCAACCAGCCCCTTATCCACAAGGAGATCGAAAAATGGTCCGTCAACTACACCGGAGATGAGATTCTGGACATGGTTCAGGATTATGTGCTCAACCGGCGCGGCCCGGGCATCGTGGCCACAGCAAGAATGACGGACATCAAAGAGACCTTTGATGATGAAGTATGGTGGGATCGTGGAGTCTTCGACAAAGGAACGGATCCATTTTACGGCGACGTGGCGTTCCAGTGCCCGCCCTGGAAAATGACCCTGACCCCTGCCAGGGTCAAGTGGATGTGCCGTCCCGTAGGCGGAGATAATGAATATATCTTCATGAAGTACCTGGGAATTGGCAAGGAAAAGCTCAAGGAGCTGGAGAAGGCCAACATCGTCTAGGTTCATGACGCCCGGGGCTGAATCGGAGCGCCGATTCCGCTCCGGGCATTATCGGATCCTGCCTGGAAAAACCCGCCCCGCTGAAGCCTTTCCCATTCTGTTGGTCTCTCCGGGCGACCTCTCAGAGCGTGTCGAAAAAGAGCACTCCGCAACGTCACCCCCGCGAAGGCGGGGGTCCAGATTTTTCACCGAGTCTGGATTCCCGCCTTCGCGGGAATGACGAACGATCGACCATTCAGACTTTTTGGACACGCTCTCAGAGGTCCTTGGCGATCGTGAAGAAAAAGGTGGTCCCTCCCTCATTTCCGGGCTCAACCCAGACCCTCCCTCGATGACGATCCACGAGCTCCTTCACGATGGCCAGCCCGAGCCCTGTCCCCTCGGTCCCCCGCGAGGTGCTGTTTCTTTGGAAGACACCGAATATCTTTTCTTTGTCCTCTCTGCTGATTCCGACGCCATTGTCGCTGACTGAAAAGAGGTGGGCATCCTCCAGTTCCCTGCAGACAATACGGATCTCGGTCAGCGGATCTCCGCCGTACTTGAGCGCGTTGTCCACCAGGTTGCGGAGCAACCGGACCAGCGACAGCCTGTCGGCGCGCAGCTCGTCGCCCCCGATGGATTCGAGCCACTGGATCTCCCGAAGTCTGAGCCTGGCCGAGAACTCGTCGCGCACCATCTGGAGGACTTCCCGCACGTTGACCGCCTCCAACCGCAGTGGAGCTTCCTTGGCCGCAACGTAGGCATTGATTTCATCGACCAGGGTCGCCAAATGCTCGGCTGATTTCAGGATCTGATCACAGTAGCCCTTGCCCCTCTCATCCAGCAGGTCACTGTAGTACCTGTGCAGAAGACGGGTCAGGCCAAAGATTCCGATGGCCGGGCTCTTGAGGTCGTGAGCCACTGAATAGGCAAAAAGCTTCAGCTTCTCGGAGCCCTCCCGAAGCGCCTCCTCTGCCTTCCGCCGTTCGGAGATTTCGAGCTTCAACTCCTCGTTGGCCCTGGCCAGCTCTGCTGTCCGCTGGGCAACGCGTATCTCCAGATCGCCATGGGCCCGCCGCAACTCCTCCTCTGCCCTCTTACGATCGGTGATGTCAACATCCACGCCCACCAGGCCCGACACATTCCCCTCGGCATCCGTGAAAGTTGCTTTGTTGACAATCACGGCGTGAAGGGAGCCATCCGCATAGAGCAGCACTCCCTCCGAGGAATCCTCACCCGGGTTCGCCAGGAGATGCCTGTCCATGGAGTCATAAGGTTCGGCAATACTGTGGGGCAGAATGTCATAAACGGTTTTGCCGATGATCTCTTCGCGCTTCAGTCCGATGCGGTCTTCAAAAGCCCGATTGCAGCCGAAATAGATTCCGTTGACGTCCTTGTAAAAGACGGGGTTCGGAATGGTGTTCATGAGGGTTTGGAGCAACCGGAGCTGGTCCTGCATTTCTTTCTCGGCGCGCTTGCGATCACTCACATCTTCGATGACCCCAATCCCTCCCAGGACGGCCCCGTCTTCAGCCAGAATCGGCCCATAGGTCGCCTTGAGATAGCTCCACCGTCTTCCGACGACAGACTGGTAATGACCTTCGTAATGGCCTTGCCTGCCTGCGAGGCACGATTCGATGGCGGTCTTCATGGCCTCGTCCTCCAGGAAGTCGGGAAGACTGATGCCGATGAACTGCTGCTTGTCCATGCCCGCGATCTCTCCCATTGCAGGGTTGCAGGCGGTGACCACCCCATTCCCGTCGAAATGAATGATGCCGAGGGGTGAGCTCTGGAAGATCATCCGATACTTCATTTCGGATTCCCGAAGACTTCGCTCGGCCTTTTTCAAAAATGTGATGTCCGTGATGGCAGCGATGATGCCTCGAAAGACCTCGAGCTCGTCAAAGAGAGGGGACGCCGAAACCAGGATCGAGACCCTCTCCCCCCTCGGTGTCACCAGCTCCATCTCCGTCGACGTGCGCCTCTTCATTCTCCTCTGAAAAGAGGCCTCTTCGAATCTGGGTCGGAACGGCTCTTCGAAGAGGTCGGCCACCGGCTTCCCCAGGAGCTCCCCTTCGGGATAGCCGATGATTTCACAAAGCCTGTCATTCACATAGTCTATGGTTCCCCGCTCATTGACGACACTGAGGCCTTCATTCAAAGTCTCCACCAACATGCGGAACTGCAGCTCGCTCGACTGCAGGGCCTTCTGCGCTTCCAGGCGATCGGCCATCTCGCGCTCCAGGGCCTTGACAGCGCCCTCGGCCTTGGACTTCTCGGCCGTCAGGGATTCGATGAGCGAGAGATGATCCAGGCGAGCCGTGAAGGAACTGCGGGTAGCCCGCCCGATGGAAAGGACATTGAGCATCATGAGCATGAAGAAGAGCGACAGCATGCCTGCCATGACGGCATGCATGGCTGTCCCGAAGGTGAGCAGTCGAACAAGCAGTGGAAGGATCACGGGGACCGTGTAGGTCAGAAAAGCACCCGCGGTGATGGAAAATGCGCCCACGGCCCCTGCCACCATCCCACCCAGGATGAAGATCATAAACACCTGATGGATCAAGGATTCGATCGGAAACAGCAGGAATCCAGCCGACCCCATGGCAAGCCCGGAACACCCCAGCAGGACGGCGAAGCGCCGGTACCAGTGAGGCAATCGTTTGGATTGAGGGTCGGCATGACGATACTGACGCACCACCAGGTAGCGGGGGATGAGGAGACCCACGTTCAACAACACCCAGAGCCCCAGGACGCCGTGGCCGGTGACGGACCAGAGAACAGCCCCGAGAATGAGTGAGCTGACCAAAGTCGCCAGCATGTTCAACGGAGCATGAGCAAAGAGGTGCGCCACCTGCTGGCTCCAGAGGCGCGCCTCGGTGTCGAAGCGCCTTTCGCTTTCCACGGCCTCGGAATCCCTTGTGGCACTGGATGAAATCATTGTGGCTGGGCCTTGAGCTCGTTGGCGGCGGAAAAAGACCAGGACCAAAACAGGGCGGCTGGTTCGAGCTTCAGGAAAACCGGGCACATTGGAGCAATCGATGCGTGCGGGAACGGGGAGCCCTCGGCGAATAATCTATCCTGCAAATACCTGTTGCGCAAGAGGAGTGCGCCGAGTCCATGCTGGGAAAAGGTTTCCGGAAGGTCAGGGCATCCCGGCAAGATCGAAGTCCGCCCACAACGGGGTGTGGTCGCTCGGTTTCGACGCCGCACGAGGCTCCATATCGACCTCGCATGCCAGGCACACAGCGGCCAGCGGCTCCGTGACGAGCATGTGGTCGATCCGCCAGCCGAGGTTCCTGCTGAAACCGCCGCGAAGCCGGTAGTCCCAGAAGGTGAACTGCCGGCGATCCGGGTGAACCCGGCGAAAGAGATCCGCGAATCCCCAGGACAAGGTCTCCCTCAGCGCCTCCCGTTCGGCCGGGTGAAACCCCACTTCCCCGTCCAGCCGCTCGGGATCGAAAACATCCAGTGGCTCGGGAGCCACATTGATGTCACCGGTCCAGATCACGGCCTCGGACCGTTGAAAGCGGCCTTCAAACCACCGCTTCAGTCGCGAGAAAAACTGCAGCTTGTGCTGAAAAGCAGGGTCCAGTGGGTCACGTCCCTGCGGCACGTAGGTGTTGACCACCCACACGCCGTCTACACGGACCACCAGAAATCGGGCCTCCGAGTCATCCCCTCCGTCCTCAAGGCCGCGCAGCTCCACCTCAGGCTCACGCAAACTCAGAATCGCCACGCCGTTGAAAGATTTTTGTCCGCGAATCCTCATCGTGTAGCCCATTTCAGTGAACGGGTCCGAAGGGAAGCTCTCTTCAAGGCACTTGATCTCCTGCAGGCAAAGCACATCGGGGCGCTGCTTCGACAACCATTCGAGCAGAACGGGGAGCCGGGCCCGGATCCCGTTCACATTGAAGGTTGCCACTCTCCATTTGCTCAAGGACATGGCCAGGACTCCGCTAAAATGAAGGGCAAGAACTGCCGAACGACATCACCGGCTATCAGGCCTCGCATTTTCACCTCGGCGACACACCAAGATCCAGAAACTCAGGGGAAGATCGTTCGTTCTGAAAAAACCCATTGTGCAGAATAGAGAGTTTATGGAGGAATGGAAACAATGAAAAGAAAAGGAATCATGGCTTTTGCGGTCCTGTTCGCGTTCACTCTCTCCCTCCCCGCCATCAGTGGAATCAAAAGCGCCGGGACCGCAGAGATTGCCTGAACACTTTTTTTCATGGGCTTTCTCAGCGACCTCTGCGGTGATTATCCAAAGCCACCCCCACCTTCCCCGGCAGATTGCCGCGCACCGAAAACAGCACCGACCACCGTCACGCAATCGTCATACAAATGCCGTCTGGCTGTAACAAAATCCTGAAATGCTTGACCCTCCAGGATAGGTCTTACCTAAATATTTCCAACTCATTGAGTTTCCAACACAAAGGAGTGAGCCATGCGCCCGGCGGGCAGACTGTTCGGACTCTTGACGATGGTCCTCGTTCTTCTTCCCCTCACAACCTTGACTCGGATGGTGAATGCCGAGGAACTGATCGTTTACACGGCTCTGGAGGATGACGAGTACCCGGGCTATCTGGAGCTTTTCAAGAAGGCTCATCCGGACATCACGGTGAAGGTGGTGCGTGACTCCACCGGCATCGTCACTGCCAAGCTTCTGGCTGAAAAGGACAACCCTCAGGCGGACGTGGTCTGGGGTCTGGCGGCCACAAGTCTTCTGGTGTGCGATGAGGCAGGGATGCTGGCACCCTTCTCCCCCAAGGACCTGGCGAAGGTGAATCCAACATTGCGGGACGCCGCCAATCCTCCCCACTGGGTAGGGATCAAGGCCTGGGAGACCGGATTCTGCGTGAATACGGTGGAAGCCAAGGCACAGAATCTGCCCATCCCGACTTCCCTCGCCGACCTGACCAAGCCCGTCTACCGGGGAAAGATCGTCATGCCCAATCCCGCGTCCTCAGGGACGGGATTTCTGACGGTATCCGCCATCTTGCAGACCATGGGCGAGAAGAAGGGCTGGGAGTTCCTGGATCAACTGCATCAGAACATCGCCCAGTATACCCACTCCGGATCGAAGCCCTGCAAGATGGCCGGAGCGGGTGAATTCCCCATCGGGATTTCCTTCGGATACCGCGGCATCATCCAGAAGAAGAAGGGCGAGCCCGTGGAAACCGTGTTTCCCGAGGAGGGATCCGGATGGGATGTGGAAGCCAACGCGCTCATCAAGAAAGCTTCCACCAAAAAGTCTGCCGAGGCCTTTCTGGATTGGGCCCTGGGCCCCGAAGTGATGAAGGCCTACGCCAAGGTTTACCCGGTGACGGCTTACCCGACGGGTGAACCGATTCCCGAAGGCTACCCGGCGGACCCGTTCAAGCAGCTCATCAAGAACGATCTGGGCTGGGCCGCCAAGAACCGCGAGGCGATTCTGGCCGAATGGTCCAGGCGCTACGACAGCAAGACGGAAGTGAAGAAATAGCCCCTGGCGCGACTTTCGGGCTTCGAGTCCCGGGTTCCGGGTTTGGACCTGGCGTTGCTGCCGGGTCCTTTTCAAGGATGAGAGGACTTCGACAGGAACGACGGATATGATGGAACCCGCATCTTCTTATGCCCCAGAGACATACCTCCGGGTCCAAAACCTTTCGAAGCGATTCGGTCGCTTCAAGGCCCTGGACGGAGTCTCTTTGACCATGAACCGGGGCGAGTTTCTCTGCATCCTGGGGCCCAGCGGCTGTGGGAAGACCACACTGCTCCGAGCTGTTGCCGGGCTGGACCGGCCGGATGGCGGCGAGGTCTTCCTGGACGGGGGTGACGTTTCGCATCTCCCCGTGTCCAGAAGGAACGTGGGGATCGTCTTCCAGTCCTATGCCCTTTTTCCGAATCTGACCGCGGCTCAGAACATTTCTTATGGCCTTCAAACCAGGGGTTACGGAAAAGCCCGGGTGAAGGAGCGCGTCGAGGAGCTGCTGGCCCTGGTGGGTCTTGAGGGGCAGGATCGCAAGTTCCCCTCGCAGCTCTCGGGGGGACAGCAGCAGAGGGTCGCCCTGGCCCGAGCCATCGCCCCCTCCCCTGCGGTGCTCCTCCTGGATGAGCCGCTTTCTGCACTGGACGCCCAGGTCAGGGCCAGGCTGCGCATGGAGGTCCGGTCGCTCCAGCAGCGGCTGGAGCTGACCACGCTCATGGTCACCCACGACCAGGAGGAGGCCCTTGCCATGGCCGATCGCATCCTGGTCATGGATCGAGGATGCGTCCTCCAGACCGGTTCGCCGGACGAAATCTACAACAGGCCGGCCAGTCCGTTCGTGGCGTCCTTCATCGGCTCCATGAATTTCATTCGGGACGCCGTCAAGGAAGCTCCCCGCGTCTTTCGCAAGGGCGGCCTGAGGCTGGTCGTCGATGAGTCGGACCCCGTTCCCGAAGGAGCACCGGCCATCCTGGCCATTCGACCCGAAGACATCCTGATTTGCCAGAACGGTGAAGCCCCCAGGAATCTGCTGACGGCGGAAGTCAGCCGCCTCGAATATCGGGGCGCCAATTACCGTGTGGAGATGAATCTGCTCCTGGACGAGGCAGAAACCTCCGCCATCGAAGCAGACGTGACAGCCGAGAGAGTCCGAAAGCTCCGGATACGCGAAAAGTCCCGCATCCACATCGATCTTCCGACTGATCGGCTTCTGGTCTACGCCGCCTGAAAGCCGCGCCGGATCTCCATGCTGAGCAGACCTTCCTCTTTGGAAAGCGCCTCCGTCAGGACCCTGGACGTGGAGGCTTGGGTCCTCCGCGCCCTGACCATGCTCGCATGCCTGTGGATGGTTTGCTTCGTCCTCTTTCCCGTGGCGCAGCTCCTTTGGAAGAGCTTCCTGACTGCCGAAGGAGAATTTGCGGGTCTTTCGAATTATCTGGTTTACTTTCGCACCCCGGCCCTCTCCTCTTCCCTCACCAACAGCCTTTATGTTTCCGCCTTGACCACGGCAGGCTCCACCACTTTGGGCTTCATGTTCGCGTATGCACTGACTCGAACCTGCATGCCTCTCAAGGGTTTTTTTCAGGGCGTCGTCATGACGCCCCTCTTTGCGCCCACACTGCTCAACGGGATCGCCCTGGTCTACCTCTTCGGCAAGAAGGGGCTCATCTCCCAGGGATTCTTCGGGCACATCCCCGGTATCCCCGTCGAGCTTTACGGGCCTTTCGGGATCATTTTCGCCCAGATTCTCTACACCTTCCCCCAGGCCGTCCTCATTCTCTCCGTGGCCTTGCGGATGACGGATGCCCGACTCTATGAAGCCTCGGAATCCCTTGGCGCCTCTCCGTTCAGGACCTTTTTCACCATCACGCTGCCCGGCATCAAGTTCGGGCTCATCAGCACCTTTTTCGTCTGCTTCATTCTGGCGTTTACGGACTTCGGCGCTCCCAAGGTCGTCGGCGGACAATACAACGTGCTCGCAACGGATATCTACAAGCAGGTCATCGGCCAGCAGAACTTCATCATGGGAGCCGTGGTGAGCTCCGTCCTCCTCGTCCCCACCGTCGTCGCCTTCGTGGTCGACCGCATCTGCCAGAGGCGGCAGTTTTCAGCACTGACGGCTCGATCCGTGCCGCTCGTCCCCAGGCCCTCGGGAATGCGGGACATCCTGGCCCTCACCTTCTGCTCCGCTGTGGCCCTGGGCATCCTGGGGTTCTATGGAACCGCGCTTTTCGCCTCCCTCGTCAAGGTCTGGCCTTACAACCTCTCCCTGGGACTGGATCATTACAACTTCAGCAAGATGGGGGGAGGAGGCATCGGGTCGCTTTTCAACAGCATCCGCATGAGCCTCTATTCTGCGATTCTTGGAACGGTCATGACCTTCGGATCGGCTTACCTGATTGAAAAAAGCCGAGGGTTGCGGGCGCTGCGCCAGGTTTCCTACATGCTGTCGCTGGTGCCTCTCGCGCTGCCCGGAATGGTGATCGGCCTGAGCTACATTTTCTTTTTCAACACGCCGTCCTGGTCGTTGCTGGGATGGGACATTCCCAACCCCTTCAATGTGCTCTACGGGACCATGGGGATCCTGGTGCTGAGCAACGTGGTCCATTTCTACACGGTGAGCTTCCTCACGGCCACGACCGCTCTCAAGCAGCTGGACCGCGAGTTCGAAACTGTTTCAGAGTCCATGGGGGTCCCATTCTACAGAACCTTTGCCCGCGTGACCGTACCGGTCTGCCTCCCGGCCACGCTGGAAATTGCGATTTACTATTTCGTCAACTCCATGGCTACGGTGTCTGCGGTGATATTTCTCTACAGTGCGGATCTCCCCCTGGCTTCCGTTGCTGTGGCCAACATGGACGATGCGGGGGACATCGCTCCCGCCGCGGCCATGGCCATGCTCATCGTCGGTGTGAACATCCTGGTGCGCTGCCTCTACGGTTTCGTCAACCGATGGGTTCAGGGGACGACCCAGGCCTGGGCCAGAAGATGACCTTTTGGGACACGCAAAGGAATCGGTTTCCATGGAATCAGCTGCTCGAAGCAAGCCTTACAGCGGTCCCGTCCGGGCGGTCGTGCTGGACTGGGCTGGAACCTCCGTGGATTACGGCTGCATGGGCCCGGTCGGTGCCTTTGTCGAGGTTTTCCGCGGGGAGGGAGTGTCCGTGACAGTGGCGGAGGCCCGCGAGCCCATGGGTCTCAGGAAGATCGACCACCTGCGTGCCATGTGCTGTATGGAGACCGTTCTCCAAAGGTGGAGGCAGCACAAGGGCAGAGACATCCTCGAGGACGACATCCAGAGGATGTACTCCAGACTCGAGCCGCTCATGGTCGAAACCATCGCGAGATACTCGGCCCCCCTGCCCGGCCTTCTGGATTTTGTCGCCCACTGCAGAGCCCATGGTATTCGTATCGGCTCGTCGACCGGATACACGCGACCCATCATGGAAGTGCTCATGGAGGAAGCCGCCAGGAAAGGCTACCGACCCGACTGCGTCGTGACATCCTCCGAAGTCCCCGAGGGGAGGCCCGCCCCTTTCATGTGCTACCGCAACGCCATCGATCTCCAGGTTTACCCCATGTCAGCCATGGTGAAGATCGGGGACACGGCGAGCGACATCCAGGAGGGCCTCAATGCGGGAATGTGGACCATCTCCCTGACCAAAACGGGCAATGAGCTGGGGCTGAGCGAACCGGAAGCGGCAGCCGTGCCGGCCCGGGAGCTCCAAGACCGGCTGGATGGCATCGCCGCCCGATTCCGTGCGGAAGGAGCCCATTACGTGGTGGAGGACATCGGGCGGTGCCAGGCAGTGATTGAAGACATCGGCCGCAGGCTGGCCTCGGGAGAAAGGCCTTAAACCCCATTTTGGCCGGGACGCAACCCGGCCCTACCGTCTGTCTTCAGCGGTGGCTCAGTGCGCTCGAAAACGACACAGGAGCCAGCGCAGGCAGTTCAACGGTTGAGCAAGGAAGAGACATGCCTCCCAGCAAGCCTCTACGGGTCACAGAGGGAGACGTCAACCTGTCGCCGGGCCGGCAATGGTGGGTTGAGAACCACCTCTCCGGCTCCACGCGGAAGGTCCTGGAGGAGGACTCCCGGTTCTTCCTTCACCAGTCCCTCTCGACACCCTGTCTGAACGTCCTCGAGCACGTGGAGGGGGCCGCTCTCATCGACTTGGAAGGAAGAACCTTCCTGGATTTTCACGGCAACAGCCTGCACCAGGTGGGCTACTCCAATCCGCGTGTCATCGAAGCGGTCAAAAAGCAACTGGATACCCTCTCTTTTTGCCCCCGGAGGTATACAAATCTTCCGGCCGTTGCCCTGGCTGCGAGGCTGGCCGGTCTCGCCCCCGGCGACCTCAGCCGGGTTCTGCTGGCTCCCGGGGGCACCACGGCCGTGGGAATGGCCCTCAAGCTGGCGCGGGTGGTGACGGGCCGTTTCAAAACCATCTCCATGTGGGACGCCTTCCACGGCGCGTCGCTCGACGCCATCTCCGTGGGAGGCGAGGCCCAGTTCCGTGCGGGCATCGGCCCGCTGCTGCCGGGAACCGAGCATGTCCCCCCCGCGGAGCCTTTTCGCTGCCGGTGGGCACCGCGGGGGGGGTGTCCCGAATGCGGCCTGAGATGCGCAGAGTTCGTGGAATACGTGCTGGAGAAGGAAGGCGATGTCGCGGCGGTCATCGCGGAGCCCGTCCGCTGTACGACGGTGGACCTGCCGCCCCCGGGCTACTGGCAAAGGGTGCGGAGCGCCTGCGACCGCCATGGGGCCCTGCTCATCCTGGACGAGACGGCGGTCTGCCTGGGGCGGACGGGGCGCATGTTCGCCTGTGAATGCTTCGATGTGGAGCCGGACATTCTGATCCTGGGAAAAGGGCTCGGCGGGGGCGTCTTTCCCCTGGCTGCAGTCATTGCCCGGGAGGCCTTCAATGTGGCCGGGCATATCGCTCTCGGCCACTATACCCATGAAAAGAGCCCGGTGGCCTGCGCCGCCGCCCTGGCCGCCCTCGACTGCATCGAGGAAGCAGGACTGCTTCAGAGAGCCACGGAAAAAGGGAACCTGGCGCTTGAGAGACTGCGCGACATGCAGCCATCTCACCCGCTCATGGGCGACGTGCGGGGACTGGGGCTTCTCCTCGCGGTCGAGCTCACAGCCCCTGGCGGAGCTCCCGCCCGGGAGGAGGCGGAAAAGGTCCTCTACCGGTGCCTTGCCGAGGGTCTGAGCTTCAAGGTCTCCTCGGGAAACGTGCTCACCCTCACCCCTCCCCTCACCATTTCGGACGAGGAAATGGAAAAGGCCATGCAGATCATCGAGGCCGGCCTCACGGAAGTCGAGAGGGGAGCCGGATTTCCCGGCTCATCGCCGCGAACCTGAGAAAGGATCCCCATGAACACCGATCAGCTCCCGGAAAACCCCTACCTGCTGCTCACTCCAGGTCCGCTTTCCACCACCAAATCGGTCAAAGCCACCATGCTGCGCGACTGGTGCACCTGGGATGACACCTACAACCGCATCGTGGAGGATATTCGCTCCAGGCTGGTGGCCCTGGCAACGCCTGAGCCCGGCTACACAGCCGTTCTCATGCAGGGCAGCGGAACCTTCTCCGTGGAGGCCACCCTCGGGAGCGTCGTGCCCCGGAAGGGGAAGATCCTGGTCATTGCCAACGGGCATTACGGCGACCGGATCGGTCTCATCACACAGGTACTCGGGATTCCAACGCTGCTGCTCGACTTTGGTGAGGTGGGATTTCCCGATCTGGAGCGGGTGGAATCCGCCCTGACGAGCCATCCCGACGTGACCCATGTGGCGGTGGTCCACTGTGAAACCACCACGGGGATGCTCAACCCCGTGGCCGACATCGGCCGGCTCGTCAAAGCCCATGGCAAGACCACCATCGTGGACGCCATGAGCAGTTTCGGGGGCATCCCCATGGATGCGTCAGCCATCGGGGCCGATTATCTCATTTCGAGCGCCAACAAGTGCATCCAGGGGGTGCCGGGGTTCGGGTTCGTGATCGCCCGAAGGCAGGACCTGGAGGAATGCGAGGGGCGGGCCCGTTCCCTGAGCCTCGACCTCTTCCAGCAATGGCGGGAGATGGAGAGCAAGGCGGGCAAATGGCGCTACACGTCACCCACCCACGTCGTGAGGGCGTTCGCCCAGGCTTTGAGCGAGCTCGACGAGGAGGGCGGCGTTGCAGCCCGGCACGCGCGCTATGCAGAGAATCACCGGGTGCTCGTGGAAGGGATGGAGGAACTGGGCTTCC
>JBFYYO010000099.1:0-12447 GCA_041310025.1 Syntrophobacterales bacterium
GAACAACGGTCAGGACTTTGTTGCGGGATTCCATTGGCTCCCCCACAGTTCAGATTCGTCTCAAGAGGCTCGCTCCCGGTGGAATCAGAAGCCGGGGACATCATCATAAGCATCTATTGCACCAGCCGAAAGCTCTGCAGATGTTCTGCACAGAGTGGCTATTCTCTTCCTTATACAACCATTTCCAAACCTCAATCCAATGCAATCGTAAACTCTCTGAAAACGCTCATGGTCTCAGTCCATTGTCCCAGAGGTTGGCGCTGACTGCTGGATGAAATGATCAGATGGAGATCTCCGATTCTACCCCCCCGATGATTTGCTCAGGTTTTTCGATCCAGAAGCCGATGATTCTTCAAGCTGAATGGTGGAACGGACACGCCATGAAACAATCTTGCTTGCCTGTCGCAACCTGCTGACCTTTCCCACCCAAAGGGACCAGGGGTCGATTAGAGGCAAAGAGAAACCGGGAGGGTTGTCGCGCCCGGTTTCTCACATTTATCTGCAGAAACGTCTGGGGATCCCATCTGTTCCTGGAAATCCATCCCGCTGAGAAAACAGCACATCCGGATCATACTCGTTGTGCTGGCGGCGTCCGGTGACGGTATCCAGATTGGCAAGCTGTACGCGACTTTCCAGCCTAAGCTCTGACCGGGATCTGCGGGATCTGGCACTAGCAGCGGCAAGGATTTCGGGGTCAAAATCCGCTCTTCTCACCGCTCTGGGATGATAGAGACTCACCTCGCACCACTCACCCCACGCCTGACATGTTGGAGCGTGCCCCACATCTTCAGTCCCTGCAGAATTCTGTCACTGAAATGTGACTGACCCGTAATCCAAGCAGACTTGAGTCTTTTCCCAAACCTCATGTAAGGTGAATTGAAAGTTCGGTTCCTTTGGAGGATACCCAGATGCCCCTCCATCCCTGGCAATGCCGTTGACTTAAGGGGTGGCACGGGCTAAGCGGAGCTTGCCCGTGGTGGGGACGCATGGGCAAGCTTCATCGGGTATTGCCGCTCCTTGGTCGATAGCGCTGAGCAAATGAAGCAGCCCCACCATAACCCACACCCGGAAGTGGAGGAGTATGCAACCCGGGGTCGTTTACCCGGGTTGCACTTGTCAGCAGCGTGGTCCGGTGGCTCTTCCTGAATGCGGATTACTACGACCCGTTGCTTCGATTCTTCCGGACAACATCCTGGCAACTTGAGCCTCTCTTGGCTTCATGGGTGACCAACGCCATGAGCTTGTTCCCATCCCGGAATTCAATGGCCGCCAGCTTCTCATAGGCGACACCACCAAAGTCGGCAAGGAAGCGCACAAAATACCCGGGCTCAAACTGCTCCATCAGGAGTCCCAGAACAGTTGTACGTCGGAGTTCGTTTTTGGACGCCATGGGAAGGATTCCTGGCGCAAGCTCAGCCGCGCGAGAGCGGCATCCAGCCACACGACACCCTGGCATTCTCTCCGATAAGCCTTATTATGTTTTTCATAGGGGACTGTTAACAGACAAGAAGGTTAGCACAAACTATCTAGCAGGGGGATTCCGATGCCCAGCGAACCAAAACCCCTGGACTTCGAGGCCAGCTTTCGCGGGGAGCTCATCCGGCCTGCCGATGCAGGGTACGATGAAGCCCGCCGCATTTACAACGCCATGATCGACAAGCGTCCATCGCTGATCGCAAAATGTGCAAACGTGGCGGATGTAATGAGTGCTTTGAGCTTCGGCCGAGCTAAAAATCTGAGGATTGCCGTAAGAGGGGGAGGCCACAACGGACCGGGTCTCAGCCTGTGTGATGATGGCTTGGTGATCGATCTATCACGGATGAAAGGCCTGCATGTCGATCCCGCGAAACACACGGTGCGGGTGGAGCCCGGATGCCGGTGGGGCGATGTGGATCACGCAACCCATATTTTTGGACTGGCGACGGTAAGTGGTGTCAACTCGAACACAGGGGTCAGCGGTCTCACCCTTGGCGGGGGCCACGGTTACCTGACCCGCAAATACGGTCTCACCATCGACAACCTCCTTTCCGCGGACATGGTGCTTGCGGATGGGCGCTTCGTTACAGCCAGTGAAGAGGAAAACCCGGATCTGTTCTGGGCCATTCGCGGCGGTGGAGGCAACTTCGGCATTGTCACGTCCTTTCTCTTTCGACTCCACCCGGTGAGCACGGTGTATGCCGGACCGACCCTGTGGCCGCTGGAGCAGGCCGAAGAGGTGCTCCGATGGTATCGCTCCTTCCTTCCCGGGGCGGAGGAGGATCTCTACGGTTTCTTTGCGTTCCTGGTTGTGCCCCCGGCACCGCCCTTTCCGGAAAGTCTGCATGGCCAAAAGGTCTGTGGTGTCATCTGGTGCTACTCCGGGGCTCCGAGCCGTTCCGAAGAAGTATTTCGGCCTGTCCGGGATTTCGGTCCCCCGATATTCGAGCACCTGGGGCTTATGCCCTATCCAATGCTGCAGAGTGCTTTTGACAAACTTTATCCGCCGGGACTCCAATGGTACTGGAAAGGCGATTTTGTGAGGGAATTGAGGGAGGAAGCCATCTCGCTCCACATAGAGCACGGCTCTGAGCTGCCAACCCCCCTCTCCACCATGCATCTCTACCCCATCGATGGAGCCGTTCATCGAGTCAGAAGCAACGACACCGCGTTCAGCTTTCGCGACTGCCTCTGGTCTCAGGTCATTGTGGGAGTGGATCACGATCCAGGCAACAACGAGGGTATGATTGCATGGGCAAAGCGCTACTATGAAGCGCTTCATCCCTATTCGGCCGGTGGAGCATACGTCAATTTCATGATGGAGGAAGGACAGGATCGTGTTGAGGCCACCTACGGGGGCAACTACGAGCGCCTCGTGGAGCTGAAGAGGAAGTATGATCCTGAAAACGTTTTTCGGATGAATCAGAACATCACACCGTGAGGGCGATTATGCGGCGCACCCTGTCTGAAGCTTGCCCCTCCTGGTTCTGGTCTTCGCACAATGGGCTGGCGCGGAAGACAGGGCATTCGATTCCGGTAGCGTGAAGATCCGCTACTTCGAAGAGGGGAATGGCGACCCAGTGGTCCTGGTTCATGGCTTCTCACGAAATAGTGAAGTGATTGGATCGAAACCGGGATCATGGAAGCTCAATTGGCCTACGGTTTTTTCATCCTCGTTGGATGATTGAGCTCCACTTGGAAAGGAGGAAAAGAAAAATGAGCTCCCAAGCTGCACAAAGAAGAGACCAACACAGGTTGAATGGAGTCGACGTGGATCGACTCTATGACACCATAGATGCGATCAAGGTTGAACCAGGGATTGCCAAATTCAACTTCCGCGTCAGGAACAGATGGATTGATGGGGGGCACAATCACACGACCATCAAGGATTTCCACGGTGCGTCGAAAGACCATCCCCATGAGGAGCCCTTTGAACTGGATGCGGATGAGCCTGAGGTTCTTCTGGGTCATGACAAAGGACCAAACCCTGTGGAGTACCTTCTCACAGCTCTCGCAGGCTGCTTGACATCTTCCCTTGTCTATCACGCGGCAGCCAAGGGAATCGAGGTGAGAGGTGTTGAATCACACCTGGAAGGAGACCTGGATCTGAGAGGCTTTTTGGGGCTGTCGAAGGATGTTCCAGTTGGATATGAGGAGATCAGAGTTTCTTTCACTATCGACGCCGACATCTCGGAGGAAGAAAAGCGGGAACTGGTCCAGATGGCCCAGAAATACTCTCCCGTGTTCAACACTGTCTCCGGCCCTACCAAAGTCAACGTACGACTCGGAAGCCATGAGTAGGCGCCAGGAACCAGGGCGCGGGCGGGTGCTGAGGGCATGCCCGCGCCTTTTCCACCGGAGAGAGGACATGGCAGGCTTGCGGCCTGTTCAATGCACGGCGCAAAGATACGGAGTCTTAATCTGGAATTTCAGCGTTTTCGAATCTCGGCTCAAATGAATGGCACTGGTGAGCTGATCTCGTCGGATTGCCAATGTGCGAATCACCAAAATACATCACAAGCATGACACCACGACACAGGTCCATTCTTGAACGGATATGCTGCGGAGCGTCTTCACCACGTGCAAGACTTGAAGCTATCATAGACCTTATCGGCACAAAGGTGCTGAAATTTCTGGGAGTTGATTCCGGTGGTACGCATGAACAGAACCTGGTCTGCCGGAGCGCTCTTTGAGCAAGGCTCTCCATAGAAAGCTGCTCTCTCACGTGGTCTATGGAGGGTCGAGATGAAAAAATCCCTCATCTATATAGACTTCAAGGAGTTTCTCCAGGTTCTCGCGCATGACTCCTGCCTCGAAGCACTCCAGTGCGTCTGCAACGTCGGGCTCGGGAAAGAGCTCCCGACAAAGCGTACGCAAGCTCTTAGAACCGTCCGCTCCCTCCAATAACCTGGCAAATGAGGGACCGAGCTCCAGGTATTTTCCACTTGAGTCCCTGAGCATGAACTGAAGAACGGGCACCTCATGGCGATGCACGGTGATGTTGTCAGCCAATCGCAACCGCCAGGTCTCCCTCATCTCTTCGGTACAACGCCGAGTGGGGGCGGTTATTCGGTCTCCAGTGGAATGCCTCGGTGGCACTGCCTGGACCATGGAAAATACTGTGCACCCGCCCTGGCAACCCCATTTCATGCGAAGGTCGCACTCATAACAGCGTTCCATGGGGAAGACCTTGTCTTGATAATAGGCCAATTGCCGTTCGTAGTAGCTCTGCAGCTCTGAAAGATGGTGGAATTCGTCCAATCGGCGGTTTTCAAAGGAGGACAGGCAGAAACAGGGCCAGACACTCAGGTCGGGGCCGATGTCGATGATCGCTTTGCAGCGGGCATTGCGGCTGAGATCCAGAACGCCCTTGAGAAGCAGCTCGCCCATCTGGGCATAATCGAAAATGCACAGAGGCACTGCGTTGTCGATGTGGACGGCGATGCCCCTGGATTCGGCCTGGCGCACGTAGCCTATGATGAAATCAGGCATTTTGAAGTAATCGGCAAGGGGCATGCTGGCATTCTCGGTGTTGAGCACTGGCAGGGAAAAGCATAGACGCACAGTCGAGAATCTGTACTTCTCTACAAGGTCGAGGACATATTCGCCTTTGGGAGTGGTACTGAAGAGATTGAAGCTCAACGAGACCGCCGGTCTGCCGGATATGGCCTCCAGATTCTGGTTGATGCGTTTCCACTGGGCATCGCGGTAGGCCTCGGGGTGATCCACGTTGAGCAGAAACCGCATCTTGCTTGGCGGAACCTTTGCGAAAAATGTGTTGAGCTCCGCCGGCCAGGTCCCGTTACTCAAGACGTCGACGAAAAAGCCCTCAGACAAAGCCCGGGTGACGATCTCCCGAAAACCCGGATGAAGTGTTGGTTCGCCTCCCATTACACGGAATGTATCTACCCCGGAGATCTTCAGGAACTCGAAGACGGCATCTACGTGCTCCGGTGGCATATGCATTGCCCCTTTCTGCTGCAGCTTTTCCTTGGCAAAGCAGTAGGAGCAGGACTGATTGCAGGCTGTGGTCAAGAGGATGTTGGGCATGCACTCACCAATGGCGGCCGCGGTCGCGTGACCCGGCCGCATCGGTAGGGGTTTCGGTTTCTGATCAGCGCCTCGTGCTGAGCTTCTCCTCCAACATTACCTCAAGCCGGCGGACAAGATCCTCCCGCAAGCGCTCGAAGTGATGGCTGAAAACGTCGGCTGGATAGTAGATTTCCTCGGGGATGAACCTGGCGCGGAGTCTCGCTGCGCTGTAGGCGCGGCCTACGTCGGATCTGCTGGCTCCTGTCCAGTCGGGTGCGGGATAGAAGACGGGGTAGAAGATGGGCAAACGCCTCCTCGGGATGAGCTCGGCGATGAGCTCTTTGAGGGTATTTTGCTCCCAGAGGGTCGAGGGATAGCAGACGCGGGGGTCACAGCTGGAGATACGCCCGTTCTTGACTTCGGCCACCAGTTCGGTGAACGCACCAAGCTTCTTGAGCCGGGCGACCTCCTCCTCGCCCAACTTCACGCCAAACCGTTCAGCCACAGCTTCCGGGTTGCGCAGCAATTCCGCCCTTAACTGCGGATTGATGTTGGCCTCTGACATGAGCTTGTTGACGGGTTCATTCTGCTTCATGGCTGCCTCCTTCGGATCACTTGGGTAAGGTGTGTATGGGGGTAAGAAGCGGATAGGACTACTACTTAAAAGCTAATCACGATTCTTTGTGATGTCAAAGCCATTTCAGGCCGGTTTCGCAGAAACTTCTCTGACTCAACGACCGCCAATACCCAATTACTGAAAAAATCGTAAATTAATCGGGCTCAGTGAGCAGTGTACAGCCCTATTCACTGTCATGACCTGTACTTCGCTCATGGAAGCGGCTTTCCTACGAACAGATCATTCCTTGGAGCTTGAAACACGTAAGACTCGGCAACCGGAAGAAACAAACGGAAGGTTGCACCTCGGCCAGGCTGGCTCTGAACAGCGATGGCTCCCTCGTACAGGCGGACCAAACCAAGGACAACAGAAAGCCCCAGACCACGGCCTACGCACTTGGTGGTGAAGAATGGATCGAAGATGCTCTCAAGGGTCATTTCATCCAAGCCGCAACCTGTATCCGAAATGGAAAGGGCAGCGTAGGCCCCTGCTCTTGGCTTCCAACCTAAGGGCCGGCATAGAGTCGCCCCAGAAATATCTTCCGCTTTGAAGACACCTGCGGAAACACTGATCTCGCGCTTCCAGTTCCCAAGAGCTTCATAGGCGTTGAGAAGCAAATTGATCACGACCTGCTTTAGGTGGTCTTCCACCGCCACAACGATCGCCCCCTCTGCTGCGAGGTCGGCTCTGATGATGACATCCTTGGAGAACAATCCGCTCACAAATAATAGAGCTTCCCGCGCGGTTTCCGTGAGACTGACCAGCCTTTTCCTGCCTGAAGCGGAACCGACATAAGCGAGCATCAAACGACTCATTTCGACGGCCCGACGTGAAGCGCCCATAGCATGTGAGATGCAATCCTTGACTCTCTCCACCTCGGCTGAATCGCTGAGCGCCAGCTCCAGGTTTCCCATAACCACGCAAAGCAGGTTGTTGAAATGATGCGCCACCATGCCGGCCAGCCGGCGCAGACTTTCGTCTTTCTGCTCATCCAGAAGTTGCCGCTGAAGCGCTTTCAGCTCATCTTCAGCCTGCTTGTGCGCGGTGATATCCCATATGATGGTTTGGTAACCGGTGATGGTTCTGCGCTCATCCACACCTGCCACGGTCACGAGTTGACAATGGAGAATAGTTCCGTCAGAACGAAGCAGCCGAACGATGGTTGTTGCGGCGTCCGGGGAATTCAAGACCTCTACAAAATGTGAGTGGAAGATATGCTGATCTTCAGGAAGGACAAACTGGGAGAGAGAGCAGCCAACCAGTCGGCTCTCTCCGGGGCCGAGGAGGCGACGGGCACGGTAATTGGCCTCCATGATGATCATGTTCGTCCCGAGTGCCAAATAGGCTAAAGGGGCCGAATCGAAAAGGTCGAGATCTCTCTTTCTGGATACCTTTGATTCATATTGTGCCGGTCTCAGCTCCATTCTTTTGACTGGCACTTCGCTTGGGAAGAAACCCATTCCAGCCCTCTCGATGGCTGCGATCCCTTGAGCAACGGGAAACCCTTCTTCAGAATCCTGCCCCAAACTGGAGGTCCCATCCAACCCCTGTTTCCATCCGCCCATCGGCTTCTCCCCGCACACTTCATGTCAAAACCGGCATAAAGAAGGCACGCACTGGTTTGTGAACGGCTTAAACGGGCGAGCTTGGCGTGTGGGTTGGGGACAAACATACCTGAACCGACACACCAGAGCAAATCCGCAGGTATCAGCCTGCCAGAATCATCGATCGCGCGTCCACCCTTGACTTGGGACTACTCCTGATGAATGCTGACCTCATGGCGCCACCACTCCACCGAGTCACCTCGTTCCTCTACGATCGAGTCAAGGCCCGGATGCATATTCCTTCCCGACTCCAGTGGAGGGTCAACCCTCTGCTCCTCCTCGCCCTCGGGATGCTGATGATGATCACGCCCACGATCAGAAGGATTGCAGTTCCCGAACTGAGTGGCATGGCTGCAAAGAGATCCCCGATCTTCCGCTGAGAGGCACTTTTCCAGCCACCCTAAGAATGTCTCCCGCAGCACATGTGTCCTGCAGAGTTGTCCATTCCGAACCTTAATCGCCCGCGTTTCCGAAGCGCCCTGACCGAGGTCCCATGAATGGACTTGTGCCACAAGATCAATGAAAGCTGCTCTCATCCCCGACCCGACCGCTGTGACCTTGAGCTCAGATCTCCTCATAGGCGCTGTCTGAATCCCACCACCCATGTGGCAGCAGGACTGGGCTACGAGCGAACAGGGTAGTCTCCGAAGGTGAAATCCCGTCTCACCCGAGAAGAGGTCTGCTTGGACATGGAGGGGATGGTCCATGCCGAAATCCATGAACTCATAGGATATGCGGTTGGAGCCAAGGCTCACAACACGCCCCACCACCGAGAACTTTGGGCCGTAAACGTAAATGAACAAGGGCTCTCCCGATTTCCCCAGGCATCCCGGCATAAATCTGCTCCTCACCTCATGGACCTGCAGAATTAACTTCGCGAGGATTTGAATTTTCTTGCTGTTAGCCATCCCTCGACCGTCCAATGCTGGTGATCGAGCACGGTTGATGCCAGGTTAGAAAACAGAATATTAGACAAAATTTTATGTTGGTATAATAATAGGGTATGCTGATTGTATCTGCAAAAGAGCTCTGTCTGGAGGAAACCAGGTGGCTTGCAGCAGGCATTCCAAAATGATCTTCATAGATCAGAAAATACATTGATTTTAATATATTAGGCTTAAGACCACCAAAATGGT
Organism: Syntrophobacterales bacterium; assembly: GCA_041310025.1. Lineage (GTDB taxonomy): Bacteria > Desulfobacterota > Syntrophobacteria > Syntrophobacterales > Syntrophobacteraceae > JALOOX01. The sequence continues at coordinate 8,865 of JBFYYO010000099.1, forward strand.
ACCATTTCACTTTGGATCTCATCCGCATCTTTTCAAAGTGAGCATCCGGGGAACTGGTTCGGCCTTGGCCTCATGGAATTCCTGAATCAGCTCAGGCGACAGATGTCCTGCCGGTGCCGTTATCGCAACGGCGTGGAGTTGCAGGACGCAGTCCAAAGCGATTTCAGCACTGCCGGTTTTTCTTGGCTTTGATTTGCCGTGAGATGCGATGACATCGACAAAGTTGCAGGTCGCATGGGTAAAACGGTGCAAGAGGTGAATGTCGGGCCTCATCGTCGTCTTCCATTGAATTACAAGGAATTACAAGGTGTCGGGCGACCCCTGCCTTCTGAACCCTGGTTCCCGGAAGGGCACCAGGGTGCTTTGCCGCCGATTGTCCAAAAGGGAATGGTGAAATTGAGATGCCGACGTTGAGCGGCCAGCGCGCTTTCGTCTATCCCGGTGGGTTAGCAGGGATCACCGAAGAATAGAGAGCCCGCTCTCGTGAGCCTTGAAGTCCCGAACGCCCAAAAGGCCATCACTTCCAGTCAATACGCTTCATACCACCGCCTCCCTCCGGAGGTCTCCACCTGGGCAAGCAGACTGACAGTCGGGATGTTTGCAGGTTCCACGAGGACCCTCCTATTTGCGTGTTACGCTCGGCGACGCCGGAAAGCCGTGCTCTCATGGGTCCATCTACCATACCCAGGCTACAAAAGAGTAGAGCCCTCTGGGTTCTCCTCCAGAAGGCTCGCACAGTCTGCGGTCACTTGGTGCTTGGTGCGACAGGCCCACTCCATTCGACGTTCGTGGCGTTGTGGCAGAAGCACGTCACGGAATGTGTGGAAGGAAGTGCTATGAACTCCCAAGCTGCCTTCGCATGCCAAGCTCGTCCATGTACATCCATTCTTCCGCGATCTTACCGTCAGCCACCCGGCTGATCGTGACTCCGCTCACATTAAAGCAGCCACCATTCGACGGAATGTCGGGCAGGTCCTTCATTTGGCACCCGGAGAATGTAAACCTTGTCACCACCTTATCACCTTCCGCGATTTGATCATCGATGGTGCAGGAGGCGTCCCGTATCGCTTCCATAAAACCGCTGCACATCTCTTTGAAGGCCTCAAGGCCGCCCGGAAAGTCAGGCTGTGAGGGATCGTGCAGCATATAGTCTTCGCTGAGCAACTCAGCCGCCCCTTCCGTATCATGCTGGTTGCACCCTTTTTCAAAACCCAAACGAACCAATTCCTTGTTATCCATAGTGTGGTTCCTTTCACGAAGCCATTCGGTTTCGCATCTTGACCAGTCTTGTTGGTGGAGCATGCAGATTCCCAAATCGCTGGCCAGGCTCGAAGAAATCAGCTGTTGCCGTAAGTCCTGGGATTGATCGTCAGGACAGGCACGGCCGAGCTCTTCAAAACCTTCTCAATGACGCAGTCAAAAGGGAATTTGCCCTTGGTGCCATGGGTAGTAGCCATGACAACGACATCGGCCCCGATTTCCTTCGCCAATTCTACTATCTCTTTGGGCGGATAACCCCGGGTAACGTGCACTTCGAATCGGGGGCATTGCGTCAGCCTGTCTTGGCAGAGCTTCCTTAGTCGCTCTTTCGCAACCCGCATGACGAATTCCCGGATTTTGCGGGTATGCCTCCCGTCCAGTCCGCTTCCCCAATAGTGCTCAAACCTGGTCAGATCTTCGGCAACATGGAGCAAATGCACCTCGGCACCGTGCTTCTCACTCAAGTTCAGCACGTAAGACTCAGCAGTCGCTGCAGCCGACGAATAGTCTGTCGGCCAAAGGATTGTTTTGATTTCCATGGGAGATGTCTCCTTTCTTTCCGGATGAGCGCGTTGACATCGTTGCGCGCATGCTCGAATGTGTCGGCCCCTCTCCCTCTATCGTTGAAGCCGGGGTACTGTTTCATTTCTTAATGTAATCTTCATTCTCGAAATGGATAGTCGTCGGAGTCCCTTCGACGCATGAGGTGATGAACCAGGGTGACAGGAATTTGCTCTTCAAGAACCTTGAGGTTCGCGCCCACCGAGACTTAAACGGGTTTGAGAGCTGCAATTCATCGGACGCTTCTCCCGGCCGGACGCTCAGCGTCAGGGGGCGGAGCAGCCTGAATACGGCGTCATTCCCCGATGATGCTCTCCCTGAGCATGTACAGATCGAAGATCGGTATGGGTATCGTGTTGTTCCGTTCCGGATCGTACAACAAGCGGTAGGACATGCCCTGGTTCCCCTGGCGGGCCATGACCTGCCAGCCTCGCGTCACATAGGGACACCGGTCGTTGAAGCAGATGTACTTGAACTCCGTGTCCCAGGTGCTGAACACGCTTTCGGGCACCGCCCACTTCTTCATTCGCGACCCGCAGTGGGGGCATTCGAGGGTCTCCCGAATGGTTTCGAGGCGTGCACGCATTTCCTCTTCCGTGAGAGGGGGCTGATCCCCCGCCAGCTTGATTGCGGGCCGCTTCGCGGAGGATTCCCCTGAGCCTGTTTTTTCGGCGTAGACCACGTAGACCGGATCGCTGGGCATTCCCGTGTGCCCATACTTGTCGTCCGAGGGTCGCACCTTTCCACTGGAGACAAACACCTGTAGTGCATCGAAGCAGCCCGCAGCGCTAAAGAATTCCTGAACCAGGGCCACGCGCTCCATCTCTGTCGCTTCGCGCCATATTTTCACGGCCTTCTGAGGAAACATCCGGTTGGAGAAAAACACGAGGTGCAGCCCTCCCGGCTTGAGGATCCTTCCGACCTCCCTGAAGACCTTGAAGGGGTGCACGAGGTAGTCGACGGAAACGGTATTGATGACCACATCGAAGGTTTCGTCGTCAAAGGGCAATTCAGGGTTGTCATTGAGATCGTGAATGACGGTTTCGTCGAGGTCCTCGTTTGCAGCCAGCTCGTTGGCGTTGAGTCCCAGCCCCACAAGGCGTGCGGGGCGGATATGCCTCGGGATGTGTGAATCCCAGCTGGCCATGAGATCCAGGACGACGGGATGATCCTCGACGATCAGCTGCCCGATGATGTCCTCGACCGTCGCGAGAGCCTCCGAATCCAGGTGAGCCACGAAGCGATCCTTTTCATAGAAGAGCCGGTCGTCGTGCCCATCCTCTCTGGAAAATGCGTCCCTGGAGTATCGTTCTTCATGGGACCCAATCTCAACTTTCATCTGCTGCATTTCGCTCATGGTGTGTAATCCTCCGCAAAAAAAAGCAAAAGCCAAGCTACACTTGCGTGTAAACCCGGCTCGTGGCCCCATCTCTGGGCAGGTTCAGCACAGCGCATTCCATAACATGCGATGACTCTATGAACTTAATGTCTCCAGCCCGACTGTCAACGACATGGCCCGTGCAGATCCCCGCTAATACACGCCGCTCTTGTCCTATACTCCGAGGCGTTGGGTTCCAAGGACCGGGAGCCGGCAGGCGATATCCAAACACATGCAGGTTGAGAAGTGAGAGTCCACCGGGACCGCCCTGGGGGTCAATGCCGTTGACTTAAGGGGTGGCACGGGCTAAGCGGAGCTTGCCCGTGGTGGAGAAGTCACGCATGGGCAAGCTTCGCTTAGCCCATGGCACCCTCCAGGCATGAG
>JBFYYO010000100.1:0-12408 GCA_041310025.1 Syntrophobacterales bacterium
TTCAACCTCCCGAAAACACCGTTTTTTCTGGTTTCTGGTTTCTAGTTTCTAGTTTCTAGTTTCTAGTTTCTAGTTTCTAGTTTCTAGTTTCTGGGTTCTGGGTTCTGGGTTCTGGGTTCTGGGTTGGGGCACCTGGCTTCGGGATTCACCAGAGGTTTCCGGCTCCACATCCTGCCTGCAGATCGAAAACCAGGTCTCGAAACCATCAACTGGAAACCAGAAACCGTGCCTGCGGCTCCAACCCCTGGGCCAGAAGCCGGTCCAGCTCATCCTCCGGCAACACCCCCTTGTCGAGGACCACCTGTCGGACGGTTCTCCCGGTTGCATAGGCCTCCTTGGCCAGGGCTGCCGCACGATCGTATCCCAAGGCAGGAACGAGGTGGGTGACGAGAGCCAGGCTCTGCTCGATATTCGCTTCACACTTCTCCCGGTTGGCCTTGATACCGGTGACGCATTTCTCCCTCAATAGAGCCGCCCCGTTTGTCAACAGGGATATGGACTGGAGGAGGTTGTGGGCGATGAGGGGGAGCATGGTGTTGAGCTCGAGCACGCCCCACTGCCCGCCGATGGTGATGGCCGTGTCGTTGCCGATGACCTGGCCGGCCGCCTGGATCACCACTTCCGGAATCACGGGATTGACTTTCCCGGGCATGATGGACGAGCCCGGCTGCAGGGACGGGATTTGGATCTCCCCGAGACCGCAACGCGGCCCCGAAGCCAGCCAGCGGATGTCGTTGGCGATCTTCATGAGGCTCACGGCGACGGTCTTGAGGACGCCGCTCGCTTCGACGGCGGCATCCCGGGCAGCCTGGGCCTCAAAATGGTTCTCGGCCTCCCTCAGGCTGCAGCCGGTCTCCCTGGCGAGCATCTCGATCACGCGTGCGGCGAATTCTTCGTGGGTATTCACCCCATTGCCGACCGCCGTTCCGCCCAGGGCCAGCTCCGAGAGGCTCTCCTGCGCCCGATCGAGTCTCGCGACGGCCCATTCCACCTGCCTCGCGTACCCTCCGAGCTCCTGCCCCAGCCGGATGGGTACCGCGTCCTGGAGGTGCGTCCTCCCGATCTTATGCACATCCCGAAATTCACGCGCCTTTTCTTCGAGGCTGGCCCCGAGGGAGGTCAGGGCAGGGATGAGACGCCCTCGAATCTGTGTCAGGGCAGCCAGATGAATGACGGATGGGATCACGTCGTTGCTCGACTGACCCAGATTCACATGGTCGTTGGGATGCACCGGCGCCTTGCCGCCCCGTTTTCCGGTGAGGATCTCGTTGGCACGGCCCGCGATCACTTCGTTGGCGTTCATGTTGGTCGATGTGCCGGAGCCCGTCTGGAAGACATCCACCACAAACTGGTCATCCAGCAATCCCTCCACCACCTCGCGGGCGGCCGCGGCAATCGCACCGGCCAGTTCGCCGTCCAGCAGCCCGAGCTCCCGGTTCACCACGGCGGCAAACTGCTTGATCAGCCCCAGGCTGCAGATGAAGGGCCGGGTGAAGCGCAGACCGCTCACGGGAAAGTTCTCGACAGCGCGCTGAGTCTGAGCCCCGTAGTAGGCGTCCTCGGGAACGAAAACCTCCCCGAGGGCGTCTTCTTCACGTCGCATCTTCATGGAGATCTCCTCCGGGCGGGCTGAGAGACGACAGTCTTTCACCGGCTCCTCAGGATGAAGGCCCCTCTTCCCCAAAAACCTTCTTGATCTCACGCTTCATGAGATTGATGGACCTGGTCACCGGGATGCCCTTGGGACACACGCGCGTGCACTCGAAGTAATTTTTGCACGACCAGACGGCGTTGGGATGGTCTGCGGCCCGGAGCCGCTCCGTGTACTGCTCGTCCCGTGAGTCGAACAGGTAGCGGTAGGCCCACACCAGGGCGGCCGGCCCCACGTATTGCGGATTCTCATCCATGGCCGGGCAGGCCCCCGTGCAGCTTCCGCACAGGATGCAGCGGATCACATCGTCCACCTTTTTGCGGTCCGCCGGGCCCTGAAGCCGCTCCTTCTCGGGAGGAGGCGAGGACGTCAGCAGATACGGCTGCATGGCCGTGACCTGCTCCAGGAAACCCTCCATGTCCACGACCAGGTCCTTCAGAATCCTGAAGTGGGGAAGAGGCTCCAGCAAAACTTCGTCTCCGTGATAGTCCTTCACCAGCTTCTGGCACGCCAGCCCGCAAACCCCGTTGATCCTCATGCCATCCGATCCGCACACCCCATGGGCACAGGACATGCGGTAGCTCAACGTCCCGTCCTGCTCCCACTTGATCCGGTTGAGGCAGTCGAGAATGCGTTCATGAGGCTCCGTCTTCACCACATAATCCCTGTAACAGGGTTCCCGGTCCCTTTCCGGGTCGAAGCGGAAGATCTTGAAGTGCACGTCCATATCAGTACGCCCTCGGTTTGGGTTGAAATCTCGTGATGGTGACGGGTTTGTCAAAGATCCGGTAGCCCCGCTCCTGCTTTCGGATCAAGGTGTGCTTGAGCCAGTTCTCGTCGTCGCGCTCGGGAAAATCTTCCCGTGAATGGGCTCCCCGGCTTTCCTTTCTGGCCAGAGCCGAAGCCACCGTGGCCTCTCCCAGACCCAGCAGGTGCTCCAGTTCGAGGGCTTCCAGAAGATCCGTGTTGAAGCACGCACCCCGGTTGTCGATGGCCACCCGGGCATAGGCCTCCTTCAGGGCTTCGATTTCCGAGAGGGCCTGGGCCAGGGTTTCCTCGTGGCGAAACACGGAGCAGTGGGCCATCATGATCTCCTGGAGCGCCTGCCTCAGCCGCACCGCTTTCTCGCCTCCGCTGCGCCCTTTGAGCCGGGCGATCCGCTCCCTCACGGGGGCCTCCGGATCTTGGGGCACCGAGGCCCAGGAAATGGCGCCGAGATCCTCCAGCATCTTCAGGCCGGCCCGCCGGCCGAAGACCACCAGATCCAGCAGCGAATTGCATCCCAGCCGATTGGCTCCATGGAGAGAGAGGCAGGAGCACTCCCCGGCGGCATAGAGCCCCGTGACGATTTCGTGGCTGCCATCCAGCACCCGGCCATCCACGTCCACCGGGATGCCGCCCATCATGTAGTGGCAGGTGGGCTGAATCGGAATCAGGTCCTTGGCGGTGTCCTGCCCGAGATAGATCTTGACGAAAGAGCTGATGTCCGAAAGCCTTTCAGCCAGCCGCTTCTCACCGAGGTGCGTGAGATCCAGATGGACATAATCCTTTCCGCCGATCCCCCTTCCTTCGCGAATCTCCATCCAGATGGCCCGGGAAATCATGTCCCTCGGACCCAGGTCCTTGATGGTGGGGGCGTAACGCTCCATGAAGCGTTCCCCCAGGTCGTTCCGGAGGATCCCCCCTTCCCCGCGGGCCGCCTCGCTGATGAGCACTCCGAGCCCGTAAATGCCCGTGGGGTGAAACTGGACGAATTCCAGGTCCTCCAGGGGGATGCCGGCACGGTAAGCCATGTAGACGCCGTCTCCCGTGCTCGCAAAGGCATTGGAGGTGGTCTTGTACACCTTGCCGAATCCGCCCGTGGCCAGGAGCACCGCGCGGGCCTGAATGAAATGGAGCTCGCCCGTGGCCAGCTCGTAAACCGTCACCCCAGCCACCTGCCCGTCACGGATCACCAGGTCCAGCATTTGAAACTCAGCGTAGGTGCGGATGCCCTTCTTCACAACCTCAAAATAGAGTGTATCCATCATGACGCGACCGCTCCGGTCGGCGGCGTAGCAGGCACGCTTCACGGGAGCGGCACCGAAATCCCGGGTGTGGCCGCCGAAGGCTCGCTGGGCGATGCGACCGTCCTCGGTGCGGTTGAAGGGAACCCCCATGTGCTCCAGCTCATAGACGGCCCGAGCGGCATCTTGGGCAAGGATTTCGGCGACGTTCTGGTCCGTCAGGTAATCCCCGCCTTTGACCGTATCGAACATGTGCCATTCCCAGGAATCGGGCTCCTCGTTGCCGAGAGCAGCGGCGATGCCTCCCTGGGCCGCGCCCGAGTGGGACCGGGTGGGGTAAACCTTGCTCAACAGCCCCACATCAGCGTTCCCGGTCACTTCCAGGGCGGCGCGCAGTCCGGCGAGCCCTGCCCCGACGATCAACACATCGTGCTTGAAAACCATGATCGTTCACTTCCTCCAAAATGTTCGTCCAGGTGGGCGTTGTCGTGCTCATGCTCAGTCCCGCCATGCGGGACGGTGCGCGCAGTCGTTCTCGGCTTCATGCTTCATGGTTCTCAGGTCCTGCCTGAGACAGCACCTGCGTCGATTACGATTGCGGGCACGAGCAGGAGCACGAAAATTCGTGCTCAGGGGGCGCAGGGGAAGCGCCGATCACCGCGCCTCGATGGGCTGGAATTCACACCCGATGGGACCGCAGTAGTCGCCGACATACTCCGCTTCCGGGCGATAGAGGGCCGGTTTGTCCTGAGCCTCGGCGAACTTCTCCTCGATGATGTGCGCCGTCCATCCCGACACGCGCGAAATGGCGAAAATCGGGGTCATGAGGTCCACGGGAATCCCCATCATGTGGTAGACGGAGCCGCTGTAAAAATCCACATTGGCCTTGATGCTGGTCTTGCCCTTGGCCTCCAGCTCCTTGAGCGCCGCCGACTCGATCTGGGTGAGCCACCGGTGCCAGTGCTCCTGCCCCAGCTTCTTTCCCAGCCGCTCCGACATGCTGCTGAGAATGATGGACCTCGGGTCCACTGTCTTGTATACCGCATGCCCCATTCCCATGATCTTCTGACCCTTGCCCAGGCGCTCCCGAACCCATTCCCCCACGTCCTTGCCCGCCTTGAGCAGCGGCTCCACCTCGAAGAGCATTTTCATGACGCGCGCGTTGGCGCCACCGTGCAGGCTGCCCGAGAGCGCCCCGACGCCCGCCGAGACCCCGGCATACATGTGCGCCCTGGTCGAAACCACCTCCCGGCATGCGAAGGTCGAGGCGTTGAACGTGTGGTCGGCGTGGAGCACCAGGCATGTGTCCAGGTCGCCGGCAATCTCCGGGTCCGGCTTCTCCCCGTGGAGCTGCCACAGGAAGTTGGCGGCATGCGAAAGCCCGTCGTCGGACGCGAGCGGTTCTTTCCCGCTTCGCACCCGGTGCCACCCGGCCACGACGACCGGAAGCTGCGCAATGAGCCGCATGGCCATGCGGACATTCGCCTCCCGCGAGTCGCCGTGCAGATCCGGGTCCACTGTTCCCAAAAGTGGAACCGTCGCCTGAATCACGTCCATGGGATCCGCATCGCGAGGCCATTTCTTGAAGCTCTCGAGAACGAAGTCCGGGACCTGCCTGTACCCCAGAATCTCGCGCTCGAATAGCGCCAACTGCTCCCGGTTGGGAAGCGTCCCATGAAGCAGCATATAGGCAATTTCCATGAACGACGATTGCCCGGCGAGCTGCTCGATACGGTAGCCCCGGTAGATGAGGATGCCCTTTTCGCCGTCGATGAAGCTGATCCTGGTATCCGCAACGGCGATTCCCCGAAGCCCGATATTCTTCACACGGCCAGTCTGTTCCATGAGCTCCTCCGAGTGAAAGTTCAATGAAGGTGTGAAGGACCATGCCTCACGGGCAGCGGGTGACGATGTGCTATCCCCGGTTGGAGGCCTCTTCTTTTACATGATTGAGCGCCCCCCCTGCAATCAGGTGTTGACGCTGCCTCTCGGATACCTCGATCCTCGTAAGGATCACCTTCCCGTCGATCTCCACCGGAATCTCGACATCCCCCCGGATGAGGCGATTTCTGACGTCCCTGAGCACAACCTTCATGCCCTTCCGGAGCCCATCGTAGTCGGCCGGGTCCTGGAATACCAGCGGCAGGATACCGAAATTGCACAGGTTCGCCTCATGGATGCGGGCAAAGCTCTTGACCAGCTTGACCCTCACCCCCAGGAAGCGAGGCGCCAGCGCAGCATGCTCGCGGCTGGACCCCTGCCCGTAATTGTCGCCTCCGACGACAGCAGCCGACCCGGCCGCTTTGGCCTCCTTGTGAAAATCCGGATTGAGCTGGGAATAAACGAACTCGCTGATGGCCTCGACGTTCGAGCGCAGGGGAAGCACCCGGGCGCCGGCAGGCATGATGGTATCCGTGGAAATGTTATCCCCCACCTTGAGGATGATTTCAGCCTCGAGGTCCTCGGGCAGCGGCTCCATTTCCGGAAGGGGCCGGATGTTGGGGCCGCGCACGACCTCCGTCCGTCTCATCTCCTCCGTTGGAGCTATGATAGCGGATGTCTCCACCAGATAGCGCTCGGGATCCTGGATGCGCGGGTAGGCCAGCTCCGATTCCAGGTCGCGGGGGTCGGTGATGACTCCCTTGAGCGCCGCCGCAGCGGCCGTCTCGGGGGAGCACAGGTACACCTGGTCGTCCTTGGCTCCGGATCGCCCCGGAAAATTGCGCGGCATGGTCCGCAGGCTCACCTGGCCCGTTCCCGGCGCCTGTCCCATGCCGATACAGCCCAGGCAGCCGGATTCGTGGATTCGAGCCCCCGCGCGCAGGAGGGAAATCAGGCCTCCGTGGACCGTCACATTTTCGATGACCTGCCGGCTTCCAGGGTTCACGTGAAAGGACACATTCGGATGGGTATGCCTGCCCTCCACAATGGCCGCGGCCACCATGAGATCCCGGAAAGACGAGTTGACGCTGCTTCCCACGATCACCTGATGCACCGTGACCCCGGCCACTTCCCGCACCGGGACCACGTTTCCCGGTGAAGAGGGACGCGCGATGAGCGGCTCCAGCTGCGAGAGATCGATCTCGTCGAGCTCGTCGTATTCGGCGCCCTCGTCAGCCTTCAGCTCCACCCAGCACTCCCCCCGGTTCTGCGCCTCCAGGTAACGCCGGGTGTTTTCATCCGAAGGAAAAATGGAGGAAGTCCCTCCAAGCTCCGTCCCCATGTTCCCGATGGTTTCACGGTCCGTCGCCGAAAGATGCTTCACCCCGGGACCATGATACTCGACGATCTTACCGAGACATCCCTTGACCCCATGGCGTCTCAACATCTCGAGGATCACATCTTTGGCGCTGACCCAGTCGGGGAGCCTACCCACCAGCTTCACGCCCAGCACTTTGGGACAGGGGAGATGATAAGGAAAACCGGCCATGGCCATGGCCACGTCGAGACCTCCGGCACCAATCCCCATCACGGACACCCCGGTGGAGCCCGGAGTGTGGCTGTCGGCCCCCAGCAGGGTCTTCCCGGGAATGCCGAACCGCTCCATGTGCACCTGATGAGACACTCCGTTTCCGGCCGGACTGAAGTGGAGACCATAGCGAGCACAGGCGGTCTGAAGGTACTTGTGGTCGTCGGCGTTCTTGCTGTCCGTCTGCAGGATGTTGTGGTCCACATACTGGACGGCAAGCTCCGCACGGACGCGGTCGATCCCAAGGCTTTCGAGCTCGAGCATGGCCATCGTTCCCGTGGCATCCTGCAGGAGCACATGATCGATCTTGATGGCGATCTCCTGGCCCGGAATCAGACGCCCTTCCACCAGGTGGGCCTTCAGGATTTTCTGGGTGAGGTTCTCTGCCAATGTCCTCTCCTCTATGGTACGAGTCTCCGTGAAGCAGCCCCGTCACTCATGATAAGTCTTATAGCCCTTCAGTGAAACGACGGCTGCATGAACATGTGGAGCTCAATCATTCAGAAAGACGAACAAGCAGGATTCTTAAGAGTCAAGCGCACGCTCAGGTTAACAGCGCACAAAGTGCCCATCCTTATGTCTCGGGTGATGATGATCGAAGAGTGGGCATTCAAAAATGAAGGCTAAGCCCCGATGCAGCAAAAGTCAATCATGGCCATTCCCGGCAAAAGGCGACACGCCTGGAGTCGAACAGAGAGAATTCTCCAGGGAAACCAGCCAGGTGAGCCTGTACTAAAACGGCAACAAGATTGGGTTGCAGGGTGGGCAAGGAAGGAAACCGAGGGGGGAGGCTGAAGCCTCCCCCCTCGGTGCAGGGCAGCTATTTCACCTTGTCGCTGAGACTCTTTCCAGGTTTGAATTTGACGACCTTCGAGGCCGGGATGGTAATCTTCTCGCCCGTCCGAGGATTGCGGCCTTCACGCTCCGTGCGCGATCCAACGCTGAACGTGCCGAATCCCACCAGCGTAACCTTGTCGCCCGTTGCAAGCGCATCCGTCACCGCCGTTACAAATCCGTCTATCGCTTTTTCTGCCTGAGCTTTCGTGATGCCCCCATCTCCAGCGATCTTCGATACCAAATCCGCCTTAGTCATGCTCTCTCCTCCTCTGTGTGTTCAATGAAATCCCCAAGAAAAGCAATCGAGTCAGTTTCTCTCTCCTGACTTTTCCCCTCCTCTCCGTTCCTGTGGCAGCCCCTTTAGGAACATCCGGATCACACTCACTCATTCTATTGGAGAATTATACTTTCAGCCTGGAACTGGAATATGAAGCAAAACCGATGGCAGAAGCCCTGCCCAGCTCACGAGGTCTTCCGACTGGCATCGGATTCACTGTTCAGCAGTCTGGATCAGTCAGTGGCGCGCAACACGGTTGAGAATGAGCCGAAATGCAGCTATAGCTTCCATTCATCTGATTTCAGAAGTTGTTCAGATTGTCAACATATTATAGTGAGCACACCACAAAAACAATGATTTTTCTTGTGTTCGGCGGGTGCCAAACGCACAGAGCAGTCCCTGTGACTTCCTCGGACCACCCTGACCAATGAGGAGGATCGGAAAAGGATTCATTTGGTATATGAACAGATTACACGGATGCACCCCCACCCCGGCAAACTGACAGGATCCCGAGGAAGCCCGAAGCCCCGTTCATCCGATGCGCTGGACGCGGTAGATCCCCCGCTCCCGGCGGAGAGCCGTCACCACCCGCTGAAGGTGCTTGTTGTCCTTCACCTCGATGCGCAGCCGACAGGCATGCACCTCGTCCTTCGGGGCAGAATCCATGTGCAGATCCACCACGTTGACGTCGAGCTGTCCGAGGACTCCGTTGAGATTGGCCAGGACCCCACGCTCGCCCTCGTAGACCACCTTGATGTCCACAGCGTAGACCTGACCCTCTCCCGTGTCCCACTGCACGTCGATCTTGCGCTCCAGGTCCCCGCGGCCGAGATTGGAGCAGGACTGGCGGTGAACCGTGATGCCTTTGCCCCTCGTGATATAACCCACGATGGGCTCACCCGGAACCGGGTGGCAGCACCTGGCCATCCGCACCAGAAGGTCCGATGCACCCAGAACCGCAATGCCTTCACCCTTGGACCGGCTCTTGCGCTTCTCCACCGTGAGGGTCTCTTCCCTGGGAGCTTCGGCCTCCCCGGAGGGCAGCGGGAGGCGTCCGATCACCTGGATGGGAGAGATTTTCTTATACCCGATGTTGGCCAGCAGGTCGTCTATGCTCTTTACTGTGAAGCTGCGCGCCACATCCAGCAGCTCGGGTGAGTTCACATAGTGATGGAAATTGAGCCCCTTCTTTCGGAACTCCCGCTCGCAGATGTCACGGCCTTCGGAAATGGATCGCTCGCGCTCCTCGTTCTTGAACCAGTGTCGAATGCGGCTCAGGGCCTTGGGGGATTTGACGAACTTGAGCCAGTCCTTGCTGGGCCGATGCTGACTCGCCGTGAGGATTTCGATGGTGTCCCCGTTGGCCAGCTCGTGCCGCAGGGGAACCAGTTTTCCTTTGACGCGCGCCCCGACACAACGATGCCCCACTTCGGTGTGAACATCATAGGCAAAATCCAACGGGGTCGATCCGCGCGGCAGGGCCTTCACCTCTCCCTGGGGTGTGAAGACATAGATCTCATCCGGGTAGAGATCCATCTTCATGCTGTCGAAGATGGCCTTGGGATCGCGCCACTCCTTGTTGAACTCGAGGAGCTCCCGGAGCCATGAAAAGCGCTGCGTCTCTTCTTCGGTCTTCTTGGCGGGAGGTCGCCCCTCCTTGTAAAGCCAGTGCGCGGCGATACCTTCCCGGGCGATGCGGTTCATCTCCTCGGTGCGGATCTGAATCTCCATCTTCTCGCCGCGCGGACCGATCACCGTCGTGTGCAGCGACTGGTACATGTTGGACTTGGGCTTGGCGATATAGTCCTTGTAGCGTCCCGGCACAGGCTCCCAAAGGGAGTGCACCATTCCCAGAGCCTCGTAGCACGCCTTGATGGAATCCACGATGATGCGGAAGGCCGTGAGGTCATAAACCCGGTTCAGATCGACCTGCTGGCGCATCATCTTGAGGTGAATGCTGTGGATGTGCTTGGGGCGTCCGAGCACACGCCCCTGAATGGACTGGTCCTTCAGACTCGCCTCCAGGATTCCCAGAACCTCGTTGATGTAGACCCGGCGGTCCTCCTCGGTCTTGGCCAATCCCTCCACGATTTCTGCGTGAGCCTCGGGGTACAGGCACTGGAAGGCCAGATCCTCGAGCTCCTGCTTCATCCAGTCGATGCCGAGGCGAGCGGCCAGGGGAGCGTAGATGTCCAGGGTTTCCTGGGCGAGGATCTGCCTGGCCTGGACTCCGTGGCTGCGGTGCCACCGCATGTCATGAAGCCGATCGGCAAGCTTCACCAGCACCACCCGGATGTCGTGCGACATGGCCAGCACCATTTTGCGCATGTATTCGGCCTGGCGCTCCTTGCGATGGCTGAAATCGAGCTGGCTGAGCTTGGTGACGCCTTTCACGATGGCGGTGATGTCATTCCCGAACAGGGCAGCCAGCTCCTGCTCCGCAGCACGCTGCTCTTCGAGGGTGTCGTGCAGCAAGGCCGCCGTGAGACTGCCTTCATCGAGCCGCATTCCGGCCAGGATGCCCGCAACACCCAGCGGGTGGTTCAGATAAGGCTCTCCACCCAGTCGCGTCTGGCCCTTATGGATCTTGGCCGCGAACACGTAGGCCTTTTCGAGGAAGGCTATATCCGCCCGGGGATAGTAGTCCAGAATCTGGTCAACGATCTCAAAGAATCTCACGGCTGCCGCCCAGGTCGATGAGGGATTCTCTCACCCGTCATCCGCTCCACTTCGTCCAGCAGGCGATCCAGCAGCTCCGACTCCTTCAAGGTCTCGACATGCTCCCCCTTTTTGAAGAGCAACCCCTTCCCCCTTCCCCCGGCAATCCCGACGTCCGCCTCACGGGCCTCCCCGGGGCCGTTCACGACACATCCCATGATGGCCACCTTGATGGGGGTGCGGATGGGCCGGAGCAGCCTCTCGGCTTCTTCGACCAGGGGAATGAAATCCAGCTCCGTCCTGCCGCAGGTGGGGCAGCTCACCATCTCCACACCCCTCGACCGCAGCTTCAATGCGCGCAATATCCCGTAGGCGACGGGGATTTCCTCTTCGGGCCGGCTGGTCAGGGAAACGCGGATGGTGTCGCCGATTCCTTCGAAGAGGAGAATGCCGATCCCGAGGGCAGACTTGATCGTACCATCGCGCGGGGTCCCCGCCTCGGTCACCCCCAGGTGGAGGGGGTAATCCGTCCGCTCGGACAGCAGACGGTAGGAAGCGATGGTGTGCAGGACGTCGGAGGACTTGAGCGAGACCTTGATCAGGTCGAAATCGTGGTCCTCAAGGAGCCGGATGTGCCTCAGGGCGCTCTCGACCATGGCCTCCGGCGTCGGATGCCCGTAAGCCTCCAGAAGGTCCTTTTCGAGGGACCCGCTGTTCACGCCGATTCGTATGGGAACACGCCTTTCTTTGGCCTCTGCCGCGACTTTGCGGACCTTGTCCACCCCCCCGATGTTGCCCGGATTGAGACGCAGTCCGTCCACACCCGCCCGGAGAGCCCCCAGGGCCAGCCGATGGTCGAAGTGAATGTCCGCGATGAGCGGAATGTGGATGGACTGCCGGATCGAAGCCAGCTGATCCACCGCCTCCTGGTCGAGTACCGCCACCCTCACCATTTCGCACCCGACTTCTTCGAGCCGGTGAATCTGGGCAATGGTGGCTTGCCTGTCGCGCGTGTCGGTATTGGTCATGGACTGGACCACAACGGGATTGCCGCCACCGATCTTGACGCCTCCCACCCGGATTTCCCGGGTGACCTTTCGTGCCTGCGCTGAGCCCAAAAAATTCCTCCCTGAAGACAGTACTGTGAAGAAGCCGATTCATGTCGCACTCCAACTCCACCCCGAAGGCCCTCTTCCTGCGGTCGAACGGCGGACTGAACCCGGCAGTGGACCAGATTCGGCATGTGGATGGATTGCTCAATTCTAAAGGTCCCCTTCCACTTTGCCAAGCAATCTCAGAATCCGTGCCGGGCGACTCGGCCCGTTTATCAATTGAGTCCGGCTCCTGTCCAGGATAACCCAATACAATAGAGGGACCACCAATTCAGTCGGCATTCCGGCCGTCTTCATGCGGGAATCCAAAAGACCTTTCTGAGCAGAGAAGCTCATCCCTCATGGGTATGGGAAGATGTGAATCCTGCTCGCTGGAGCGAGTCCCGGCTGATCATCCC
>JBFYYO010000101.1:0-12350 GCA_041310025.1 Syntrophobacterales bacterium
CGCGGAAAAGGGGGTGGAGATCATCGGGGAGCTGGAATGGGCATGGCGTCAGACCAAAGCTCCGGTGGCGGCCGTGACCGGGACCAACGGCAAGACCACGACGACCTCCCTCCTCGGGGAGATGTTGATGGCCGCGGGCAAGAGTGTCTTCGTGGGGGGCAACATTGGAGATCCTCTCAGCCGCTGGATCCTGGAGGGGGGGGAAGCCGATGTGCTGGTGCTGGAGGTGAGCAGCTTCCAGCTGGATACTGCGAGCACGTTCAACCCGCAGGTCGGGATTCTTCTCAATATCACCGAGGATCACCTGGATCGCTACGACAGTTTCGACGCCTATATCGACTCCAAGTTGTCCCTGTTCGCCCGACAGACTCTCGAGCAGTCGGCCATCGTCAACCTGGATGATCCGGTGTGCCGCGAGCGGTGCTCGAGCATCCCGGGACGCCTTCTGACCTACAGCAGGAAACGGGCGGATGTGAACGCCAGGGTGGTGCGGGGATGCACCCAGGTCAATATCCCCGAAATACAGCCGTTTGAGCTCAACCTCTCCGGGATTCCCCTCCAGGGCGTCCACAACGAAGAGAACATCATGGCTGCGTCACTGGCCGCATCGTTGATGGGTGTGGCTCCCGGGGTGCTCCAGGAGGTGATCGGCACCTATCGAGGGTTGCCGCACCGCGTCGAATGGGTGAGGAGCTGGAACGGGATCGACTTCTACGACGACTCCAAGGGAACCAACGTGGGAGCCGTGGTGAAGGCGCTGGAGAATTTCGATCGGCCCGTCTGGCTGCTCCTCGGGGGACGGGACAAGCTCGGCTCCTACGAGCCGCTCATCGAGCCGCTGAAGCAGAAGGGGCAAGGGGTGCTCGCTTTCGGGGAGTCGGCCTCCCGCATCCGGGAGCAGCTGGGAGCTGCCGTATCCACCCAATCGTTTCCGAATCTGGAGCAAGCTTTTGAGGAAGCTCTGCAGAAGGCGACATCCGGCGACATCGTGCTACTGTCTCCAGCCTGCTCCTCATTCGACCAGTACGACAACTACGCGCAGCGTGGGGACCATTTCAAGCGGCTGGTGAACGGCCTTCATGGCGAGTCTTAGCTGGAGAACGATATGTCGAGATCCTTAACGGATGTGCCTCCATTCACGGACGGCGGGGAGAGGTCGAAAACCGGCTCCATGCCCCTGGCCCTTCCTCTCGAAATCCAGCTGTGGACCATAGTGTCCCTGCTCATCGTCATCGGGCTCATCATGGTCTACAGCGCCAGCTCGACCGTGGGCCTCAAAGGCCTTGCTGAACGTGTGGACATGGAGGCCTCCACGTCTCATTATCTGGCCCGCCAGCTGATCTGCATCGTGCTGGGCCTGGCCATCATGGCGGGAGCCAGTCGATTCCCTTACAAGAAACTGGGCCGGCTTGCCCCGCGGTTGCTCGCTCTCGCCATATTGTCCCTGATTCTTGTGCTCATCTTCGGGGTGGAAATCAACAATGCCAGGCGCTGGTTTCAACTCTCCATCTTTCTGCTGCAGCCGGCAGAATTCACCAAGGTTTGCTGGGTGGTCTTCCTGAGCGCCTGGCTGGTCAAGAAGCAGGACAAGATCAAGCGGATGAGCATCGGGTTCTGGCCTCCCATGATCTGGTGCGGCGTCCTGGGAGGGTTGCTGCTGCTGGAGCCGGATTTCGGAACCACTTTCCTGATAGGGTGCTCCACGTTCGTCATGCTGCTCCTGGGCGGGGTCCCCTTCAGACATCTGTTTGCCCTTGCACCATTGGCGGCGGGTGTCTTCTACAGGTTCGTCTACAAGGTCCCCTATCGTTGGGAGCGGGTCACGGCCTTCAGAAATCCGTGGACAGATCCCCTGGATTCGGGGTACCAGCTCATTCAGGCCTGGATTGCGGTGGGATCGGGCGGATTCTGGGGGATCGGTCTGGGAGCCAGCCAGCAGAAGCTGTTCTACCTTCCCGAAGCATTCACGGATTTCATCCTTGCGGTGGTTGCGGAGGAGCTGGGATTCGTGGGAATCACAGCTGTGACGTTGTTGTTCGCGATGTTCTTCCTGACGGGCTTCAAAGTCTCAAGGTCTGCACCCGACCAGCTGGGGGTTCTCCTGGCGGCAGGGCTGACCATGCTGATCTCACTTCAGGCGCTGGTGAATATGGGCGTCGTACTTGGACTCATGCCCACCAAGGGGTTGCCCCTGCCGTTCATTTCGTATGGCGGCAGTGCTTTCACGGCCAACTGCCTGGCGGTGGGCATTCTCATGAACATTGCCCGACATGCGGAGAGGCGGGTGGTCCAGGATGTATAAAGGATATCAACATATTCATTTTGTGGGCATCGGCGGAATCGGCATGAGCGGCATTGCCGAGCTGCTGCTAAACCTCGGATACCGGGTGAGCGGCTCCGACCTGAGGGAGACCGACATCACGCGAAGGCTGGCCGGGCTGGGCGCCGAGATTCATGTGGGTCATGATGGCGAGCACGTGAAAGGGGCGGACGTGGTGGTCCTCTCCTCGGCCATTTCTGAAGAGAATCCCGAATTGCAGGCGGCTCGAAGCATGGGCAAAGTGCCCGTGATCCGGCGTGCCGAGATGCTGGCGGAGCTGATGCGGTTGAAATACGCCGTTCTGGTCGCCGGCGCCCACGGCAAGACCACCACGACGTCCATGGTTTCGACGGTTCTGGCTCGTGGCGGCCTGGATCCGACAGTGGTCATCGGGGGCCGGCTCAACGCATGGGGCACCAACGCCAAGCTGGGATCGGGAGATTTCATGGTGGCGGAGGCGGACGAGAGCGACGGAACCTTCCTGCTGCTTCCCCCGACCATTGCCGTAGTGACGAACATCGACCTGGAGCACATGGATTTCTATCGGGACCTGGAGCACATCCAGCGTACCTTCCTCGAATTCATCAATCGAATCCCGTTTTATGGACAGGCGGTGCTCTGCCTCGAGGACGAGAACATCCAGACGATCCTGCCGCTCATCTCCAAGCGATATGTCACCTACGGCCTTTCATCCCAGGCGGACTTCCAGGCGCGTGAGATCCGGTTCGACGGCTTGACCACGACCTACCGGGCGTTTCACCAGGGCCAGGAGCTGGGGGAGATCGAGCTGCCGATCCCGGGGCGCCACAACGTTCTCAACTCGCTCGCTGCAGTGGCCGTGGCCCAGGATCTCGAGATCGAGTGGCCCAGCGTTCAGGCTGGACTGAGGGACATGACGGGGGTCCAGCGCCGGTTCCAGATCAAGGGGGAGGCCGGGGGAGTGCTGGTGCTGGACGACTACGGCCACCATCCGACGGAGATCCGGAATGTCCTGGAGACACTGGCCCAGTGCTTCCCCGACCGCCGGCGCATCGTGGTGTTTCAGCCACACCGCTACACCCGGACCCAGGCCCTTCTGGATCAATTCGCCCGCTGTTTCTACCATTCGGATTTGCTGTTCCTGACGGAAATCTATGCGGCCAGCGAAAGACCCATCCCCGGGATCACCGGGGCTCGTCTGGCGGAGCAGGTCGCTGCGCACGGACATCATGATCTGGAGTTTCACACCACCTTCGATGGATTGCGGGAGAGTTTGAAGGCGGCCGTCAAGCCGGGAGATGTCGTGATCACGCTGGGCGCCGGAAACGTGTGGCAGATCGGCGAGGATCTGCTCGATTCCCTCAAAGGTTGAACATGCTGCATTCACAAACCTTACTGTCCCCTCATGGTTGTGCGGCACCGATGGAGCCTGAGACTCGGGCCGACCTGTGGAGCTCTCTGGAATCGGAGTCAGAGGGCAGAGGGAGGCTCGAGGTGTTGTGGGACGTCCCCCTCGCTTCCTGTACGACCTTCCGGATTGGAGGTCCCGCTCGCTGCCTGGTACGGCCGGCAACCGTGGATGGGGTTGCCGAGATGCTTGGTCGGGCGCGCGCAGCGGGCGTTCCGCATCTGGTCCTGGGGGGAGGCAGCAACGTACTGGCGTCGGACGAGCCCATGGACGGGGTGGTGATCCAGCTGAACCGGGCGTGCTCGGAGATCCGGATCGTGCATGGAAGTGAGCGAGGGGCGGTGGAGGTCCATGTCGGAGCGGGCTTGCGATTGTCACGCCTCGTTCGTTTCTGCCTGGAGAATGGGCTGAGCGGGGTGGAGCCGCTGGTGGGAATCCCGGGAACCGTCGGCGGAGCCGCAGTGATGAATGCGGGAACGCGCGAGGGGTGCCTCGCCGATGTGCTCGTCTCGCTCGACGTGCTGGACGAGCGAGGCGCTCGGCAGTGCCTGGGGCGGAGGGATCTCAGCCCCGAGTATCGGTCCATGCGGTTGCCCGGGGACTGGACCGTCATCGGGGCGTGTTTGGGGCTCATGGCGGCCCCCAAAGCTGGAATTCGAAGTCGGCTTCAGATTGCCGTCAAGCAGCGCAAGGCCACACAGCCTTTGAACTGGCCATCTGCAGGCTCGGTCTACAAGAATCCACCCGATGCTCCTGCGGGGTGGCTCATCGAAAGGGCAGGACTGAAGGGTTTCACGGTGGGGAGGGCTGCCGTTTCCGAAAAGCACGCCAACTGGATCGTGAATCTTGGGGGGGCGACGGCTGCGGATGTGCGCGCTGTAATGGATCACGTAGAGAAATCGGTCCGTCAGGCATTTGGTGTTTGTCTCCAAAGGGAAATTCTAATATTGTAGATTCAACCGGAGAGGGGGGAGTGACCGTCCACCCGTGGATGGGCGCTCCGCCGGCAAGGCGCCATGCGAAAGAAGAAAAACCGCTATCGTCAGGACAGGAAGGCTCAGCTCCGCCGATGGGTCAAGCGGGTCAAAACGGTTTTCGGTCTTCTCATGATCATCCCCGCCGTATTCGCATCCAGTGCCGCATTAGCTCATGCTTACCATGCACTCCTGGATGGGCCGTGGTTTCGATTGCAGGAAGTACACATTTCCGGTCTGAAGACCGTGGATCGCAAGGAAGTACTGAATGCCCTGGGCATTCCGCTGAATGCCAGTCTGTTGACCGTCAAGATTTCGGAACGGGCCGAGGCGCTGAGCGCCATTCCCTGGTTTCATGCCTCCCTGGTCAAGGTGGATCTGCCCGATCGCATCGTGGTTGAGGTGGCAGAGCGCGAGCCTGTGGCCGTAGTCTTTGCCGACGAGTTCTTTGTAATGGACGGTGAGGGCCGTCTGTTCGCGAGGACCGTCGCGGATGCCCACCCCACACTCCCTCTGGTGACTGGCTTCGCGGGATCGGGTCTGAAGCCGGGAGACCGGCTGCCGAGCGAAGCTTTGGATGCTCTGAGACGTTTGATGACGGCCCTCGCGGGCTCACAGGGCTGGTTTCCACTGAGCCAGATCTCCGAGTGTCGATGGCATAACGAGGAGGGGTTCATCCTCTATACGACAGTGAAGGCGATCCCCATCGAGTTTGGATGGGATGATTACGAGCGGAAGCTGGGCCATCTTCAGAAGGTCCTGGGCCATTTGAGTCATCGCCAGCTTCTGGACTCGGTGACTCGGATCGATCTGGATTACCCGAATCGGGCCTTTGTGACCGGGAGCTTCCCCGTTCCCAAGGGGATTTAGGGGGGCAGGTTCCAAGACCAACAGAGCGGGCTGGTTTGAAAGGGAGGCAATGGCGAGGAGAGAGGAACTGGTTGTCGGCCTTGACCTGGGGACGACGAAGATTTGCGCCGTAGTCGGCGAGGTGACCCCCGAAGGCATCGATATTGTCGGAGTGGGCACCTATCCCTCCATCGGATTGAGGGGGGGAGTGGTCGTCAACATCGATCAGACCGTTCAGGCCATCAGGAAGGCCGTCGACGAAGCCGAGTTGATGGCGGGCTGCGAGATCTCCGCCGTCTATGCCGGAGTGGCGGGTACTCATGTGCAGAGCCTCAACAGTCACGGTGTGATTGCGATCAAGAGCCGCGAGGTGACGCAAAGCGACATTGACCGCGTGCTGGACGCCGCCCGGACCGTGGCCATGCCTTTTGATCGGCAGATTCTGCACGTACTGCCCCAGCAGTACATCGTCGATGACCAGGAGGGCATCCAGAATCCTCTGGGCATGGCCGGAGTCCGTCTCGAGGCCAAGGTGCACATCATCACCGGCATGGTGAGTGCGGTTCAGAACATCATCAAGTGTTGTGAGAGAGCAGGGTTGCAGGTTCTGGATGTCGTGCTGGAGAGTCTGGCTTCCAGCGAGTCGGTTCTGGACACCGACGAGAGACATCTGGGGGTCGCCCTGGTGGATATCGGTGGCGGCACGAGTGACGTGGCGGTGTTCGTGGACAATGCCATCCGTCATTCGTGTGTGGTTGGCCTGGGAGGGAACCACATAACCTCGGACATCTCCGTGGGGCTGCGCACTTCCATGGAGGAGGCCGAGAAGATCAAAAAGCAGTACGGCTGTGCTTTGGTGGAGTGGGTGAACCCGCAGGACATTATCGAAGTCGGCTCCGTGGGGGGCCAGAAGTCTCGGCAGCTCAGTCGGACCATTCTGACTCAAATCGTGGAAGCTCGCGTTGAAGAGATCCTGAAGATTATTGAATGGGAGCTTGTGAGGTCCGGATTTGCCGAGTCGCTCCACGGGGGAGTGGTGTTGACAGGCGGCGTAGCTCTGCTACAAGGTATTCGTGAACTGGCCGAGCGGGTTTTGGATGTGCCTGTTCGAATTGGAATCCCCTATCGGTTCGGCGGCCTTGGAGATGTGGTCAAGAACCCCATCTATGCCACCGCCACCGGGTTGCTGCTTTACGGAAGCAGACAGGGTATTCGAAGGCCGACGCAGGAGCCCGGCTCGTTCAAGAAAGTGATTGCGATGCTCAAGCGCTGGATCAAGGAATTCTGGTAGGTGAAAGCGTTCTTGAGGCGGCCTGATGCGAGGCGCGAGAAAGAGAAGCGAGGGGCCGCCGGAGAGTTGTTGAGATTCTTGACCATTACGAGACCCATGGGAATTGTTTGTACATACACGGGACGCAATGAGGGGGAAATCGAAAGAGATGGAAAATTCCATTGCAACCAGAGCGAAGATCAGAGTCCTTGGGATTGGCGGCGGTGGCGGAAATGCCATCAACAACATGATCGCCTCCGGCCTCGACGGGGTTGAGTTCATAGCCGCCAATACGGATTTTCAGGCTTTGGAGCGCAGTCTTGCTCCCACCAAGATCCAACTGGGGGAGAATCTTACCAAGGGACTGGGAGCCGGCGGGAGTCCGGAGGTCGGAGGAAAGGCGGCTCAGGAGGATATGGATCAGATTCGCGCGGCCTTGGACGGCAGCGACATGGTCTTCATCACGGCAGGCATGGGGGGTGGAACGGGAACGGGGGGAGCCCCGGTCGTGGCGCAGGTGTGCAGGGATTTGGGAGCCCTGACGGTTGCGGTCGTGACGAGGCCGTTCAATTTTGAAGGCAAAGTGCGTCACCGGAACGCCGAAGACGGCCTCAAAGCCCTGCACGATGTGGTGAACACGCTCATCACCATTCCGAACAACCGCCTGCTCTGCCTGGCGGATCGGCGCTCTACTTTTCTGGAAATGTTCCGGCGTGCGGACGACGTCCTGCTGTTTGCCGTCAAGGGTATTTCGGATCTGATCACGCACCCCGGCTACATCAACGTGGATTTTGCCGATCTTCGAACGGTCATGAGCGAGAAGGGGCTGGCTCTGATGGGAACCGGGGTCAGCACCGGGGAGAACCGGGCTTCGGCGGCAGCTCAGCAGGCCATTTCGAGTCCGCTCCTCGAGGACATCTCCATCCACGGTGCCCGGGCGGCCCTCATCAATATCACGACGGGCCAGGATCTCGGCATGCATGAATTCGAGGAGGTGGCCTCCATCGTCCACAAGGAAATGGATGAGGAAGCCAACATCATCCTGGGTATGTCCATCGATCAGAGCATCATGGACGAGGTCCGGGTGACGGTCATCGCCACCGGCATTGGCAGGATGGAGCAGATGGCCAAGGTCGAGTCGTCGCCGGCCCGGCCCAAGCGGATGAAGCCCGAGGGAATCATCCCCGAGTTGAACTACGATTATCTGCAGATTCCAACCGTGGTGCGGCATCGCACCCTGAGGGATCAGCCCGTTCAGGAGGCAGCCCCTGTAAAAAAAAGGACTCTTCTCCAGAAGCTGACGGGGGCCGGTGGCGCTTCCATCGAGGATGAGGATCTGAGCATACCGACCTTCATCAGGCGGCAGGCGGACTGAGTTTTCTCCAGGAATTGGATTCGGGGCGAGTGCGTTGTGGGAAGCCCCATGACCACCTGCCCCGAAATGGAAATGAACCTGTTGAATGGCCTGTGTCGATGGCATTGCCGGCAAGAGGCTTGCCCCTGGCGCAGGATAGACTCCCACCCGGACAGATGCTCGCTAGACTGGTGCGCCGCCAGCAGATGTGGTTGGCGGAAGAAAAGGGCACTCTGCGCAAAGATTGGCGTGGGAGGGTCAGAATCGCCCTTGCATTCCCCAACCGATATGCCGTCGGTATGTCGAACCTTGGGTTCCAGACCGTCTACGGGTTGCTGAACAGCCTGGATGGGGTGGTCTGCGAACGGATTTTCTTCCCGGAGCCGGACGACCTCGCTCTGGTCAGGCAGAACCCCGGTCAGCTTCTGAGTGTCGAGTCCCAGCGCCGTGTCCGTGATTTCGATCTCCTCTTTTTTTCCGTCTCCTTTGAAAACGACTATCCCAATCTGATCGAGATGCTCCTGCTCGGCGAGCTCCCCCTCCGCTCCGAGGATCGTTCGGCCGGGCATCCTCTCGTTGCGGTGGGAGGAGTGGCGGCATTCCTCAATCCGGAGCCCCTCGCCCCTTTCATGGATTGCATGTTCATTGGGGAGGCCGAGGGACTTGTGCGCGACTTCTGGGAGGCATGGAGCGACCTCAGCGGGCGTTCATTGCCACGCCGCGATGCGCTGCTGGCCCTGGGCGAGAGCGTTCCGGGGATCTACATTCCCTCGCTGTACCGGGATTCCTACGACGAGCGCGGCTTTCTGGAGGGCATCACTCCATTTCCGGGGCTTCCCCTCCCGGAGAGAATCCGGTATCGCCGGATGGATCCTTCGCAATCCGGGCCGTGTTCTTCCATCGTACTGACCCCGCACACGGAATTCAGCCGGGTGCATCTTCTGGAGATCGGTCGTGGCTGCGGGCAGGGGTGCCGCTTCTGCGCCGCAGGCTTCATCTACCGCCCGGTTCGATTCGCTACGGTGGAAGACCTGGAAAGGAGCGTGGCGAGTCGGGCCGGTGAGGGAACGAGGGTGGGCCTGGTCAGTGCGGCTGTTTCCGATCATCCCCGGATAGCCGATTTGTGTGAGTCGCTGCTGGGGAAGGGGCTGGAGCTGTCTTTCTCGTCCTTGCGCGTGGACACACTCTCGCCGGCCGTTCTGGATGCGTTGATGGCGAGCGGGCACAAGGCCGTGGCCATCGCTCCCGAAGCGGGGTCCGAGCGGCTGCGCCGTGTGATCAACAAGCGAATCACCAGCGAGGCCGTCTATGATGCGGCCGAGCAATTGACCGAGAAAGGGATCCTGCATCTCAAGCTCTATTTCATGATCGGGCTCCCCACCGAGACGCTGGATGACCTTGAGGAGATGGTGAGCCTGGTCAAAACCATCAAGCACCGGGTCCTCAGCAGGAGCAGGGGGAGGCGCCAGATGGGGACCATCACCATCAGCATCAATGCCTTTGTGCCGAAGCCTTTCACTCCCTTCCAGTGGACTTCCTTCGCCGGCGTTGCCACCCTGAAGGAGCGAGCGCGATGGATTCAGAACGCTCTCAGGAAGGTCCCCAATGTGAAGGTCCATTTCGATCTTCCCAAATGGGCCTATGTGCAGGCCCTGATGTCGCGGGGTGACCGACGGATCGCCGACATGCTCGAACAGGCCGGCGCGGAGCGCATCCCCTGGAGCCAGGTGATGAAGCAGTCCCCCCACAATCCCGATTTTTGGGTCATGCGGGAGCGGGACAAGGACGAAATCTTTCCCTGGGAAATCGTCGACACGGGTCTGCACCGGACCTATCTCTGGAGGGAGTGGGAAAGAGCGCTCCAGGGGAAGGAGAGTCCGGCCTGCCCCCCCGAGGGAGGATGCACCCGCTGTGGGGTTTGCCTCGCCTGATGCGCAGGCGGTGGATGGGCGTGCACTCGCTTTGGGCCCCATTCGGGAGTTGGGCGGACGAATTGATCTTGAAGGGCGGCAACAATATATTATATTTTAAGGTGTTAAGGAGACTGAGCAGCTTCATCCGGTGTGTTGCTCCGAACCGTCTGCCATGCGGGCAACCCCTGCACGGGGATCCCTTCCAGGATGGAGCTGATCATAGAAGAACTTTTTCGCATCGCTCGACGAGCGATCAGGAGATGTGGTTTGATGCCCCGGGAAGACTATTACGCAGTGCTGGGTGTTTCGTCCCAGGCTAGCGATGAAGAAATCAAGAAGGCCTATCGAAAACTGGCTTTGGAGACCCACCCGGACCGAAATCCCGGCGATCCACGAGCTGAAGAACGATTCAAGCGCCTCAGTGAAGCATACGGCGTGCTCTCGGATTCCCAGAAGCGGGCCCAGTACGACGAGTACAAACGTTTCGGATTTGAACAGAGACCGGGTGGGCCTGGCGGCGCAACAGGATTTGGTTATTCCCAGGAGGAGATCTTCAAGGATTTCTTCGCCAGCCGTCAGGCCCAGGAAGTCTTCGCTGAAATGCAGCGGGAATTTCAGCGCATGGGCTTTCGGTTTGATGACTCTTTCATCAACCGTGTGTTCTTCGGGGATAAGACCATCTTCTTCCAGGGCTTCACGTGGAGCGGCCCCGGGCGCGTCAAGGTCTTTCGCTACGGCAATGCGGGGCGGCATCATCGGGGTCATCAGTATCGTCCCTCCATGCATGGGAGGGATCATTCCGTAACCTTGAACGGCAGCAGGCCCAAGGGGTTGATCAGCGAGGGCCTGTCGCTGCTGGCGGATGCCGGGAAAAAGGTCGGCCGGTTCGTCCTGAGGAAACTGCTGGGGCTGCCGAGCGATGGAGAATCAGGCCGTTCCCGCGAGGGATTCGGCGGAGGGGCTGCAGATGTGACTTACGAACTGGTGATCTCTCCCAGGGAATCCTTGACGGGTGCAGTGGTGGAGTTGGAGCTGCCCCATCTGGAAAACGGCAAGAGGGTTTCGGTTCGGATCCCGCCCGGAGTTCACACCGGCACACGGCTGCGTCTGAGAGACATGGGGCACCCCATGCCGGGTAGCTATGCCGACCGCGGAGACCTCTACATCCAATTGCGAGTCCATTGAGGCCTGTCAGTCAGGCCCTCGTTTCAAAAGGGATCGAAAAGCGTCCTGGATGTGCAGGTCGTCCCCCGGCTGAAGGGTGCGCACGTCCAGCAGGACCTGGTCCGATTCGATGCGTCCGATGATCGGCGGGCTGTTCCCCCGGAGCGCCGACTCGATGCTATGAGCGCTCATGGTGGCGGAGCGAACCGAAACCGCCCGGCTCATGAATTCGAGCGCGGGAAGAGACCCTCCTCCCACCTGGGACAGGGCCGGCTGGGTCTTGACGTCGAGCTGATGTTCGACATCAGCTTCAAGAATGAGGGTGGCCAGGATTTCAGCCCGCCTTTCCAGCTCTTCCAGGGAAGTTGTGACCATCCGCAGCGTGGGTATCTTTTGCACGGCTTCCCGCTCGTCGCGGTAGAGCCGCAGGGTCACTTCCAGTGCGGCGAGGGTCATCTTGTCCACCCTGAGCGCGCGGGTGAGGGGGTTCTTCTTGCATTTCGCCACAAGGTCTTTCCTGCCCAGCACCACTCCCGCCTGAGGCCCTCCCAGGAGCTTGTCTCCGCTGAATGTCACGAGATCTGCTCCTGCCTTGATCGCCTCCTGAACGGTTGGCTCCCCCTGAAGGCCCAGCCGGGAGAGGTCCACAAAAGAGCCGCTTCCCAGGTCCTCCAAGACAGGAATTCCTTTCTCCCTTCCCAGGGCGGCCATCTCCTGGAGGGGAACCTCTGAAGTGAATCCGACAATCCGGTAGTTGCTCGTATGGACCTTCATGAGCAGGGCCGTTTCAGGTCCGACGGCGGCCTCGTAGTCCCGCAGATGGGTTCGGTTGGTGGTGCCCACCTCCCTGAGGATGGCGCCGCTGCTTCGCATGACATCGGGGATTCGAAAGGAGCCTCCGATTTCCACCAGCTGCCCCCGCGACACAACGACCTCCTTTCCCTGGGCCAGGGTGTTGAGGGTGAGAAAGACCGCGCCGGCGTTGTTGTTCACGACGAGAGCTGCCTCGGCGCCCGTGAGCTCGCACAGAAGCGCTTCTGCGTGCACGTAGCGGGAGCCGCGCCGGCCCTTTTCCAGGTCGTATTCCAGATTGTTATAGCTGCGACAGAGAAGGGTCAG
>JBFYYO010000102.1:0-12348 GCA_041310025.1 Syntrophobacterales bacterium
ACAGAAAGTCCAGTTCTTAGCCGTTCGCAGTATAACTATTTAGTCTCGGTGGTGGTGGTGGTCCGCTTCTCCTCGATCACGGGCCTTTCAGTCGTCGTGGTGGTGGTCCGCTTTTCTTCGATCACGGGCCTTTCGGTCGTCGTCGTGGATTTCCGAACCACCACTTTGTTAGCGATCATGCGATCGCCTTGGCGGGTGTAGTAAACCGTCACCGGCAGACCGGACTTAACAGTCTCCACGGAGACGGGTGCACCCGTCTCATCAACATAGGTTGTGCTGTTCGTGTAGCTGTAGCGACTTGGAGATGAGCTGGTTTCCGACCGAACCACAATGGTGTCGGGGCTAAACTCGCTGATCGTCCCCGCGGTTTCCGTCATCGTGACCGTGCTGGTCACAGTCTCCTGCTGGGCAAATAAACCGCATGGCATAATCAAAACGGCCAATACGAGTACGAGCGACATCATTCTTTTCATAACTCTCTCCATCTTTGTTGTAAGACTTAGAAGTATTGAATGTGGATCTGCGATCCCCTACCACCACCTGCTCACAGCGTTGAAAAGACAGGGAGCCTGACATGGCTGAAACGGCCCTCCGTCCTCTCAACAGACACAACGTTACCCACGATTCCCACCTCGCAGGGGGCTATTCGATGGTGGCTGAAGCGATGATCAAGATCCAGTGCCCCCCCTCCTCCCCCGTTTGGGGAAATCAGGAAAGATAGCTTGCCAAGGCCTTCCCTTGACAATATCAACCATCGCCTCATGCACTCCGTCGCTATAAGAACTGCTCACTGATGTTCCTTCCTTCCCTACATTATCTTGAACCTCAGGCTTGGGTTTTTTCAAGCTTCGAGCCTGTTGTTCACGTTTGACTCGTTGCACTTCTCCTGTGTATTGAAGCGCGCAGGGCCATTCCCTTCGGGCTGCCAGAATTTGTACCAGGTACTGGCTCGACTAACTATTGAGTCTCGATCGTCGTGGTGGTGGTCCGCTTCTGTTCGATCGCGGGCCTTTCGACCGTCGTCGTGGTCTTCCGAACCACTTCTCCCTTACTTTCCTGTTTGGGTGTCGATGAACAGGCCGCAAAGGTGGCGATCAGGATAAGAAGCAGTAAATAGCGGATAAAAAATTTTCTCTTTTCCATGGCGGTTACTCTTTTCTATGAGTTTGTGGTGAAAAAGTTGGTTGCGAGACCTTTTCTACTGAAGGTATCGTGTGATTCAGCAAGATCTTTCCGGAGCTGCTGACGACCTCCTTTCCAAACACCTCACATTCTCCGGCCAGGGGCCAGATTTCTACAATGGTCTTACTCGGATCAGTAGCATGATGATAACGGTGACCAGCAGGATATGTCTGGCTCCAACGTTCATTCAGCATCCTTGTGAGAGGCGTCTCTAATTCAGCTCGGCCCCTCTGTGTCTTCTTCAAAACGTCAACCACCGCTCACCTCTCAGGCCAAGCTGGCGAGAAATGTTCGGAATGGCGATTCCATATAACTTTGATAGTCAAGACCTGTGCCAAAGATGCAGATGATACCGCTCATCCCATATTGTGATGGTATAATATAAGCTTAAGACTGAGCGGTGAGAGTGCAGGATTACACCCGACAGGAAAATAGATGTTGCATGCAACAGAAGCGTTGCATGATTTTTGTGTCACGTGCAACATATCAAGATCGGGGCTATCTTTAGGAGGCTGCCAGACACTTGATCAGCACTCGATAGTCTATCACGACGGCAGGCTCAACGATGGCGATGCCTGTTCGATTCAACATCTCTCCTACTTGTTGACGTCCTAAATTCGCTGCCGGACTCACGGTTCCGTGATCATATGTTGGGTAACCGACCCGCACTTGAGACCTGGTGACCTGCAACTCCGCTGCTGGTTCGAGCGGTTCCCGCGTCCTCTTTGAAAGAGGTTCTGCAAAGATCGAGAAACGGGGACTTTTTATCACATCGAAGCGAAGAACTCGGCGCAGATGACGTTCTGCTCAACGCCCTCCGAAGGGACAATCGGAGGAGTCATGGGTCTCTCCACGTGGAGATGCATTCGGTGACCCACGGGGCCAAAATGAAGCACGGAGGCAGGGCAGGCAAACCCCCCTCAACCGGAGTGGCCCAGTCAATCGGGAGTGGACCAGGGGGCACAATCACTTTCATTCCCTTTGGGTGCCGGCCGCACAAACCTGGCCCGATGGCGGCTGCGCTGTGAAATGAGATTGAGATGCAGTTTGATGGGCTTCTACCTGGTCACGAAGGGCAGTGCTCCAGGGTGGAGCCCCAGTTCAATAGGTGTTTGGCCCACGAGCTCCCCTTCGGCTTCTACATAGGCCGGCGGACTGGCTTCTATCTTCAGGTGTCGTGCAAAACAGTGCCGCACGGATGGATGCTCCAGGTGCCGACCCCGGTAGACTCCGGAAAGGAGGCTCAGCAGTCTGAGCCGACCCACCCCCTGCGACCAGAGCACTTGAAAGCGAGCGGCCAGAGGGGATGCGTTTGGTGCGATCCTCATCCCACCCCCGAAGCAGCATCCCAATCCGGCTACGAGCATGATGCTCTCTGCCTGGAAGGCATTGCCGTCGATTTCACCCTGAAATCGATACGCTTTGAGCTGGACCAGCTCCATCAGCAAGCCGACCAGGTAGGATATTTTGCCGATCTTCGGCTTGTTGCTGCGCCCCAGTCTGGCAGCCACACTGGCATCGTATCCCGTACCCAGAATATTCAAAAAGACCCTCTGCACCGGATTCCCATCCAGCCCCTGCAAAGCGGCCATCCCCACTCCAACGTTCACAGGGGGATTCCTCATGGCCCCGAGCAAGTCTTCAACAAGGTGTCGATTCGATCTGAAATTGCGCACGTAGTCGCACCCCGTCCCCAAGGGAACCATTCCCAGGCTCGGCAGTTCGCCTCCACTCTCCCACCACAATCCATTGAGGATATGAAAGAGAGTCCCATCTCCACCTGCTGCGATCACTCGCTCAAACCCCTGCCGACGGGCCTGCCCCGCAAGCATCGCCGTATGAGCGGAACCTTTCGTATACCAGGTCACCAGGTCCCTGGTCTCACTCGGCAGCGCCCTGATGATCCGTTCCCACGAGCGCACTGCATGGCCGCCGCCTGCGGCAGGATTGACGATGGCTACCGTTTTCATAGTGATCATTCATCCCTTGGAACGAGGAGAGGCGTCTTCATTCCAGTGTATCCACGTGTGTGAAGGCGTTCCCACCTCTCCCGCGACCATCAGCCCCGCCGCAAGAGACACGACCGCGAAA
Organism: Syntrophobacterales bacterium; assembly: GCA_041310025.1. Classification (GTDB taxonomy): domain Bacteria; phylum Desulfobacterota; class Syntrophobacteria; order Syntrophobacterales; family Syntrophobacteraceae; genus JALOOX01. The sequence continues at coordinate 3,274 of JBFYYO010000102.1, forward strand.
AGAGGCACGACGGATCTAAAAGATAGGATGGATTTCAGGTTCATAAGGATAGCGGATGTAGAAGGTCTTCTCGGGCTTCCCATCGACTCCTGTTCCCCACACAAAGTGCACTCCCGGGAACTTTGTCTTCTCCCTCTTCATAGTCGCCATGCGGATTTACCTCCCTTATCCAGGGACTCGCCGTTGCGGGCTCAGAACACCGGGCGCAGCCGCAGCTCGGGAGGCGGCATGCAGCTGAGGTCGAGGAGAGAGCCGGTCGCCGGATGGCGGATTCGGATTCGCTCCGCATGAAGCCGGTAGCCCGAATCCCCGGGCAGACCGGGTTCATCCCACCGGATCCCTCCGCCGGAGACGTACAGAGGATCGCCCACCAGAGGATGGCCTGCGGCCGCGAGATGAATGCGGATCTGGTGAGGACGCCCGGTTTCGATCTCCACTTCCAGAAGCGAGCATTGGTGCCGACGTTCCAGAATTCGGACGCGGCTGAAAGCCGGTTTTCCATTGGACGAAGCGGCATGCACGCTGCCCAGGATCCGGTGGGGGACCGGCCCGATGGGAGTTTCGATGGTGAAGCGGCCATGGGTGGGCGTGCCCATCGCCAGGGCTCGATAGATCTTGGTCACCTCCCTCAAGCGCATGGCACGGGCCAGGCTGGATCGGGCGCGCGCCGACCGGGCGAAAAGCAGGAGCCCCGATGTGGCCCGCCCCAGGCGATGGACGGGGGTGGCCTCGGGAAAGGCCTGCCGCACCCGGTTGAGGAGCGTATGCTGCAGAAATCCACCACCCGGAATCGTGGGCAGTCCGCTGGGCTTGGCCACCGCCAGCAGGTCTTCGTCCAGGTGCAGGACGGCGTAGTCGAGCGGCACGTCCGGCTCGTCCCACGGCGGGCGATGCCAGGAGAGTTGTTGCCCGGGTTGGAGATGAACATCTTCTTCGAGGGGAGAGCCGTCCAGAAAGATCTCGCCGTCATCCAGGCGACGCTGCCATTCATCCCGGGAGGAGTGGCGGTAGTGCCGGCTCAGGTGCTCCATCACACCGACGCCGGCCCTGCGACCGTCGATCTTTTCCCGGTAAATGAAACCATTGTTCAGAGCCAAGCTTGAGCAACTCCTCCACACGGCAACGGGGTCCCGGGGCAGCACTCACGACTTCCTGAAGGCTGCTTCGAAGGGGTTGTTGAAGGCCTCCCTGGCCTTCGGCCGCGGCTTCTTTTCGGGACGCTCCCTGGACGGCGTGGGCGTGTCGGAGGGAGTCCCGGGGGCCTTTCCTTTCACAGCCGGTGTCGACCGCATGGAAAGGGCGATGCGATTCCGCTCCCGGTCCACCTCCACGACGGTCACCGTGACCCGCTGGTGGACATGGATCACCTGCCGCGGGTCCTTCACGAAGCTGTCCGAAAGCTCGCTCACGTGCACGAGTCCGTCCCGGTGGACGCCCACATCCACAAAGGCCCCGAAGGCTGTGACATTGGTCACGATTCCCGGAAGGCGCATGCCGGGCTCGAGATCCTCCACCTTTTCGACTCCCTCCGCAAAGGAAAAGGATTCGAAAGCCTGCCGGGGGTCGCGGCCGGGCTTGGCGAGCTCCTCGAGGATGTCCGTGATCGTCGGGATCCCGGCTTTCTCACTCACGTAGCGGGACGGGTCGATGGCCCCCCGCTTGCCGCCGTCGCGCATCAGATCACCCACCGAGCACCCCAGATCCCGCGCCATGAGCTCCACGATGGAGTAGGATTCCGGGTGGACGCCGCTCCCATCCAGGGGGTTCGCACCACCCCGGATCCGCAGAAAGCCGGCCGCCTGCTCGAAGGCCTTGGGGCCCAGGCGGGAGACTTTCTTCAGCTCGACCCGCGATCGGAACGGGCCGGAAGCGGTGCGATGGGCGACGATATTTCCCGCCAGCTGGGGGCCTATCCCCGAAACATACGCCAGGAGCTGGGGACTGGCCGTGTTGACCTCCACGCCGACGCCGTTCACACAGCTCATGACCACGTCGTCCAGGCTCCGCTTGAGGGCGCCCTGGTCCACATCGTGCTGGTACTGGCCGACCCCGATGGACTTGGGATCGATCTTCACCAGCTCCGCCAGGGGATCCATGAGCCGCCTTCCGATGGAGACCGCGCCCCGGACCGTCACGTCGTGATCCGGAAACTCGGCCCGGGCCGCTTCGGATGCGGAATAGACCGACGCCCCGCTCTCGTCCACCATGATGACCTGAACGCTTCCCGGAATCCCCAGACCTCTCACAAAAGACTCCGTCTCCCGCCCGGCCGTCCCGTTTCCAATGGCGATGTCCTCGATCTCAAATTGAGCTGCAAGGGTGCAAACCCGGCCTGCAGCCCTGGATGCGGCCTCGGCTCCCGAGTGCGGGTAGACGGTCTCGTTGTGGAGCAGGGTGCCCTGGGAATCCAGGCAGACCAGTTTGCAGCCCGTCCGGAAACCGGGGTCGATGGCCATGATCCTCCTGGAGCCCAGGGGGGGAGCCATCAGGAGATGGCGCAAATTGTCGGCGAAAACCTGAATCGCTTCCAGGTCGGCCCTCTCTTTGACTTCCTGCCGGGCCTCGGTTTCGAGCGACGGCCCGAGCAGTCGCCGGTAGCTGTCATGGACGGCGTCGCGCACCTGCCTGGATGCCGCCGAATCGCCCCGAACAAAGAGAGATTCGAGGATCGAGAGTGCGTCCTCTTCCGGAGGCGCAATGCGGACCGTGAGGAGCTCCTCCTTCTCGCCGCGGCGAACCGCCAGGATCCTGTGGGACGGCGTGTCCTTCACCGGTCCCTCCCAGGCAAGGTAATCGCGGTACTGGATGGCTTCGGTGTCTTTGCCGGGGACCACCCGGGAGCGGATGACGCCCCGGTCCAGGAACAGGGATCGCAGCCTCGCCCGGGACTCCGCGTGCTCGTTGACCCATTCGCTCAGGATGTCGCGGGCGCCCGCCAGGGCCTCCTCGACCGATGCGACCCCTTTCTCCGGGTTGATGAATCGGGCTCCCTCGGCAAGTGGATCCTTGCCTTGCGCCTGGTCCCAAAGGAGTGCCGCCAGTGGCTCCAGGCCTCTCTCGCGGGCTATGGTCGCCCGGGTCCTCCGCTTGGGTCGAAAGGGCAGATAGAGGTCCTCGAGCACCGCCAGGGTCGCCGCCCCCAGAACCTGCGCCTTGAGGTCGTCGGTGAGCTTTCCCTGCTCTTCCAGGGACTTCAGAACGGCCGCCCTGCGCTTATCCAGGGCCTCCAGCTGGCTCAGCCGGTCGCGAATGGCCGCTGCGGCCACTTCATCCAGCGAGCCCGTCACCTCCTTGCGATAACGAGCTATGAAAGGAATGGTCGCCCCTTCCTCCAGCAGAACGGCCGTGGCCCGCACCTGCTGAGGCGAAATGCCGAGCTCCCCGGAAATCATGTGATGGTATGCTTCGTTCATGGTCTGCCCGTCCAAGGTGTAAGGGTTCATCGCTGGTTCATGACGTGGCCAGCTTAACAGACCAAACAGCCGCTCCTCAACCATCCACTTCGCGGTGAACCAAAGATTTTGCTCTGAGAAGTTCCTCGTTCCCTGTCTCTGGCTTCTGCTTTGACACCATCTTTCATCATCCGGGGCGTCCTGCAGCGGCACTATGGACCGCTGCAACCGTCTGAGCAGTTTACACTCCTTGATGATCCGTCCTCCGGTCGGGCCAGGAATGGTTGAAGAAATGGAAGTCACTCTTGACACCAGGGTTCCCATGGGTCAGAAATAAAAACTTTTCGTCTTATCGAAACCTGGAAGGGGTGTCCGTGGCGATGCTCGCCTGGCCCAACCGGGAATCTCATAGCTGGAAGGACCGGAATGGAAATACGTCAAGATCTGCGCAATCTGGCCATCATCGCTCACGTGGACCACGGCAAGACCACTCTCGTGGATGCCATGCTGTGGCAGAGCGGTATCTTTCGGGAAAACGAGCAGGTGTCCGAGCGTGTCATGGACAGCCTGGATCTCGAGCGGGAGAAGGGCATCACCATCATGGCCAAGAATACGGCCGTGGTCTACCGGGGCGTCAAGATCAACATCGTGGACACTCCCGGCCACGCCGATTTCGGCGGCGAGGTGGAGCGCACCCTGAACATGGTGGACGGGGTGATGCTGCTGGTGGATGCCACCGAAGGCCCCCTGCCTCAGACCCGCTTCGTGCTCGGCAAGGCCCTGGAGCGCGGGCTGCCCCCCATCGTGGTCATCAACAAGATCGACCGGCCCGACCGGCGCATCCAGGAGGTCCTGGACGAAGTCTACGATCTCTTCATCGATCTGGACGCCACCGAAGAGCAGCTGGACTTCCCGGTGCTCTACACCAACGCCAAGGCCGGCCTGGCCCTGACGGACCCCGAGGGGGAGGGGCAGGACCTGGTGCCGCTTTTCGAGGCCATCCTGTCCTCCATTCCCGCCCCGTCCTTCGACCCGGATGCGCCGCTCCAGTTCCTGGTCACGAATCTCCAGTACAGCGACTACGTGGGGCGCATTGCTGTGGGCAAGATCGTGAACGGCTCTTTGTGCTACGGGCAGGAAGTGGCTCTCCTCAAGCCGGATGAGCCCCCGTGCAAAGCGGGTCTCAGCGTCGTCTACAGCTACGAAGGGCTCGAGCGGGTGGAAAGGGATCGCGTCGATGCCGGCGACATCGCGGCCGTGGCCGGCGTCGCCGATGTGTTCATCGGAGATACATTGGGCGACCTGCTGGACCCGAGGCCGCTCCCGACCATCACCGTCGAAGAGCCCACCATCGCCATGGTGTTTTCGGTCAACACCTCTCCCCTGGCCGGCAGGGAGGGAAAATACCTCACCTCGCGGCACATCAAGGATCGTCTCGACAAGGAACTGCTCTACAACGTCAGCATCCGGGTCGAGCAGGCGGAAAACCGGGATTCGTTCCAGGTGAGCGCCCGGGGGGAAATGCAGCTGGCGGTGCTCGTGGAAACCATGCGCCGGGAAGGCTACGAGGTCTCCCTCTCCAAACCCCGGATCATCACGCGGGAGGTGGACGGGCAGGTGGTCGAGCCTCTGGAGCTGGCCGTGGTGGACATCCCCGAGAGCTTCGTCGGCATCGTCACGGAGATGCTGAGCTCGCGGCGGGGACAGATGACCAAGATGGTCAACAACGGGTTCGGGCGGGTCCGGCTGGAATTCGAAATCCCGTCCCGGGGCCTCATCGGCCTCCGCAGCCAGTTTCTGACCGACACCCGGGGCACGGGGATTCTCAACACCCTGGTCATCGGCCACACCCCCTACGCCGGATCCATCACGGGGCGGCCCAACGGCGCCCTCGTTTCCGACCGGGCCGGAAAGGCGGTGACCTACGCCATTCACCACTTGCAGCCGCGGGGCACCATTTTCGTGAATCCCGGGGATCCCGTCTACGAGGGCATGATCGTCGGCGAGAATTCACGGACAGAGGACATGTGGGTCAACATCACCAAGGAGAAGAAGCTCACCAACATTCGTGCAGCCGGCTCGGATGAGGCGCTGCGCCTCATTCCCCCCCGGCAGTTCAGCCTCGAGCTCGCCATGGAATATATCAACGACGACGAGCTGGTGGAGGTCACCCCGGGATCCATCCGTCTCCGCAAAGCCAGGGGGAGATGACCATCCCTCAAATAAGACTGAAGCGCTCTCTCCCAAATGTCGATACCCCAGTACGACAAAAAATCCAGAGGCAGTTCCCCCAATCCCGATCGCTGAATGGAGAGGCCGCTCAGGCCTGAGGCGGCCGCTCCATGTCTCCCTCTCCTCTCTTACGTTCCCAGGTCGGCGATGTCTCCGCATGGCTCAGGATTGCCGTGAAAGAGGGCTGCCTCCAATGATTACGCCAGGCGATACACAGGAGAGAAGAGATGAGGGCTAGGAAAATCGGACTTTCGACAAAGATGATGGCATTGGGCATTTCGGGGGTGCTCTGTTTTTCCATGGTGCTCTTTTGGGCCTACACCAGGATCGAAACCAAGATCTACGAGGACAGGAAGGCCAAGATCAGGGGCGTGACCGAAGTGGCCTTCAGTCTCATGACCGAATACGACGCCCGCGTGAAATCCGGCGAGCTCCCGGTTGACGAGGCCCAGAAGCGGGCGGCCGCCAGGGTGAAGAACCTGCGCTACAATGGGCAGGAATATTTCTGGATCAACGACCTTGCCCCCAAGATGATCATGCATCCCTTCAAACCCGAGCTGGATGGCAAAGACCTCAGTGGGAACAAGGATCCCAACGGCAAAGCGCTTTTCATCGAGTTCGCCAAGACCTGCAAAGAAAGCGGGGAGGGCTTCGTCGACTACATGTGGCCCAAGCCGGGAGAGACTGCGCCGGTCCCCAAGGTATCTTTCGTGAAGCTCTTCGAGCCCTGGGGCTGGGTGGTGGGCTCAGGGGTCTACGTGGATGACATACAGAAGGATTTGGCGAGAATTCGCTGGGTCTTCCTCGGTGCTGCAATGATTCTCGGCCTGGGAGGCCTGTTCACGACCTGGCTGCTGGCCAGGAGTACCGCCAGGCCCATCATGGGGGCCGTGGAAGGGCTCATGGAGAGCGCTGGGAGCATCACTGCGGCTGCGGGGCAGATCTCTGCTGCAAGCCATCAATTGGCGGAAGGAGCGTCCGAGCAGGCGGCGGCCATCGAAGAGACTTCGGCATCCCTCGAAGAGATCGCTTCGACCACCCGGAAGAATGCCGAAAATGCAGGCTACGCCGATAAACTCATGAAGAACACCCACGAGATAGTCGGGCGGGCCAACACCTCGATGCAGGGTCTGACTTCCTCCATGCAGGAGATCTCCGCTGCGAGCGAACAGACCCAGAAGATCGTGAAGACGATTGACGAGATCGCTTTTCAGACCAACCTCCTGGCATTGAACGCGGCAGTGGAAGCGGCACGGGCCGGCGAGGCCGGGGCAGGTTTTGCCGTCGTGGCCGACGAGGTGAGAAACCTCGCCATGCGCGCGGCGGAATCCGCGCGAAGCACGGGGGAGCTGATCGAAAGCACCGTGAGGAAGATCCAGGTGGGAGTGGGCCTGGTTCAGCAAACCAACCAGGAGTTCAACGAAGTCACCTCCATGGTCACCAAGTCGGGTGAGCTGGTGGGAGAGATCGCTGCAGCCTCCGTTGAGCAGGCTCAGGGCATCGACCATCTGAACCGGGCCGTGCAGGAAATGGACAAGGTGGTCCAGCAGAATGCCGCCAGTGCAGAGGAGACCGCTTCCATCACCCAGGAAATGAAAGCGCAGAGCACGATGGTGAAGAATCTGGTGATCGGGCTTTCAGGGCTTGTCGGAGCCCAGGATCGGACGGAAGGCGATTCCGAAGAACTCCATGAGCCGCACCCAGTCAGAACCCGCACCCCCGCCAAAGCTGCACCGCGTACTCTGAAAGCTCAAAACGGCGGCAACGGCAGCCGGGCGAACGCTTTGAAAGCGCAGCCAAAGCAGATCGAGCCCGAACGGGTCATTCCTTTTGATGAAGATTTTCGCGATTTCTAAACAACCGTCCCTCGAAGGAAGCCCAGAGCCGGAATGTCCGGGCCGCTCTCCCCGTGGGAGAGCGGCCCGGCTCCGTTTATGCGCGAAGACCAAGCGGCCCTGTCGAAAGTCCGAGAAGCGGTGACCTCATTCCTCCTCCATTTCCGTCAATCGAGCCCTCCTTTTCACCAGCAGTCGCACGGCTCCCAGAACCGCAAGCAGCGCCATAGTGAAGAACAGCAGGTCGTAGAAGTGTCGGCCAAGCCAGGAAAACCAGGCCCACCGTCCCTGCAGGGATTCAAGCCATTCCGCCTCCAGGAGATCGAGTGAGGAGCCGAGGGACACTTTCACAGCCTCTTCCACAGCATTTCTCTCTTTCAGCCGATGGAGGACCCCATGGAGTCCTTCAACTCCCGAGCGCAGAACCATATACTCCACAAAACTGCGGCTTTCCGCATAGGCCAGAAGGAGCGCCTCCCCTTCCCGGGGGAACCGCTCCGAGAGCTCCCTGAGGGGAATGGCCTGCCGGCCGATCTCGAGATCATTACGGTTTACCGCAGCCCCCGAGAGGATCTCCCCCAGACTGCCGCTCACCCATTGGCATACCCCCTCGTCCAGCCATTTGGGAAGGATTGAATCCTCGATATTCTCATGCAGGAGCAGATGGCAGAGCTCATGGGTCAGGGTCCCTCTGAGAGTGGCCCGCGTCGTCCTCCCGGGCTGGATGACCATGGCCACAAACTGCTCCGAAGGCACGGCAAATGCCGAGATCATTGGGCTTCCGGTGATCCGTTCAAAGAGCTCCGGGTTCGACGTGAGGGTGATTCGGGGCTTAGAGCGAAGCCCCCATGGCAGGGCATTCTGCAGATCCCGCCTGATTTCAGGGAAGACCATATGAAGGAGCTGGGCTTCTGCTTTCAGAGAAAGCTCGCCCATGATCGTGACATCTTCGCTCTGAAAGAGAACCGCACCCTCGGACGGCTGCCCCGCCACGATGAGCAGCATCACTGCAGCCAGGCCCAAGAGAAATTTGGGCGCTTTCTTACTTTCAGCCACCTCGATTGAAGCGAAGGAAGGGATCATGAGCTCCGAAACTGCCGAATCGTTGAGATTGAGAATCCACCCACGTGTCCTAAATTAATCATCCTCCCGGGCCTTGCAGGGGAGCGAGCGCGAGCATCCCCCGATTTCCATCGGAAAATGGAAAGCCCAAAAGACCGGGAACAGCCACGAGGAACAGCCGCCCATGCCAAGCCGATAGCACCGGAGTTTCAGGTTAGGCGGATAGATGGAGTCTTGAAAGAATGATCGGAAGTAGCCATGGTACCAAACTCGATTTAGCTTTAATTTTCCCCATAAGTACATCTCAACACAATTGCGTGACCGATTGAATCGCCATTCCCGCATGTCCCTGGCGGGAATCCAGAGGCTCTCGGATGCATGGATCCCTGCCAGAAGCATGCGGGGTTGACGTAGAATAAAAATGGCCACCTTATTCTGTGGAGGTGTACTTAGATGGGTGCAGATCTTTTGGAACAACGATCAGAAGCGAACCCGGAGGGTTCAAAGCCATTAGCCGGTGGTTGAGTCCGCGATAGCGGGTGATACCACCGGGA
>JBFYYO010000103.1:0-13582 GCA_041310025.1 Syntrophobacterales bacterium
GGAGGGGCGGGGAAGGCGGAAGCGGCTGAGGAGGTGCGAGGGAGACGGGCGACGGGGGGGCCGGCGGGGGATGAGCTGAGGGTGCATCGGGGCCGGGTGTGGAGCATCGATGCGCCTTACCGGGAGACGGTCCGGAAGGTGCGCCGCTACCAGCAGGAGGGTATCCTGGGCGTCGACATGGAGACATCGGCGCTTTTCACCGTCGCCCGGTACCGCGGCATCGACCTGGCCTGTGTCCTGGTGGTCTCGGACGACCTTTCGACGCTCCAGTGGGTGCACGGCTTCAAGGACCCGAGGTTTCTCGAGGCCCGGAAGCGGGTGGTCCGGTGTGTTCTGCAGACTTTGGAGGCGGCGGGTGGACATGGGAAGTGAAGCGGATGTTCGATCGAGGATGGAGGATCTGAAGCAGAAGATCCGGCATCACAACTATCGGTATTACGCTCTCGACGACCCCGAGGTGAGCGATGCCGAATACGACGCGCTCATGAGAGAGCTCATGGCCCTGGAGGCGGCTCACCCCGGGCTTTTGACGCCGGATTCGCCGACGCAGCGGGTGGGGTTTCCTCCCCTCGACAAATTCCAGCCCTTCGAGCACGCCGTCCCCATGCTGAGCCTCGAAAACGCCATGACGGAGATCGAGGTGCAGGAGTTCGACGGGCGGGTCCGGAAGCTGCTGGGCCATTCGGGGGATGTTCCCTACGTCGCCGAGCCCAAGATGGACGGGCTCGCCATCGAGATCCTCTACCGCGACGGCGGGCTCCTTCGGGCCGGAACCCGTGGGGACGGGTATTCGGGGGAGGATGTGACGCCCAACGTCAAGACCATTCGGGCCATCCCCTGGAGACTGATCCAGCCGGAGGACGGGGGGGCCGTCCCGGCATTTCTGGCCGTCCGCGGCGAGGTCTACATGGACAGGAGGGACTTCGGCGCCCTCAATGCCCGCAGGGAGGAGGCCGGGGAGCCGGTCTTCGCCAACCCGCGCAATGCCGCCGCGGGCTCCCTGCGGCAGCTGGATTCGACCATCACGGCGGGGCGGCCCCTCAAGGCTTTTTTCTATGGGGTGGGCACCGTCCAAGGGGTCGCCTTCGAAGCCCAGTGGGAGCTCCTTTGGCGGCTGAGGGGTTGGGGGCTCCCCGTCAACCCGAAATCGACCCTCTGCTCGGGAATCGGGGAGGCGGTCGAGGTTTTCCGGTCTCTGGCCTCGCTTCGCCACGAGCTTCCCTACGAGACGGACGGGGTCGTCATCAAGGTGAACCGTCTCGACTGGCAGTCCGCCCTCGGGGAGAAGTCGCGCAGCCCGCGGTGGGCCATCGCCTGCAAGTTCTCGCCCGAGCAGGCGGAGACGCGCATCACCGACATCCTGGTGCAGGTGGGGCGAACGGGCGTCCTGACCCCGGTGGCCGTCCTCGATCCCGTCACGGTGGGGGGTGTTGTCGTCCAGCGCGCGACCCTGCACAACGAGGATGAAATCCGGCGGAAAGACATCCGGGTCGGCGACAGGGTTTTGGTTCAGCGCGCGGGGGATGTCATCCCGGAGGTGGTGGAGGTGCTCGCCGGGAAGCGGAGCGGCCTCGAGCTGGTCTTTGAGATGCCGGCCACGTGCCCGTCCTGCGGGGGCGCAGTGATCCGGCCCGAAGGGGAGAGCGCCCATCGCTGCGCGAACCGCACCTGTCCGGACCAGGTGAAGGCGGCCATCCTCATCGGCCAGGGGCTCGTTCGGTCGGCGGCGGATCTCTACCGCCTCCGGGCCCAGGACCTCGAGCCGCTCCCGGGTTTGGGGGCCAGGTCTGCGGCCAACCTGATCGCTGCCATCGAGTCGAGCAAAGAGGCGAAGCTCCCGGATTTCATCTTCGCTCTCGGCATCCAGCACGTGGGAAGCCACCTCGCCCAGGTGCTGGCCGACCATTTCGGGTCTCTCGAAGGACTTCGCAAGGCCTCCCGTGAAGAGCTCGAGGCCATCCCGGGTGTTGGGGGGGAAGTCGCGGCCGGCATCTCGGCATACTTCGGAGATGAGATCAACCGGAAGATGGTCGACGAGCTGCTGGGGCTCGGGGTGCGCCCGGCTCACGCGGAGGCGGCCCCAGGGATGGAGGACGACTTCTGGAGCGGGAAGACCGTCGTCTTCACCGGGACCCTCGAGGCCATGACCCGGAGCGCGGCCGGCGAAGCCGTCTCCGCCCGGGGGGCGAAAGTGACGGGCAGTGTCAGCCGGAGCACCGACGTGGTGGTCGCCGGGCGCGATGCCGGGTCGAAGCTCGACAAGGCCCGGGCTCTCGGCGTCACGGTCATGGACGAGGTGGAATTCCTGGAGCGCGTGGCACGGCACTGAAGTAAAAGCAATTCCACCGCAAAGGCGCAAAGTCCGCAAAGAAAAACTGAAAAACTCTTTAGCTTTACTTTGCGAGCTTCGCGCCTTTGCGGTGAAAAAAACATTCAAGTGGAAAAGGCCAAACTACGAGGGGATTAGCGAGGTGATCATGGAGCAGAAGCGGGTGCATGTGTTCATCAGCGGGAGGGTCCAGGGGGTGTTCTTTCGGGCTTACACGCGGGATACAGCCGTGCGCGAAGGGGTTCAGGGCTGGGTGAGGAATGTGCCCGACGGAAGGGTTGAAGCGGTCTTCGAGGGAGACCGGGAAAAGGTGGACCGAATGGTGGCCTGGTGCCACGTTGGGAGCCCGCTCGGTCATGTGGATCGCGTCGAGGAATGGGAAGAGCCCTGTTCGGGCGAATTCAGGGAATTCGAAATCAGGTACGGAAGGTAGATTATGCTGGAGACGCTCAAGAGCTACTGGGACGGATTTGTAGAGTTTCTGACCGCAAACGACGCCAACACACTTGCGGAGAAGGCTCAGAAGGTCGATTTCGCCGCACTCCTGACCAACCCGCTTTTCTGGCTTGTGAGCATCGTGCTGCTCGGCCTGGCAATCTGGCGAAAACAGATCAAAATGATGGTGCTCGCCGTTTCCCTGGTCGCTTTCTTCTTCCTCCTCCAGTCGACGCTTCCATCCGGTGGGAAGACCCTGGCCCTGGAAGACCTGGTCAAATTTGGCGGAGGGACGCTCGCCCTCATCGGCCTGAATTTCTACTTTCTCCTCATTCGCGAGAAGTGAGCCGGGCGCCCAAGGGGGCGGTTTCGGGTTTCGAGTTTCGGGTTTCTGGTTTCAGGTTAAAAGCCGGATGAAGCCGGTGATCCGATCTGCATGGGGAGCCCGACGGGCAACTTGACGGCATCCGTCATGGCCGCACTCGCCGATTCCCCCCCGAATGCCTCTTCTCATTTCACCTGGCTCTTGGCTCTGGGGCTCCTGGCCATTTCCTCTTCCTGGCTGTTGTTCACCCTTTCTCTCAATTCCTTGCCCACCTTGAAGAACGGAAGCTTCTTGAACTTCACCTCGATGAGCTCTCCCGTTTTGGGATTCCTTCCCTTGTAGCCATCGTATTCCTTCACCTTGAAGCTTCCGAAGCCGCGAATTTCCAGGCGATCCGTCCGAATCAACGCCTGCTCCATGCTGTGAAACGTGACATTGACCGCCGTTTCCGCTGCCTTCAAAGTGATTCCTTCGGCCTTGGCGAGGGCCTCGATGAGTTGGCTTTTTGTCATGAGTGTCGCTCCTCCTGAAAAGACCGCTGGCTTTTAATTGATTCCTTCGATTTTCTCGCGATTCCCAAGGTACGGACGCAGGGCTTCCGGAATCAGGACGCTTCCGTCCTCCTGTTGATAATTCTCGAGCACTGCAACAAGCGTTCGTCCAACGGCCAGGCCCGATCCATTGAGCGTGTGCACCAGCTCCGTCCGGGTCTGGCCCTTGCGCCGGAAGCGGATGTTGGCCCGCCTGGCCTGAAAATCCTCGAAATTGCTGCAGGACGAAATCTCACGGTACGTTTTCTGTCCCGGAAGCCAGACCTCGATGTCGTAGGTCTTGGAGGACGAAAACCCCATGTCCCCGGTGCAAAGCAGCACCACGCGGTAATGGATTCCGAGCTCCTGAAGGATGGTTTCCGCGTTGGCCAGGAGCTTCTCGAGCTCCTTATAGGAATCTTCCGGCCGGGTGAACTTGACCAGCTCCACCTTGTTGAACTGATGCTGCCGGATCAGGCCGCGGGTGTCCTTGCCGTGAGACCCCGCCTCGGATCGAAAGCACGGCGTGAAGGCCGTGTAATATTTGGGGAGGTCCTCCTCGCTCAGGATTTCGTCCATGTGGATGTTGGTCACCGGAACTTCCGCCGTGGGAACCAGGTACAAGTCGCGATCCTCCAGTTTGAAGAGATCCTCCTTGAACTTGGGAAGCTGCCCGGTGCCCATCAGGCTGGTGCTGTTGACCATGAAAGGCGGCAGAACCTCCACATACCCATGGCGCCCGGTGTGAACATCCAGCATGAAGCTGATGAGCGCCCGCTCGAGGGCGGCGCCGAGTCCCCAGTACAGGGCGAACCGGGCCCCGGTCATGCGGGCGGCGCGCTCGAAATCGAGGATTCCGAGGGACTCCCCGACCTCCCAATGGGGCTTCGGCTCGAAGGTGAAGCTCGGCGCGCTCCCCCACGTCCTGACGACCGGGTTGTCCTTCTCGTCATGGCCGACCGCCACGCTCTCATGGGGAACATTGGGCATCAGCAGCAGGAAATCCCTGAACTTCTGCTCGATGACCGAAAGCTCCTGGTCCAGCACCTTGATCTTCTGGGAGACTCCCTGCATCTTCTCGATCAGGTCGGGGGCATCCTTCTTCTGCCTCTTGAGGGCAGCAATCTCCTCGGAAGCCACGTTGCGGCGATGCTTGAGCTCCTCCACCTCCGTCAGCAGGCGCCGCCTCTCCTCATCCAGGTCCAGCAGAGGTTGAAGATCCATGTCCATGTGTCGGTTTTGCAGCATCTGTCTCACGCGGTCGAAGTTGCTGCGCACAAACTTGACATCCAGCATAAGCCCCCCGGCGTATGGTTTCGAGTTTCGGGCTACGAGTTTCGAGTCAAGGGTTTCTCTACAATATTCAAGATGTTGACTCCCAGGCTTCCTAGCATTTCCTCAACCCGGTTGTCAATTCTTTTTGATACTTCAATAGGTTGGCGTAGATCTGCCTCAATAGGCCACAGCTGCGCAATTTCTTAACTCGAAACTCGAAACTCGAAACTCGAAACCTGTTCTTCATTCAAACTTGGCGCTGATCACTTCCACGCTGTAGTCGCTGAGCGAGTCGAGCTCCGGCAGGTTGTGGAAAACGAGCAAAAACGGAATCCGCTTGCCCGCGGGAATGTGGACGTTGGAAAGCTCCTTGCCCTCGCGGTTCATCATCCGGTTCTGGATTTCGTTCATGCTCAGCTTGACCAGCTCCTCGCGGGTCATGAAATTGCCCGCGTAGGAGCGCTGGGACTGGGCCACCTGGTTGCCTTTGCTGTAAAGCCTTCCCTCCAGGAGCACGAAGCTCACGGGGCGGGCCGATTCATTGACGACTTCTCCTTCCACCAGAAAGATCTGCCCTGCCTGGGGATTTTGCAGGAAATAGGCCCGGGTGCTGTCCATGATGGTCACGGTGGGTTGTGGCTCTGCGGCAGGTGGCCCCTTGCCCTGAGTCGTCGTACCGGGGCTGAGAGGCCCTTGTCTGGTGAGCCAGAAGCCGAGCACGCCCAATACCAGGAGGCCGACCACCACAAAGGCCGGCCATTTCATCGCACGGGGCCCGGGTTTTGCCATGGGAGGCGCAGCTGGAGGCGGCATGTGAGGAGGTGCGTCAAACTCATCTTCATCCTGGAACGGTTCGTCGGATAGCTCGACGCGGAAGGTCTCCTCCTCCCCGGGAACCTCCACCTTGAACACGTTGCCGCACCGGGTGCAGCGCACTTTGCCGCTCCCGCCCTTGAGGCGCTCCGGGTCCAGTCTGAATTTGGTGCTGCATGAATCACACACGATGATCATGAAACAAATCCTTGTCGTGAATGTGATGCGAGCCGCTATTCGAGAAACTCGACTTCGAAAATCCCGCCGAGGTTCCGGTGCTTCTCCGCGAAGTCCAGCCCGTAGCCCACCAGAAACCCTTCGGGCACCCGGATGCCCACGTAGTCGAGAGGTACATCCACTTCACGACGCTCGTACTTGTCGACGAAGGCACAGAGCTTCACCGAGGCGGCGTCGAGATGCTTCAAGTGACGGAGATACCAGTCGAGGGTCAGCCCCGTGTCCACGATGTCCTCGACAACGAGCACGTGGCGTCCCCGCACGGGAAGCTCGAGGTCCTTGGTGATCCGGACTTCACCGCTCGTTTCCGAGCTCTGGCCGTAGCTCGCCAGACGGACGAAGTCCACCTCGACGGGCATGGTGAGACGTCGGGCCAGGTCCGCAAGGAACACGTAAGCTCCCTTGAGAATGCCGACAAGCAGTAGGGACTGCCCCGCGTAGTCGCGATTGACCTCTTCCGCCACGCGATCCACCTGCTCCATGATCTCGGCCTCGGATATGCGAGGAACCAACCGGTAGTCCTTCATGCCATTCCCTTCCATTGAAAGGATTCTTCAGCCTCGCGCAGAGACGCAGAGGCGCAGAGAAGAACCCGACCCTCATGGGCGCTCGCGCCCGGAAATGCCCCTATGAGCTCTGCGCAATCCAGCGATCGAATTATTGGAGAATTTGATCAAGTTCCTATTCTGTTGGGTGGTGCCTGCGACATTCCAATTCTTCGATGCTAGCGTCCCTGCTCTTTGAGCTCGAAACCCGAAACCCGAAACTCGAAACTCGAAACCGCCCCTATCCCATTCTGAGCTGCTGCGGGCTGCGCCGGTACGGAATCTTCAGGTGCTCATAGGCCAGCCGGGTGGCCAGGCGCCCCCGCGGGGTCTTGTTGAGAAATCCCTCCTGGATCATGTAGGGCTCGTAGACGTCCTCCAGGGTGTCCTTCTCCTCGGATACGGCGGCCGCAAGGGTTTCGATGCCCACGGGGCCGCCGTCGTATTTTTCGATGATGGTGCTCAGGATCTTGCGGTCCATGCGGTCGAACCCTTTTTCATCCACGTCCAGCATCTTGAGGGCCAGGTCGGCCACCTCCCTCGTGATCTCGCCGTCGGCCTTCACCTCGGCGTAGTCCCGCACCCGGCGGAGGAGCCGGTTGGCGATGCGCGGAGTTCCCCGAGAGCGCTTCGCCAGCTCACGGGCGCCCGCGTCGTCGATCCGGATGGAGAGAATCCTGGCCGAACGGTGGATGATCTGCTCCAGTTCATCCACCTGGTAAAACTCCAGCCGAAGGGCCACACCAAAGCGGTCGCGAAGAGGCGGTGAGAGCAGCCCGGCCCGGGTGGTGGCCCCGACAAGCGTGAACGGGGGCACGTCGAGCTTGATGGTTCGGGCCGACGGGCCCTGGCCGATGATGATATCCAGCTGAAAATCCTCCATGGCCGGGTAGAGAATTTCCTCTACGACATGGTTCAGCCGGTGGATCTCGTCGATGAAGAGCACGTCGCGCGGCTCGAGGTTGGTCAGGATGGCCGCGAGATCCCCGGTCCGCTCGATGACCGGCCCCGAAGTGCTCCGCATGTGCACGCCCAGCTCGTTGGCGATCACTGCGGCGAGCGAAGTCTTCCCCAGCCCCGGATGCCCGTGCAGCAGGACGTGGTCGAGGGATTCCGATCGCTGTTTGGCGGCTTCGATGAAGATCCTCAGATTCTCCTTGACGAGCTTCTGCCCGATGTACTCATCCAGCCGCCTGGGGCGCAGGCTGTTCTCGAGCGGGAGGTCTTCTTCTATGGGCGTCGGTTCGATCAGGCGATCGGGCATGTTTTCAGTTTCTGGTTTCTGGTTTCTGGTTTCTGGTTTCTGGTTTCTGGTTTCTGGCTGATGGCTGACAGCTCAGCCTATTTGCCGGCTGCCAGGGTCCTCAGGGCTTCCTTGAGCAGCTGCTCGAGAGGCGGGCTCTCGCCGAGGGTCTTCTGGGCCCGGGTGAGGGCCTTCCCGGCTTCCGCCGCGCGGTAGCCCAGATTCATGAGCGCCGAGAGGGCATCGGCGTAGGCTCCGCCATCCTGCCCGGCCGGGACCGGCTCCGCCGGCTTGTCCCTGCGGTCCTTCCAGCGGTCGCGCAGCTCGAGCACGATGCGCTCGGCGATCTTCTTCCCGACTCCCGGAATGGCCTGGAGACGGCGGTGGTCCTGGTTCATCAGGACCTGCCGGAGCTCGTCCGGGCTGATCCCCGAGAGAATCGAGACGGCCAGCCGCGGCCCCACTCCATTGACGGTGACCAGCAGCAGGAAGACCTCCCGCTCGTCCGCCGTCTGAAAGCCGAAGAGCTGAAGGGCATCCTCGCGGACGTGCGTGTGGATGTGCAGGCTCACCTGGCCTCCCGCCTCGGGGAGGTCGTAAAACGTGCTGAGGGGCACCTGCACGCAATAACCCACTCCGTTCACATCCAGGATGATCTGCTCCGGTGACTTGTGATGCAGCTTCCCGCACAGATGACCGATCATTTCAGGCTCGAGATGTTCCAGCGCGCAAAGGACGCGCCGGTGTTCAGGTGGCAGAGGGCCACGGCCAGGGCGTCGGAGGCGTTGGGGTTGAGTTTTCCTCTCAGGCCAAAAAAGAAGCGGACCATTTCTTCCACCTGTTCCTTGCCGGCCTTGCCATAGCCCACGACGGCCTGCTTGACCTGGAGCGCGCTGTATTCGTGGATCTCGATCCCCGCGTTGACTCCCGCCAGGATGGCCGCCCCGCGGGCCTGCCCCAGCTTGAGGGCGCTTTTCACGTTTTTGGCGAGGAAGACATCCTCGACCGCCATGCAGCACGGCTCACTCTCCGTGATGATGGCCGAAAGCCGCGTGTAGATGATCCCGAGGCGCTCCCAGAGGGGCAGGTGTCCCGGAAGTGAGACGACTCCGCTCGCGATGTAGCTGAGCCTCCGGCCATCGCCTTCCACGATGCCGTATCCCGTGGCTCGGGACCCCGGATCGATGCCTATGGTTCTCAGTTTTTCCATTCGCGCTCTATAGTCATTCCCGCGAAAGCGGGAATCCAGCCACTGCTCATTAAAAGCCCCATTATTCAGGATGTGATTACATCATACAGGTCGCTCCAGTCGGGGTTGTTCTCTTCAATCAGATCAATTTTCCAGGACCTTCTCCATTTCTTAATCTGCCTTTCTCTAACAATGGCGCTCTCGGCGGCATCGTGTGCCTCAAAATAAACGAGCCTGTTGACATTGTACTGCTTGGTAAAGCCGTCTACAGCACCCTGTTTATGCTGCCAGACCCTTTGCACCAGCTTGGAGGTTACCCCAATGTAGAGTGTGCCATTACGTTTGCTGGCGAGAATGTAAACGTGAAATTGCTTAGCCATAGTGAACACTGGATTCCCGCTTCTGCGGGAATGACATCGGGGTTGTTCGCCTCAACGTCATTCCATGGCATTCATGATTTCGTCCGCGATGTCGAAATTGGCGTAGGCATGCTGGACGTCATCCGAATCCTCCAGGGCATCCATGAGGCGAAGGAGCTGCTGGGCGAGCTTCTCGTCCTCGATGCGGACCGTCGTCTGGGGGACCATGGTGAGCTCGGCCGTTTCATAGTTCAGGCCTTTCTCCTCGAAAGCGGTCCTGACGGTGTTGAAATCCTCGAGGGACGTGGTCACTTCGAACTGCTCTCCCTGGTCCTGCACGTCCTCGGCCCCCGCCTCCAGGGCGAGCTCCATCAGCGCATCTTCGGAAATGGCCTCCTTGCTGAAGACGATGCTCCCTTTTTTGGTGAACATCCAGGCCACGCAGCCGGCTTCGCCCATGTTGCCGCCGTTCCGGCTGAAGATGTGCCGAATCTCGCTGGCCGCCCGGTTCCGGTTGTCGGTCAGGATGTCCAGAAGGACCGCGACGCCTCCCGGGCCATAGCCCTCGTAGTTGATTTCCTCGTAGGACACGCCGTCCAGATCGCCCGTGCCCTTCTTGATGGCCCGGTCGATGTTGTCCTTGGGCATGTTTTCGTTTTTGGCCGCAGCCACCGCCGCCCGCAGCCTATGATTGCCGTTGATGTCTGCGCCTCCCATGCGGGCGGCCACCATGATTTCCTTGATGAGCTTCGTGAAGATCTTGCCCCGACGCGCATCGGCGGCACCCTTTTTGTGGCGGATGGTGCTCCACTTGGAATGTCCCGACATGTGATGTCCTCCCGAACGATATGATCCACGGGCCGGATCAGAATGGAATAGATCCGGCCCAACCCTGTCCCCTCAACTCGAAACTAGAAACTAGAAACCAGGAACCAGAAACCCGGAACTAGGAACCAGGAACCAGAAACCCGAAACCAGAAACCAGAAACTACCCCCCGCCCTTGAGCTCCATTCCCAAAATGTAAATCTCCTTGCTCGTCTTCTTGGACGCATCCGGCTTCACGACTTTCACCCGCCGAAAGCGCAGCTTGACCGCGATCAGAAGCTCGTGAAACTCTGAGCCCTGAAAAATCTTCGCCAGGAAATGGCCGCCCGGGTGAAGCGTTGCCTCGGCGACTGCAAGCGCCCGCTCGAAAAGGAGCGAGGAGCGCGCACTGTCAGCAGCCTTAATGCCCGAGGTCGCAGGCGCCATGTCGCTCAGGACCACGTCGAACGGGGCATGGTCCCGCCTCAGGTCATCCACGAGCGCCTCTTCGAAAACATCCCTCTGGAGGATCGTGACATTTGCCTCGAAGGGGTGCTCGATGGGCTTGAGGTCGACGGCCACGATACGCCCCCTCGCCCCGACAACCCCGCTCACGAGCTGGACCCACGATCCCGGCGCCGCCCCGAGGTCGAGGACTCTGTCCCCCTGGCGCATGAGGCGGTGTCGCTTCTGGATTTCCTCGAGCTTGTAGATGGCCCGAGCCAGGTAATGGTCCTTCTTGGCGCGATGAAAATAGTGATCCTGAAACCGGTGTGAACCTGACATCAACTAAGCACCTTAAATTACTTTTCTTTTCTTGTGAAGCCCTATAACACAAAGATTTCACTTCTGTAAATTACGATTGCGCGACAGGGAGGGGTCAGAGGGAAAGTGCCAGCCGCAGCCCCGCCTCAACTCTGCGCAGGAGTGATGCAGAGAGGCGACTCACTCTTTCCCCGAGAAAGGATTTGTCGAGCGTGAGAAGCTGCGAGACATTGGCAACCGAATCCTTGGGAAGATCCGTATGCTTGCGGTTCAGTATCACGTTGCCCGGAGCATCCGCCAGGGCCATATTCCCGGTGAGGGCCACCACGATGACCGTACTGATCCTGCTGACGTTGAAGGAATCGGCCTGGACGATCAGCACGGGCCTGGAATAAGCTGGCTCTGAGCCCCGGGGGGACGGAAGTGACGCCCACCAGATCTCCCCGCGCCGCATCACCAGTCCTCCCCGGGAAGACTGGTGAGCTGCAATCTTTCCAGCAGCGGGTCCGTTCCGGATGGCTCTCTGGTGTAAAGATCGTTCAGGGTCTCGGTGATGCGATCTTCCCGGTGTCGCTCCAGATATTCTTTCAAAGCTGCTGAAATCAACTGGCTGCGCTTCATGCCGAGACGCCTGGCAAGCTCCGCGGCCTGAAAAAAGGTATCTTCCGGAAGCGAAATGGCAGTCTTTCTGGTCTTCATCATCCCCGCTCCTTTGGAGAGCAGTATAACCGAAGTCATACCTGCATTCAAAGAAGTATCCAGTATCGCAAGATTTTTCGACATACCTCAACATGATCGAGCGAGGTTTCCAATCTGGTAAGGAGAAGTGCTATACTCTTTCGTGTTTGCAGGGCGAAGCGAATGATGGCAGAGCGGGAGGGTCCAATGAAAGAAGCTAACGATTTCAGGCCTCGCCTGGAGGCGATTCACGAACTGGCGGAGCGCATTGACGCCCGCCGTGAGGACCTGGCGGAGGCCGGGGCGGCGGATGCGGGTTTTCCGGTGAAGGTCACGCTGCTGGAGTCGGAACTCAGCGTTCAGCATCTCCGGAGCATGGAGGAGGAAGTGGACTGGGTGGCGGGTGGGAAGCCGTATGGCACGGTCGCGGCCATCTTCCCATACGACGCCCCCGTGGTGATGATGTCCAAGCTGGGCGGCGCTGCGCTTCTCAGTGGAAATCGCCTGCGGTTCAGCTTCTCGTCCTGGACGCCTCGCTCGGCCCGGCTGATCGCGGACATCTCACAACCCTTTTCGGCCTTCGAGCCCACGGTGGGGGAGGACAACCGGGAATTCGGCCATCGCTGCGTGCGGGATGCCGCGGTTCGCGTGCTCTTCATGTCCGGCGCATCGGCCGTCGGGGCGGCCTACCGGGAGCACCGGGAGAGCTTCGAGAAGCTTTTTTTTGCGGGCCCGGGGGGCATGCCGGCAGCTGTCGTATTCCCCGACGCCGATCCCGAGGCGGCAGCACGTTTCATCGCCCGTCGAGCCTTCATCAATGGCGGGCAGTACTGCACGACCATCAAGAAGGCCCTGATTCACAGAAGCCTGTACGAGAGGATCCGGGAGGACGTTCTTCGGAGAGCCCAGGCCATGAAGGTGGGAGACCCGCTGGATACGGACACGGATATCGGCCCCATCCGGGTTGAGCGAACCATCAAGATCCTCGAGCATGCCCTGGGGCAATGCGACGGGGCGAGGGTCCTGGCCGGCGGCATCGACAGACCGTACGTGCACCCGATGGTTCTCGAGATGGAGCAGATCCCCGACCTGGAAATGTTTGGGCCGTTCCTGGCCTTGAAGTCCTTCGAGGATTCCGAGGCGGCGGTCCGGGAAGTGCTGACGACGCGCTATGGCTTTCTCCTGGCCTATTTCGGGACGCCTCCCGAAGGGGCGCGGGGGCTCTTCTCCGAGAGCTTCGGGATGGTTCACGAAAATCCGGATTTCACGCTCACGCCGCTCAGGCTGCCATTCGGCGGTCGCAAGGCGAGCGGGTGGATCCTGGAGCGTCAAGGCGGGGAATGGGTCGAGCGTGACGGGGCGTTCCTGTACAGCCGTGAGCTGGTCAAGGCCTGAGTAAAGGCCCACACAAAAGGTTGTTCCTATTCGCCGTTTTCATCGCACGTCATCCCCGCATGTTTTTGGCGGGGATCCAGCGGCTTTCAAGCCTCTGGATTCCCGCTAGGACCATGCGGGAATGACGATCGATTCGGGCACACAGTTGGGTGGGAGGTGCACTGAGGGGCATGGCTGTGAAATAAAGGTTTGGAGAGGGGGTGCTTCGGGTGGTTCTGAGTCCCTACGAGGAAAAGCTCATGGAATCCATCATCTCCAGCTTCTCGAGGCTCGATCAAGTGATGGAGATCATCGTTTTCGGCTCCCGTGCCCGAGGGCAGTCCCGAGAGGATTCCGACCTGGATCTTCTCGTTCTGCTCACCGGGCGCGATCCTGCACTCCTGACGAAGCTCGATTCCTTGAAGGCAACGGCCTTGCCCGACATTGAGGATTATTCTTACGTCAACGTCATCCCCCTCGTTGAAGCGGACCACCGGAGGGATCCCGGGCTCTTCCGGGCTCATGTCGACCGTGATGGAGTCACCGTATGGAAGAGACCCTGAAAGAGGATGTCGAGCTGGAACTGGACATCGGCCGGGAGAAGTTCGATTCAGCCATGGCCAACCTGGATTCCGGGCGATTCAGAAGTGCGACCTCGGATCTCTGTTTTTCTCTGGAGC
>JBFYYO010000104.1:0-12087 GCA_041310025.1 Syntrophobacterales bacterium
GTCGGGTGCCATGGGCTAAGCGGAGCTTGCCCATGCGAGCTCATTCGGTCACGGGCAAGCTTCGCTTGGCCCGTGCCACCCCTTAATTCAACAGCATTGACTGAGACATCGACCGCGCATTTCGCCGCCTGGCTGCGCTGATCTGGATCAGGAATGCCCGTTCAGGATCGCTTCTGCTTCGGCCCTGTAGGCGTTCATCACGTAGGGAATGCCCGTTACCCTAACACATTCCTCGGTCAACGACATGAGCTCTCTGCGGCTGATGCTGGAGACGTTGAAACAGCGTGCGCCGGCCATCAGCTGCTGGAAGCCCACCCGGATCTTGTCGGAGTAGCTGTAGATGCCGATGGCGCCCAGGGGGATCTTCTTGATCTCGTCGGCACCCACCAGGTCCTTCACGGCTTCGTAGTTGACGAAGATCTCTTCGACGGAGTTTCCATACTGGCTGACCGTCTTGGGGAGATCGTTCTTGGACATCCATTCCGTGATATTCTTGCCGACCATGCCGGGGATCATGAGGGCACGCCCCATGCACACGGCCTTCACGTACGGGGCGCCCATGGCGATGGCCTTGAAGACACCGTCTTCACTGGAGAAGCCGCCCGCAAAAGCGATGTCGGGCACACGCTCGCCCCGGGCCGTCATCTTTTCGCAGAACTCCTGGGTCACGGCGTGGATGTAAAGGCTCGGAATGCCCCACTCCTGCATCATGCGCCAGGGGCTCATGCCGGTGCCGCCGGGCGCGCCGTCGATGGTCAGGAGGTCGATTTTCGCCTTGGAGCCCCACTTGATGGCCATGGCCAGCTCACGGAGGCTGTAGGCTCCGGTCTTGAGGGTGATTCGCTTGAAGCCCAGCTTGCGCAGCCGTTCCACCTCGGCGTAGAATTCGTCTTCACCGATGAATCCCAGGCGGCTGTGGCGCTCGAACTCCTTGATGGCACCATCTCTGTAAGCAGCCTGAATCACGGGATTGGAGGGGTCGGGCGTCACGATGTAGCCGCGCCGCTGCAGCTCCAGGGCGCGCTCCAGGGAGTCCACCTTGATTTCGCCCCCGATACACTTGGCGCCCTGCCCCCATTTCAGCTCGATGGTATCCAGTCCATGCTTGTCGATGACGTACTCGGCCACACCCAGCCGGGTGTCTTCGACGTTCATCTGAACCAGGATCTCGCCGAAGCCCCGATAATAACGCTTGTAGACGTTGATGCGGCGATCCATCTCGGGAGAATTGGTGATCTTCTTGTTGCCGTTGAGCTCCAGGCCGGGATCGATGCCGCAGACATTCTCACCGCAGACCAGGGTCACGCCGCTGATGGCGGCTCCCACGGCAAAATGCTCCCAGTTGGTCTGAGCGATCATGGTGGAACCGAGAGCACCCGTGAAAATGGGGACCTTCATCTTCACCTTGATATCCCAGCCGTATTCCGTCTCCGTGCTGACGGCGGGAAACACGGCCGTATCCGGACCGGGCTCCACTCCCGCGGGCAGGCCCGTGGCCCCCATGGCATAGCCCTGGATGTTCAGGTGCGAATAGTCCACGGGGTAGTTCTTGTCCGCACCCGCGGTCACCTGCCCGAAGGGACCCGGATAGATGACCTCGCGCCCCCTGAAGGTAGAGCGGAACACTTCGCAGTTCCCCCGGCAGCCGTCAATGCAGCGCGAGCACAGACCGCTCATGGGGACAACGCTCTTGGAACGGTTGAAGGTCAAGGTGGCATCATTGGCATTCGGCGTAGAGAGGTTCATATCTGTTCTTCTCCTTAAAATCCTGGTCCATGTACCTTCCCAAAAAAAAAGTCCACCTCTCCCCCCGGCGGGCAAGACGGTGGACGCCAGTGTCCCCGGCCGCAGGCACCCCTTTGTGCCTCGGCTCAATGTTGCTCAGACAAAAAAACGCCCGACTCCCCTGTCATGGGGAAGCGGACGCCCTTGTCCCGCTCCCAGCCCCCATTCCCACGTCGTTGTGGGAGGCGCTGTGGTTTTACTTTATTGAATTGTCAATTTTTTAGCCAAACTGATTACACAGGTCAAGTGTTTTTCATACCGGAGGGGGCAGGACCTTCAAGAGTCTGCAAAACGGCAGGGATTCAATGCGGCAAGGAAGGTGGGATCCCGCTGGATCAATCCTGCCTGCGAAAAAGCGCTCTCAGCAGCACGCGCCGCAGTTCGCCACCGGCAAGAGTCGCCTGCAGTCCGGCTAACATTTCTTCCACCGGGCCGATGGTCCAGCAGGCTTCTTCGGGCAGTTCCACGACCGGCGGCCCCGGGTCGTTCAGGGGGCAGATGTCCCTCATCTCCACGAGATCGCCTTCCGGGGTCTCATCAATCCAGCGAAGGGGCAGCCCCTGTGTGCGGCAGACATAGGGCCGGGCGTCGTAGATGCGGCAGTCGCCCTTCGAGTCGAGAAAGGCACAGGCGCCTTCGGGGTGGGGCTCTCCCTCCCGAAGAAGCTCCGCATATCGACTTCCAATGTGCAGGGCCTCCACCTCAAAGACCGTGATTTCATCGACGCAGCAGTCGCAGCACCCCCGCACACACCGCAGCCGCTCCCCGTGATGACGACTCAGTCGCTCCGCTGCATCCTCCAGGCTCCGATAGATCTCCCGAAGTTTTATAAGGACTGAATTCGTTGGGATCACATCCGCCTCCTCATACATGGTCCACTCCTTTTCTTTAAGCAGACCACAATCCAGCGACCCTCTCAACGGAGCGGGACCCTGCTCCGTTTCTGCGGAAGCTCACAAGTGCCAGCTTCGCTCAGCTCATGGCAGACCCTCTTCACCGTGGCTGAATGAGCTTGAGTCGGCAGCATTCACGCCCCCCTGCAGGTCAGCCTCGCCGGGTGAAAAGGTTCTTCACGGTGTCCGCCCCGAAGCCGAGCAGGAATACGGCAACCAGCCCGGGAAGGACATCCAGCTTGAGCAGCTGCTCGCGGGCTCCACCCACGAGAGCCAGCACCGCGATGAAGAGCGCCAGGAGCAAACGCCCCGTCTCGACCCTCCAACGATCGCTCAACCGTTCCCTGGATCGACTCCTGAACGGAATCGTTTGCTTCAGTTCGACGGGTTTGGAGCCGTCCACGCTGACAGATTCTCCATCCGACGTTTCAAAATGGACCCGGAATTCCGCCTCTTTCTCGTTCCGAAAATAATGAGCAATCTCCCACCCCTGCTCCTGCCCCACGGCCATGTCGAACTCCCACAGGCATCGGAAATTGCGCAGCGCCGCGCAATACCGGAAACGAGGATCGCTGAATTCCACCCAGAGTCGAACGGGGGTATTGATATAGGCCGTGAGGGGCTCGCTTTTGACGGTGCACTTCCGGGTCCGCAACTGCCCGATGATGTCCGACGAAAAGATGTCCTGTTCGATCTCCTCCCTCAACCTTCGGGCGAGATCCAGGGTGTGCGGGCTTTGGAGCCTCAGATACTCGATGAGCTTGGCTTCGCATTGCCGGACCCTCTCATTCCGCCCAGTATCCGCCAGGGTGTCATCAAAGCGGAGAATATAGTGGCGCAGAACGAAAAGCTTCTCGATGCTGATGTCGATCCAGTGATACCTTGACGGTGTGATGGCCGCGGGGTCCTCAAACGTCGGCTCTTTAAGGATTTCGAAGAGATCCTTGAGCTGGGACCTCAGCTCCCTGCACTTTTCCCGTTTGCCGATTACGCCACCCTGTTCGTCGTACTCCGCGCGAAGCGTTTTCACATGCGCGGCCAGGCTTTGTGCAAACTGGGGATCGGCCTCTTCGATCCGGTCCAGGCGGGAGTCGGCCGCCCGGATGGCCGTCTGTGCCATCTGAAAATCGGATTCCGTCGGGCTGACCGGCTTGAGCAGCCGGGTCGCCTCGTCCAGGGATCGGGCGGCCTGCCGGAGCAGCGTGGGGGGCGCGCCGGAGGTGCTGGCGCGCAGGGTCTCCAGTCTCTGCGCCACCCCATCGAGCGCTTCCACCCATGCGACGCGCCTGGAAAGGATCCCGATCTCCCTTTCAAACTGCTTGAGCTGTTCGGTGGCATCCGCATTCAGCATGCCGAGCGCCCGGATCATCTCCCACAGTCGCAGCCGCTCCACACGTACGCCGACTCGCAGCGCCGAGTCGGTCTTCCGCGAGATGGAGCGCGTTTTCTGAGCCAGTTCGTCGAGGCGTTTGACCAGCTCGATGCGTGTCAGCTTGTTGGGAATCCACAACCCCAGAAAAAGAGAGCAAAGGCCGCCCAGCAGAAGCACTCCGAAAAGGATCAGGCTTCCCCACCACGATTGGACCGCGTGGGACCAGTAGGACAGGCGGAGCTGCAGGGGCACGGTCTTCACGGGGCCTCCGGGAATACTGATGGAATCCACCCTGGGCGTGAAGGTCAGAGTCAGCAGAGCGGGTCGCTCCGCATCCTTGAAAAGGCCTTCAAACCAGTGACTGAACCACTGCCGCGGTGGCTCGACGGCAACAGGCAGCACCCCCCTGGGGAGCAGAGTGACCTCGCCCCTCAAGACCTCTGCCTCGTTGGGAACCACAAGGCACCAGGTGACGGCATAGGTCTTGGGGTCTTCATTCCTGATCATCAACGACCCCTTGCGATTTCGCTCGAGAATCAGAAGCGGTTTTTCGGGCGTGGAAGACTCGACACGCACATTGAACGGCACGTCGGTGTGCACCGCTTTCAGGGTGTGAACCTGGCCGTTGATGCACAATTCCGCACTGGATTCGCCGGCCTCCCACAAGTTGGCCACTTCGATCCTCGTGGACAGAACGTCGCCTTTTCGGATGCGGGACTCCACCAGGGGCTTTCCGGCAGCGTCACCCTCTGCAAAGAAGACAGCGTCGGTTGCCATGGGCTTCCCGGTGGCTCGATTCACGAAGCTCCCCAGAGTGATCGTGAGGGGCGTGTCCAGCTCGCCTTCGTTGCGAACGTGGAGCCACGCCCGGGCTCGGCTCGTTGCGCCATCGACGACCATCACCGGAATCCCCCCCAGAGGCCTCACCGGGGCTTCACACTCCATCATTCTGCAGGCACTCACTTCCGTGACGGCCCCGAGCAGCACCGCCAGGCAGGCGGCCGCCCAACCCGGAAAACACATGGATGCAGACTTCATGGCGTCTCTCCAGTCCGTATCTTCTTGTATTAACGATGAGCTGCGGGTTAGTATGTGTTCTTGTTCGTATTCTGGCTTAATCCGTCTGTCTTTCGTTCGGGAATGTTCACTTCGGGAAGGATGAGGCTCCATGGTCCTGGTGGCCATCATTGGCAGACCCAACGTCGGCAAGTCCACCCTCTTCAATCGCATCGCCGGCAGAAGGCGTGCACTGGTGGACGATTTCCCCGGAGTGACCCGCGACCGTAATCAGACGGAAGTGGTTTGGGACGACAAGCGATTCCTCCTGACGGACACAGCCGGGTATGGCATGACGGGCGACACGGCCCTGGAGGAGGGAGCTCTCCAGCAGGTCCGGCTGGCCATCGACGAAGCCGACATTCTCCTTTTCGTGGCGGACGCAAAAACAGGCCTTCACCCCGAAGATCACTCCCTGGTCCGGTTGGTGCGACGATCGGCCAAACCCTCCTTTTTTGCTGTGAACAAGATCGACGGACCCGAGCATGCCAAAAACATGTCCGAGTTCTTCGAGCTCGGGCTGGAGCGGATCTATCCCATCAGCGCAGCCCATGGGTTCGGAGTCGGCGAGCTTCTGACGGATCTGGCGGAAGCCGTCCCCGAGGCCGAGCAGGCCGACCAGGCCGAGCAGGAAACGGGTGAAATCCGAATGGCCATCATCGGGCGCCCCAACACCGGCAAATCGACGCTCATGAACCGGATTCTGGGCGAATCGCGCGTCATCGTCAGCCCTGTTCCCGGCACCACGCGCGACAGCGTGGACTCGCCCTTCGAACTGGACGGCCAGCGTTACCTGTTGATCGATACGGCCGGCATCCGGCGCAAGGGCAGGGTCCGGGAGAAAATCGAGAAGATCAGCGTCGTGAAGGCCCTCGAAAGCGTCGAGCGCAGCCATGTCTCGCTCCTCCTCCTGGATGCCGTGGAGGGCGTGACCGAACAGGACCTCCACATTGCCGGCTATGTTCAGGAGCGGTTTCGTGGATGCGTCATCGGCATCAACAAATGGGATGCGGTGGACAAGGACCCCAAGTTCGTCAAAAACTTCAAGATGGAGATCCGGGAGCGGTTTCGTTTTCTCCCCCACGCTCCGCTGTTGACATTCTCCGCCCTGAACGGAAAACGTGTCAAC
The DNA here is from genome assembly GCA_041310025.1 of Syntrophobacterales bacterium. Taxonomy (GTDB): domain Bacteria; phylum Desulfobacterota; class Syntrophobacteria; order Syntrophobacterales; family Syntrophobacteraceae; genus JALOOX01. The sequence continues at coordinate 6,236 of JBFYYO010000104.1, forward strand.
AACATTCTGCCCACCATCCGCGAGGTGTTCGAGCAGTATAATCGGAGGGTCACCACGGGCATCGTCAATCGGGCTCTCGAGCAAACGGTCCAGAAGCACGAGCCCCCCATGGTGGCGGGACGGCGCCTCAAATTCTTCTACGCGACCCAGAGCTCCGTGCGGCCGCCCACCTTCGTCCTTTTCTGCAACCGTCCGGACGCTATCCATTTCTCTTATGAACGCTATCTCACCAATCAGTTCCGGGAGGCGTTCGGTCTCACCAAGACGCCGATCCGGATGGTCTTTCGGGGGCGTCAGAGGGATCAAGGCCAGCAAGGCTGAAAGATGACGGAGTGATGCCGTGAAAGGGGCGGTGAAGCGCCAAATCGTACTTCCCTGGAGCCAGGTGCTCAGGATCTCTTTCAATTCTTTGCGGGTGAGGCTCTTTCGGTCTCTCATCACGACCATGACCCTTGCCCTGGCGGTGTCTTTCACGGCCTATACCTGGGCGGGCTACGAGATCCTGAACGGACTCTGGCCGAGTGCGGACAAAGCCCTTCAGGAGTCGATTCTCGCAGCCGGCTACGAACTGGTCGGGGGCGAGTTCGGAACGGGACCCAAAGACCGCTGGCTGGCATTCCTGTCGCTGCTGGTCTGCGTGGTCGGGATCGTGAACGCCCAGCTCATGTCCGTCACCGAGCGCTTTCGTGAAATCGGCACGTTCAAGTGCCTCGGGGCCCTCAACACATTCGTGGTGAGGATTTTCGTTCTGGAAGCGGCTTACCAGGGTTTTCTGGGTGGACTCGCGGGCAGCGTGGCCGGGATTCTGGTGACCAGCGTTTCACTCCTCTTCAAGTTCGGCTGGCCGGTTCTGTCCGAGTATCCTCTCCTCCAGGTCATCGCAACCTGCGTGGAGACCACGCTTCTGGCCGTTTCCCTTTCGCTGCTGGGAGTCATCTATCCGGCCCTGGTGGCCGCCCGGATGCAGCCGGCCGTCGCACTGCGCTCCGAGGCCTGATTTTTTCAGTTTCTGGCTTCTGGTTTCTGGTTTCTGGTCTCTAGTTTCTGGTCTCTGGTTTCCGGTTTCCGGTTCCTGCCCGGCGGCTGGGGGGTCCCGCGGAGGTGTTTCAGCCTGTGGGAATACCGCGACGAGCGGTCGCGGGAATGGAAACCTGAACGCTGACACCTGACCCCCGGAGTATTAAGATGCTCTTGCAGGCGCTTATCATCGTCATCTGCTGACCAGGAGCGGGATTCTGCTATGAATCAGGAAACGGTACACAATGTGGTCCGCCTTTCCGATGTCGTCAAAGTCTTCAGGATGGGCGGCAACACCGTCGAAGCCCTCAAGGGGATCGATCTATCCATTCGGGTCGGGGAGTATCTCTCCATCATGGGGCCGTCGGGATCGGGGAAATCCACCCTTTTCAACATGATTGGCGCACTGGACAAGCCCTCTTCCGGTCGCGTCTTCATCGACGAGGTCGACGTGGCGCAGCTGGACGCCTATGAGCTGGCCTGGCTGCGCTGCAGGAAGATCGGCTATATTTTTCAGACGTTCAACCTGATCCAGGTCATGACGGCCATCGAGAACGTGACGCTGCCGATGATCTTCGCCGGCATGAGCCGCGACGAATACCTGGAGAAAGGCATGGAGCTCCTGAGACTCGTCGGGCTGGCCGATCGCTACCACCACAAGCCCTCGGAGCTCTCGGGAGGCCAGCAGCAGCGCGTGGCCGTTGCACGGGCGCTGGCCAACGACCCGGCCATTATTCTGGCGGACGAGCCCACCGGAAACCTGGATCTCACCACTGGGGAAGAGATCATCAGTCTGCTCAAGCAGCTCTCCACCGAACGGGGCGTGACCATCATTTCGGCCACACACGACATCAAGATGCTCAACGTGTCCGACCGCGTGGTCTGGATCCGCGACGGGCGCATCCATCGCATTGAAGATCGTGACAACCTCAGGATTTCCGTGGGTGAGGTGGCATGAGAGCTGAGGATGGAAGACAAAAACCAGCTTTGTGCGGACCCTGCCTGAGAAGCATCCCGAGTTCACGGCGGGTCACCGCGGGGAAGACTGGAGTGCAGGTTCCCGGATGGCGCAGGGACCGCGGCTTTCGCCGGGGCGACGGCGGCGAAGGTCTCCTTGGGAATGCTGCGCGCATACCACGCCGGTTTTGCGTCGTCGGCATCCTGTTCTTCCTGATCTGCACCGTCCCGACCCTCTCCCTGGCCCAGGACCTCTCGGCCGACCTTCAATTCTTCGCATCCCTCGGCGACCGGTCCACGGGAACCCCTGGCAGTGAGAAAGCCGCGGACTACATCGCCGACGTTTTCAAGTCGGCGGGCCTCGAGAGCGTGGGATTCCAGAAGTTCCTCGTGCCCGTTCCGAAGGTCCGATCCGCCACCATCGAGGCGGACGGCCGCCAATGGACTCTTTATCCCTGGGGCCCCAACCTGGCCTACCTTCCCATGACCCCCGAGGAGGGCCTCACCGGCCCCCTGGTTTACCTGGCGGACGGTTCTTTCCACGAACTGGACGGGAAAGCCGTTGAAGGGGCCGTCGTCCTGATGGAGATGTCGTCGCACGAAAACTGGCTCAACGCCCAAATGGCCGGCGCCAGGGCCCTGATCTATCTGGGCGGCGACCTCGACACTCGAGGAGATTTCGAGGACAAGAACACCACGGCTCCCCTGGCGTTTCCGCGCTACTGGGCTCCGCGCGAGACGGCCGTTGAGCTGAAGCGACTTGCCTCGACCGCCTCGGCCAAGGCGACGGTTCGATCTCAGGTCCGCTGGGAGCACACGCTCGTGCGCAACTGCTTTGGATTGCTGGCGGGGCGGAACCCGGATCTGAAGAGTGATTTGGTCGTCCTGGACGCCTTTTACGACAGTTCGTCCCACGTGCTCGGTCTGGCTCCAGGCGCCGACGAGGCGACTTCCATCGTGACTCTGCTCCAGATGACGCGCGAGCTCGCCAGGGATCCTCCTGAGAGGAGCGTGCTCTTTCTCGCAGCCGTGGGAAACGGACAGGGGCTGGCCGGGATGCGGGAGTTCATAACCGGCCTCACGGTGAGACGCAAGCTCATCCGCAATCAGTCCAAGGAGCTTCAGGAGCAGAAACAGCTCACGGAGCGGCAGCTCGACCTCATTGGTCAAGGCGATCCTTTTTCGCTTCAGGACCCGAACGATCGCACCATCCTGTGGAATGTGGCGGTGGAAGAGGCCAAGGACCGCGCAGACGCCCTCGCCCGTGAAATTCAATACCAAAAGGCCCTCAAGCGGCCGGACCTGGCCGAAATGTTACCGGATCCCCGCCCCTACCGCCGCCTGTCCTGGCGCACCGGCATGGAGGAGCTCAACGATGCCGAAAAGAGGCTCGTGGGGGAACTGCTCCGGGATGCGTCCAAAACCCTCGCGCTCAAAAGGAAGGAATCGAAGCTTCGCATCGAGGCCCTCAAATCCACCAATGCCATGCGCAGCCTGCTGGATGAATACCGTCCGATCCTTTTTTTGAGCCTCTACTTCTCGTCCCGCTCCCCCTATGCCGGCCTTGTCGAGCTGGGGGAGACCTACCCCGTTCGGGAGAATGTCAAACGGGTGCTCCGCGCCACGAGACTTTCGGACATGTTGACGCAGATCGGGGTGGATGTCTCAAGGGAAATGGGTTTCGGGACCAGTATCCGGAGCATCGGGCGGGGGACCGTGGGAGAGGAAACCTTCACGAAGCCCCCGACAGCCTCGAACCCCTGCTGTGATGTGGGCGCCCTGGCCGGACTGCAGGCGTTCTCGCTGATGACCCTGGACGACCATCGTCCTCTGTGGTCGACGCCGCATGACACGCTGGAACAGGTGAATACGGAAAACGTTCGGCTCCTCTGTCGCTCCATGCCTCTGATCATGAAAAGGGTGCTTGCCCACCCGGCCCTGGATTCAATCTCACAACCGGGAATCAAGGGCCTCGCCAGCCTCGAAGGCCGCGCCATGTTCGTGAGGCAGGGGGAGCTGTTTCCGGATCAGCCCGCTGCCGGCACCATCATCTCCGTCCTCCAGGGGCAGTCCATCTTCAGAACCATGGTCTACCAGGACGGGACCTTCCTCCTCCCGGGTCTCGCCAACAACCGCGTATCGCTGGAGAAGATCATCCTGGAGCCTTACGGAATCAATCCCGTAACGGGTCGCGTGGGTTGGACCGCAGACAAGGTGCAGACGGGAAAGGTCAACTACCGCATCAAGGTCAAAACGGACCTCGCCAGCACGTCGCTGGTCATGTTCCGCTGCGAGCAGACCGATGTGGTGGGGGCGTTCAACCCGCGGAATATGGGGCACCTCACCAAGGTGGACATCCTGGATGCCGCCACTGAAGCGCCGCCCCTGAGGTACTGGTACAGCCGGGTGGATGGACGCGACACCATGGCCATCTCGGTGTTCCTCGAGAAAGGGACCCGCTTCAAGCTCATCATGGCGGAATCGCTCCTCAACAAGGAGCTCTTCCTCCTCAACGGCAGCCCCGAATCTCCAAACGGCGAGGGGTTTCTCATCGGTTCCCCCGGAACCATTCCGCTGGCCCCCTACCAGGTGGCACAGGATCTTCACCGTCTGCTGGGAGGTCGGCTGGCCAACCTCACCCAGCACGGCATCATGAACGTTCATTTGGAGTCACTTTACAAGGAGTCGGCAGACGGGCTGGAAAGAGCCCGGAAAGCCATCGAAGACCACCGGTTCTCGCAGTTCTGGGAGAGCATCGTGGAAGCGTGGGCTCGCCTGGATTCGGTCTACAGCGAGATCGAGCGCACCCAGCGGGATGTCCTCACCGGGGTCATGTTCTTCATTGCCTTGTTCGTTCCCTTCGCTTTCTGCATGGAACGTTACCTCTTCGCCTTTCGGGGCGTGTATCAGCAGATCGTGGCTTTCTTTATCATTCTCATGATCACCATCCTCATCATTCAGAGCCTCCACCCGGCTTTTCAGCTGACCTACAGTCCGATGGTGGTCATCATCGCCTTCTTTATCGTCGGCCTCTCCGTGCTGGTGAGCTGGATCCTTTTCATGCGCTTTGAGCGTGAAATGGCCGAAATGCACAGTCGGACAGCACGCCTGAAGACTCCCCAGGTGAGCAAATGGCAGTCCTTCGGGGCCGGGTTTTCCATCGGCGTCTCCAACCTCAATCGACGCAAGCTGAGAACGGGACTGACGTGCATCACGCTGATCATCCTGACTTTCACGGTCATGTCGTTCACCAACGTCAAAACGCTTCACAAGCCGGCCCTCACCCGCCTCTCCGAGGACACCCCGTATGCGGGAATCATGCTCAGGCACCCGTACCGCCTGCCGTTGACGAACATGCTCCTCGAGGACATGTCCACCCGGTTTGCGGGAGAGGTCGTCGTGTCGCCCCGTGGCTGGATCGAGCCCGTCGAGCGCGGAGATCGAATCCTGACACGCGTGCATGGACCGAGTCGCTACGCACCCGTCGAGGGCATACTGGGGATGGACCACCAGGCGCCGGAGCCCTTCCGCAGGGTGGTGACCCACGGGCGATGGTTTGAAGCCGGAGAGGAGGACGCGGTTCTCATGCCCCTCGGCATGGCTCAGCAGGTGGGGTTTGACCCCGGGAAAGACCTGAGCCCGACCGTTCGCATCCACGGGATGGAGTTTCGCGTGGTGGGCTTTTTCGATGCCTCCCTCCTGGAGAGAATCAGGGACCTGGATCAGCAGCCCATCACCCCGGCCTACCTGGAAGTGAGTCAGAATGAGGAACTGTCTGAGGTTGAGATCGAAGCCATCCAGTCGGGGGAGGAAGTCCTTCCCATGACGGAGCGTTTCCGATTCGCCAACGCTGGGAATACGCTGATCATCCCTTTCAG
>JBFYYO010000105.1:0-12060 GCA_041310025.1 Syntrophobacterales bacterium
TCCCGGTGGTATCACCCGCTATCGCGGACTCAACCACCGGCTAATGGCTTTGAACCCTCCGGGTTCGCTTCTGATCGTTGTTCCAAAAGATCTGCACCCTTTTCGATATGCGGAAGCACGACTACCTGAGCTCCCATCTCTTCATTTCCCCAACATAGACCCATAACCGGCGCTTCTGAAGAGGATAAGCATCCCGGCCTTCCGTGCCCGCGACGACTTCGGAAACATCAGGCAGCCGAACCCGCTGCGACTCAGGAGCTCGCGGTGTATCCACTCTCGTTTTCTGGCCTTCCAGAACTCTTCGCCATCTTCATTATACACTGAATAATCACACCCAGGGCTGAAAGCGATCAACGGAGGCCAGAATTCCCGGGGACTTACAGGCCGGCGATTGCACCCAAAGGCGTTCATGGCGGTTTCACGGAATTTTGAGTTGCAAACACTTCCATAATTGGGTTAGCAATAGAAATTTCTGGAATGACCCGCGCTCGTGCGCGTTTTAGGAGCGGGGAAGGTCTGAAGACGGTGCGATGTGCAGGGGATCACAAAATTCAGCACGGAGGAAATTCTATGTCTGATGCGCTTGACGTAAACCGGAGCATTCTTGTGGTGGGGAGCGGCATGTGCGGCTTGAGCGCTGCTCTGGAAGCTGCCGAAGCGGGCTTCCAGGTCTACATGGTGGAGAGGGAGCCCTATCTCGGCGGCAGGGTGGCCCGCATGAACAAGTACTTCCCCAAGCTGTGCCCGCCGAGCTGCGGGTTGGAGATCAATTTTCGCCGGATCAAGAACAATCCTCTCATCCGTTTTTTCACGATGGCTCAAGTGGAGAAGATCAAGGGAGAAGCGGGCAGCTTCGATGTGACGATCACGCTTCAGCCCCGCTACGTCAATGAGAAGTGCACGGGATGCGGGGCCTGCGCCGAAGCGGCCTCCACGGAAATTCCCAATGAATTCAACTATGGCCTCGACAAGGTGAAGGCTGCATACCTTCCCCATGAATTCGCCTTCCCCATGAGATATATCATCGCCCCTGAGGTGATCGGTACCGAGGAAGCGGAAAAAATCAAGGCATCCTGTGGCTATGACGCCGTCGATCTGACCATGCAGCCCCAGCAGTTCGACCTGAAGGTCGGGGCCATCGTCTGGGCCACGGGCTGGAAGCCCTACGAGGCGGAAAATATCCTCTATTACGGCTTTGGAAAGAATCACAACGTGATCAGCAACGTCATGATGGAGCGGTTGGCCTCCCTCAGCGGCCCGACCCAGGGAAGGATCACTCGCCCATCGGACAGCGCCCAGGCCAAGAAAGTTGCGTTCATCCAATGTGCCGGCTCCCGTGACGAGAACCACCTGCCCTACTGCTCGGGCATCTGCTGCCTGGCGTCCCTCAAGCAAGCCACCTATGTCCTGGACCAGGTCCCGGATGCCACGGCCACCATTTATTTCATCGACATCCGGGCTCTCGGCAAATACGAGGATTTCTTCACCAGGGTGCAGTCCGACGACCGGGTGACCCTCATCAAGGGCAAAGCCGGCGAGATCACCGAGGACCCGGCAACGGGCCTGGTCACTGTTCAGGTGGAGGATCAGGCCACGGGCAAGATCCTCAGGGATCAATATGATCTCGTGGTCCTGGCCACCGGCATGGTGCCCAACTCCTCACAAGAAAAAGTCCCCGCAGACGTGGCTTACGATGAACATGGATTCATCCTGAACGAGCAGCCTGCCTCAGGAATCATCGGAGCCGGATGCACCCGAAAACCGGTGGATGTGGCCACCAGTGTTCAGGATGGGACAGCTGCAGCTCTCAAGGCTATTCAGGCGACGTGGAGGAGGTAATTCGATGGATAAGAAGACAGGTGTCTATATTTGCACGGGTTGCGGGATCGGTGATGCGCTCGATGCAGACGCGTTGAGCAATTTGGCGACCTCGGAGTTCAAAGTGGCGAGCTGCAAGCTGTCTCCCATCCTCTGCAGCGCTGAGGGTTTGTCGTTGATGCGCCAGGACATCGACGGGGCCGGCATCGACACGCTGGTCATCGCTGCATGCTCGCCCCGCGTCATGACCGACGCGTTCACCTTCGAGCTCGACAAGGTCGTCGAGCGCGTCAATCTGCGGGAGCAGGTGGCCTGGTGTCACCCCGCCGGAGACGAAGACACCCAGATGCTGGCGGAGGATCAGCTGCGCATGGGCATCACCAAGGCCAACGAGATGCAGCCGCTGACCCCGTTCGAGGCGGAAGACATGAGCAAGAGGATTCTCGTGGTCGGTGGCGGGCTCACCGGGATGACGGCGGCAGTCGAGGCGGCCAAGGCGGGCTATGAAGCCGTCCTGGTTGAAAAAGCCGGTGAGCTCGGCGGCTATCTGAAGGATGTCCTTAAACTGCCGCCCAGCAGACCTCCCTACGAGGAGCTCCAGGAGAACACCCTGGCAACCCTCGCCGAAGCAGTCGCCGGCAACCCCAAGATCACCGTGTACACCGGCGCTCAGGTGGCGAGCATCGCCGGAGCCCCCTGTCTTTTCGACGTGCAGGTGCAGCAGAATGGAAGCCAGGTCTCCGAGCGCGTGGGGGCCATCGTGATGGCCACGGGAGCGGTTCCCTACGAGGCGGCGAAGCTCGCTCACCTGGGATACGGCACCTCGCCCGACGTGATCACGGCGTCCCAGCTGGAGCTCATGTTCAAGGCAGCAAATGTCACCCGTCCCTCCAACGGTCAGCCCGTATCCAGTGTGGCCTTCATTCTGTGCGCCGGCTCACGGGACCCCGAGCATTTGCCCTATTGTTCGGCAGCCTGCTGCGTCGAATCCCTCAAACAGGCGAAGTACTTCAAAGAGGCCAATCCCGACACCCCCGTCTACATCTTCTATAAGGATATGCGGGCTCACGGCCATTACGAGCTGCTTTACAAGCAGCTGCAGAAAGACGGCGTCTTCTTCGTTCGGGGAAAGATCACGGGTGTGGAAGACGACGGCTCGGGGAGCCTGGTCATCGCCGCCGACGACGAGCTGACCCGATCCCCCATGATGTCCGAAAGCGTGGACTTGGTGGTGCTCGCCAACGGCATGGTTTCCACATCGGCCCTCGGGGAGCCCTTCAAGGCCCAGGCCCCCAAAGAGGGCGAGGAGGAGGCCGAAGTCCCCACGGACACGATCCTGGTCTCGAACATTCTCAACCTCCAGTATCGGCAGGGCCCTGAATTGCCCGCCCTGAAGTACGGCTTTCCCGATTCCCACTTCATCTGCTTCCCCTACGAGTCCCGGCGGACCGGCATTTATCCGGCAGGCACCGTGAGGGCACCCATGGACTATGCCGCGGCCGTTGAAGACGGGACGGGGGCAGCCCTCAAAGCCATCCAGTGCGTCGAGATGGTCTCCCAGGGCAAGGCGGTTCACCCGCGCGCCGGGGATATGAGCTACCCTGAATTCTTCATGCAGCGTTGCACGCAGTGCAAGCGTTGCACGGAGGAATGCCCGTTCGGAGCCATCAACGAGGACGAGAAGGCCAACCCCATCCCCAATCCCACCCGGTGTCGACGCTGCGGTGTGTGCATGGGCGCTTGCCCCGAGCGGATCATCTCCTTCAAGAACTACTCGGTGGCGATGATCGGCAACGTCATCAAGAGCATCAATGTCCCCGATGAATACGACGAGAAGCCGAGGCTCATAGTCCTGGCCTGCGAAAACGACGCCTACCCGGCCCTGGATATGGCCGGAATCCGGCGCCTCAATTACAATGCGTGGATGCGGATCATCCCCGTGCGCTGCCTGGGCTCCATGAACCTGGTCTGGATTGCAGACGCCCTCTCCAAGGGGATCGACGGCATTCTGCTGCTGGGCTGCAAACACGGGGACGATTATCAGTGCCATTTCATCAAGGGGAGTGAGCTGGCGAACATCCGGATGACCAAAATCCAGGAAACCCTGAACCGGCTGCGGCTGGAATCGGAGCGCGTCGGTCTCGAGCAGCTCTCCATAGCGGATTATTCCAGGCTGCCCGAGATCCTGGATGCCTTTGCATCCAAGGTCGAGGCACTGGGCCCCAACCCTTACAAGGGATTCTAAGGATGGCATCCACCCGGGTCATTGGATGAATTCGCAGCACGCTTCAAGAAGGAGTCAGACCACCCATGGAACCGAAAGCTGTTTCTCTCGAAATGCGGGAATATATCGTGGAGATGGGCGCCGAGACCGTCAACTGGTGCATGCAGTGCGGCCTGTGCACGAACCTCTGCCCCTGGCGGCTGGTGCCCGGCGAAACCAGTGAAAGCTTCAACATCCGCCACATGCAGCGGCTGGGGCAGATGGGGATGGAGGGCTTTGAGGACGAGATGGTGCTCTTCGCCTGCTCCACCTGCAGCATGTGCCAGACCAACTGTCCCCGGGGCGTCAAGATCGTCGACAACGTGCGGGGCATGCGGGCGAGCATCGTGGGGGGCGGCATGGTCCCCGCCAATCTGCGCCCGATTCTGGGCAGCGCCCATGCCAACGGGAACCCCTGGTCGGGAGCCCGCGAGAATCGTACGGCCTGGCAGGAAGGCCTGAACATTCCGCAGTTCGGGCCCGATACCGAGTATTTCCTCTTCGTCTGTTGCCATTCCTGTTATGATCCCCGCAGCACCAAGGTGGCCAAGAGCATTGCGAAGCTGCTCCAGCACGCGGGGGTGAGCTTCGGAGTCATTGGCGCCGAAGAAAGCTGTTGCGGCGAGAGCATGCGGAAACTGGGAGATGAGGAGCTTTTCCAGAAGCTGGCCCAGTCCAACATCGAGCTGTTCAACGGCAAAGGCGTCAAAAAGATCATCACGACCTCCCCCCACTGCCTCTGGACGTTCAAGAACGAGTATCCCGAAATGGGCGGCGAATGGGAGGTGATTCACTATACCGAGCTGCTCAGCCAGTTGCTGAACGAGGGAAAGCTTGCCTTCCCCAAGGACCTCGGAAAGAACGTCGCCTTCCATGACCCGTGCTATCTGGGGCGTCACAGCGGCATTTACGACGCCCCGCGCCAGCTGCTGGGAAGCATCCAGGGGGTTGAAGCCGTTGAGCTGGGTCGTCATCGCGAGTTGAGCCTGTGCTGCGCCGGCGGCGGTGGGCGTATCTGGGCGGAAGTGCCCATGGGCGAGCGCTTCGGCGAGCTCAGGGTTACGGATGCCATCGACAGGGGAGCCAGTGTGCTGACGACTTCCTGCCCGTATTGTCTCAACATGCTGACCGATGCGTGCAGCAGTCTCGAGAAGCAGGAAGTTCTGGAGATCAACGAGCTCTCGGAGATGTTGGCCGCCGCTTTGCCTTAGCCCGGGGTCTGCGATCTCGAGAATCGTCCGACGGGGTTGCGTCGGCCTCCCTTCGGGGGGCGATGCAACCCTTTCGTTTCAAGGAATATAGCCCAAGCTTCAAGAACACCTCGGAAACCTTGATCAGTAAGTGATCAGCAGGGAACGGTGATGAACGCCAACGAAGCCCGACAATCGGAAGAAGAGATTCTGAATCCTGACAGCACCTTCACCTTTGCCTGTCATGGAAACCTGCCCTGTTTCACCCAGTGCTGCAGGGACGTCAACATCTACCTGACACCTTACGACATCCTTCGCCTGCGCCGCGCCCTGGGGATCAGCTCCGGAGAGGTTCTGGCCGAATATACGCGGTCGTTCCCGGCAGGCCCCCTGAAGCTCCCCATATTTCATCTCCTGATGGACCCGGACACCCTCCGGTGCAAGCTGGTCACCGAGGATGGCTGTTCCGTGTACGAGAACCGGCCCTGGGCCTGCAGGATGTACCCCCTGGATGTTGCGGGCCGGCCCGGCGAGTACCGGAGGATGATTGGAAAAGATCGCTGCCTGGGACTGGGAGAGAAAACATCCTGGAATGTGGGTGAGTGGTTGCGGAACCAGGGCATCGACGATGCCTATGCGGAGATGGACAGCGAATTGCACTCGGTCATGCCGCAAGACACTCAGTCGGGCGGCTCGTTCGGCGGGGGACTGGGCCAGCTTCTTCTCATGGCCTACGACATCGATCGATTCGCCGACATGATCCAGGAGGACCGCTTCCGATCCCTTTACGAACTGGAGGATGAGGTGCTGCAGGAGGCCCTTCAAAACGACGAAGCCCTCCTTCGCCTCGCGTTTCAGTACATTCGGGCAGAGCTGAGAGATCTGAACCAGCTGGGTTAAACTGATTAGGGATTGGATCCTTCTTTTCTTGATTCACCGCAAAGGCGCGAAGCACGCAAAGAAAGATAGAAATGGACCCTTCGCGACCTTGGCGCCTTTGCGGTGAAAAATCCAGTATAGCATTGGGCGAGCCGCCTCGCCTGACCACGGCCTTTTCATCGAAACGGGATTGAACGCCACGACCAGGCTCCCGCTCATCCCTTCCGGATCGAAATGGTGAAGGTAGGAGCAGCCGGTCCCCGTACCCTCCTCCAGCCCCTTCCATCCCCTTCGGTAGTAGGAGCATTCATCGTTGAAGCATACGAAGAAGAGCTCGGCACTCCACGTGGACAGGGGTGGAGCCCTCCACTTTTTCATCTTCACTCCGCAGTGGGGACAGACGGTTTGGTCTTCAGGCATGACCTTTCACCTTTGCATGGGGTAGTCTTTGGGATCGAGAGACCCATTCCTCATGTAGAGCTCGGCGAATTGCTTCATCGTATCTTTCATGATCTGCCCATAGTTGGGGACGTGGGCACCGAAAGCCTCAGAAATCTTCTCGTAGGAGAGCGAGCCGAGGTCTTCCGCCAGGGCCAGGTAGCGGCTTCGAACGTCTTCGGGGAGGCTGTTGACCACGTTGTACCCGAGCATATACTCATAGAGCATATACATCTTCTCGAGGACATTCTCCAACTCCTCCGGTTCGTGCTGCTCCCCCCTCTTCTCAACGAGGACCCTGCAGAAGTTCAGGATATAGGGATTACGGGCCTGGGTCTCTCGCTCCGGGGTTCCGGCCTCGGTTGTTCGCGCATCGTCCTGAGTCATTGTGCAACCTCTTTCTGGAATAGTTGAACTGGAGAGGGAGGCCGGTCGGGAACCGGCCAGGGTTCCGGCAGCCAAGGCCATTGGCGCCAATGCGGGTCATCGCTTTTTTCGTCTAACTCATCTGAGGACGATAGGCCAGTCATTAAAGCAGCCATGATCTAATATCATGGATTCAGATCCTGTCCGGATTCAGACGACGAAATGAATCGAGGGAGCAACTCCCGGCCAGGAGACATTCATGCAATATTTATAATAGGTTATGACACATCCGCAGGACATGGCGGGAGCATGGCTCTGCAATGCAGGCGGTTCCGTCCTCTGGATGGCAGCGAAAAGCCAACGTCTATCTGCTCACATTGGGTTCCGCTGTGGACAGCCGATGCAAACTCTGATTTGATGGAGGGTGGCCTGCGGGCCGTGTAATCAACTCGCAGATGCAAAGGATGAAAACCATGCAGTTTCTTTATTTGAAGAGGGTAGCCCTCTCCGTGATGGGGTGCTGGTGCATTCTGACGGCTCACGCGCTCCCCCTCCCGGCCGCGGATGTCGGGTCACCCGCAAAGCCCTCCCTGAGCCTCCCGTCCACCAGTTACGACTTCGGAGAGGTCATGGAGGGAGCCGTGGTGGAGCACGATTTCATCGTGAGGAACACGGGGAACGCCACCCTGGAGATCCGGAAGGTCAGCCGGGACTGAGGGTGCACCGTCGCCCGCTTCGACCGGGCGATCCCTCCCGGAGGCGAGGGAAAGATCACGCTCAAGCTGACGCTCAGCGGATTCCAGGGAGATGTGACCAAGACCGCCACTGTGGAAAGCAACGATCCGACGGGCCGAAAGGTCTCCCTGGTCATGCGCGGAAAGGTCAGGAGCCTCATCGCCGTCACCCCTTCGACCAGCGTCTATTTCAAGGGACGCCCCGATGAAGTCAGTGCGAACGTCATCGAGCTGGCCGCCACCGCACAGCCGTTCCGCATCGTGAAGATGGAGAGCAATCTGGACGGAAAGATCCGCTACGGGCTGCAGACGCTGGAAGCGGGGAGGAGGTACCGGCTGGAGACGGCTAATCTCCTGAGAGTTGGCACTTATGGAGGGTTCATCAAGCTCACCACCGACCTCCCCCAGAAGGGGGAAATCGTCGTCCGGGTGAACGGGGCCATAGAGGGCGAATTGCAGGTCACGCCCCTTTCAGTGTTCATAGGAAAACTGCAGGCATCCGAACCGGAGCGCACGGGGCGCATTCAGGTCATCAGCACGCGGGGCAGACCTTTCGAGATCAAGAAGCTCACCTACGATCATCGGCTCGTCCGGGTAGTCCAGGAGCCCCTTTCGGACCGGGCCGGGTTCAGCCTGGCTCTGATCCCGATACTGGAGAACGTTCGGCCTGGAACGAGGCAGTCGACTCCCCTGATCGTCGAAAACGACCTGGCTCCGGACGAGGTGCACGAGGTAGAGGTCCAGGTGGTGAACTTCCCCGTCACTCCCTGAGGTGCTGGGGCCCGATGATCCACTCCCGCAGGCCATGACTCCCATGGAGGCGGATCCGCCCGGGAGGCACCGACGGCGAAGACCTTGTAAGGCCGCGTTTGATTCACTATAATCCGTCAAATCTGAACACTGCTTGGAACGCCGACCAATGAGGAGGATGCCGTGAACCAAGAACAGCCCGCTGCCGTTCCCGGGAAGTGCGTGGAAATCCCCGTCGCGATCCGGTTTGGAGATACGGACCCTTACGGTGTCGTGTATTTCGCATCTTATTTTCGCTATTGCCATCATGGAATCGAGGAGTTCATGCGTGCCGTGGGGCTCCCCCCGCACGAGATGTTCCGGAATCAGGAGGAGGGATACGGATTGCCGGTGGCGGGAGCCGCATGCGATTTCTACCGTCCCGTGTGGTATGGGGACACGCTGCGGCTGGCTGTGTTCGTCATCCAGGCCAAGAGCAAGGCGGTGACCTTCGGGTTCCACTTCTATCACGCTCAGACCGGAGACCTGGTGGCCAAAGGCCAGGCGACCATCGTCACCATCGACAAAAGCTGGCATTCGCGGAGCCTGCCGGAAAGACTTCGAAGCGCTTTGGAGCCATATCTGCCGCCTGTGCGGGAATCATGAACCGTTTGAACGTGCGACCGCCAAACGCGTGACCTTCCGCAGAACATGAAATCTGTTGAGAAGCCACCGCTTGCTTGATTGACAGGAACGAGGAATGGGGCATTGAGCAAAACCTACCAGGAAATCAATGAAAAGATCCGAAAGGGCCAGGCGGTCGTCGTCACGGCCGAGGAGATGGTCGGAATCGTGAAGAAGAAGGGTCCCGCCCAGGCGGCACGCGACGTGGACGTCGTGACGACAGGGACCTTCGCCCCCATGTGCTCGTCGGGCGCGTTCATCAATTTCGGCCACACACAGCCCCCCATCAAGGCTTCCAAGGTGCACCTGAACGATGTGCCGGCCTACGGAGGCCTGGCCGCGGTGGACATTTACATCGGTGCAACCGAACCGACACACGACGACCCATTGAACAAAGTCCGGCCGGGCTCCTTCGATTACGGGGGAGGACACGTCCTGCACGATCTGGTGGCGGGGAAATCGGTGACCCTCAGGGCAGAGGCTTACGGGACGGACTGCTATCCCAACCGCTCCGTGGAAATGTCGGTAACGCTCGATGATCTGCCGTACGCCGTCCTGTGCAACCCCCGGAATGCCTACCAGAACTACAACTGCGCCGTCAATCTGTCAGGCAGGACCATCTACACCTACATGGGAACCCTGAAGCCGCGGCTGGGCAACGCCAACTACTCCACCTCCGGACAGCTCAGCCCGCTCCTGAACGATCCCTTCTACCGAACTCTGGGACTGGGCACGCGCATCTTCCTGGCCGGCGCTAAAGGTTACATCATCTGGCAGGGCTCCCAGCACAATCCGAATATTCCCCGCTTGCCCAACGGGGTTCCGAGAGCGCCAGCCGGAACCCTCATGGTGCTGGGGGACCTCAAGCAGATGCATCCGCGCTGGCTCATCGGGGTCAGCCTGCAGGGATACGGCTGCTCACTGGCCCTTGGGATCGGGATCCCCATTCCGATCCTGGATGAAGACCTGGCGATGAGCACCGGAGTTTCCGACGAAGATATCGTGACACAGGTCAAGGACTACAGCTTCAACCGAACGGACCCTCTCTGCGAGGTGAACTACGCTCAACTCCGTTCGGGCTCCATCATGGTGGAGGGCAAGGAGGTCGCGACCGTTCCTCTGTCGAGCTATGTGCGGGCTCGAGAAATCGCCGGTATCCTCAAGCAGGCCATAGAAAAGGGAGACTTCGAGCTCGGAGAGCCTCAGCACCTGATCCCCACGGTAACCCGGGACGAACGCAGGCCGGATGAGATGCCCTTGAAGACCTTCGAACAGCCTCAACTGGCATGATGCCGATCGCAGGTTTGCTCAGAAAGTTTTTCACGGCGGCCTTCAATTCAGGCCTCGTGCCAATGGCATAGGCATGGGATGCTTCTTGCTACAACCTCCGCCCGCGCGCCAAGACGAAGGTGAAGCTATCGGGCTCGCCATGCAGCTCCTAACAGATTGTAATCATTAAATGACCTGCTTTGCGCACCCTTGTTTTCCCTTGAGTCCTCTCGATTGCCTGTGCTAGAAGATTGGTCGTGGAATAACGCCTGGGTGGTGGAACCGGTAGACACAAGGGACTTAAAATCCCTTGGGGCTTGCCCCCGTGCGGGTTCGATTCCCGCCCCAGGCACCAGTTTAGAGTGAGTGAGAATGCCCTGCTGTGACTCAATGGGTGGATTTGTCCCCACTTTGTCCCCACTTTTCCGAATGTCCCCACCTTGTCCCCACAGAACAAAGAATAGGCGGAAGCCGTGCGCCCCTTCGGAAAAGTGGTCCCGGTTCGTTCATGACGAAGGCGCAACCTTCGGCATGGCATTGTTTGTCACGATATTTGCTTTAATTTCAGCAGGAAGACAGAAGACCACGTTGAGGGGACCGGACCAGGGAATGAGAAGCAGGTTTCTTGGATTGTGTCCAGGCCTTCTGCTTTTTTGGACAGGCACGGTGCAAACATGATAAACTTGAAGAAGAAGTGTGGAGAAGAAAGGCGGGAGAATATAAAAAAACGATGCTCTCATCTCGGGTTGCTGATCTCATCAGATACATCGTCTGGTACGCTACAAGCCGTGATATCAAGCTGACAACTGTCAGGCTGGTGAAATTCGTGTATCTGGCCGATGTCCATTTTGCTCGTCGTAATGCCGGCGAGACATACACAGGGTTGCCTTGGGCCTTCATCTATTACGGGCCATACTGTGGCGAGGTTATGCGCGAAATTGACACCCTGGCGAGTGAAAGGACGATATGTCGAGAATCCTATGAGAGCAAATTTGTTGACAAGGAATACAGCCTGTTTTCATGCAGGGACAAAGGCGCAGAGCTCATTGCTGAACATCTCCCAATTGTTTTGCTTTATCCTCTGCAGGCAGACATACGCAGGTTTGGAGACGATACACAGGCACTGCTGGACTATGTTTATTTTGAGACAGAACCGATGGAACAGGTGAGGAAAGGCGACCGGCTCGATTTCGCGCGGGTAAGACCCATGAAGATCAGTCCGCTCAGGCCACTCCGAAGACTGACCAAGGAAGAGAAGGAGACCGCGAAGAGTCACATTCGTTCCTTAGTGGAACAGATGACGCTGGCAAGGGCAAGACAGACTCAAGAGCAGCGTAGCCTTGCCTCCGAATTGTATGATGACGCTTATTTTGAAGCACTTGCCGGTATGGAGAGTGAAGACCTTCAGCCTGGCATGTCAGGGGAGGCAAGGATTGAGCTTGAATGAGCATTGTTGACTTGTATGAGCCGTATTACGTCCCTGTCTCAACCAAGGTTATCGAGCCCGGTCATTTCTGCTGGGTCGTTGCCCCCCACATCCAGCCCATCCCTCAGATACTGGATGTGGAAAGGAGCAACCCAGAAGAGCATGAGAAGGTTAGTTCTACTTTGTCACATTTCGCAGCAATTTACTGAGCCTTCGCTCTCTGTTTAGGTTACTTTTAGTGAGACAGAGAGATTTATCCATTTG